>JALNWO010000004.1 GCA_023230825.1 Acholeplasmataceae bacterium
ATAAATAGGAGTCTTTTTAAGACTCCTATTTATGCCTTATATAGTTAGACTAGTTTATGACGAATAAAGTTAACACTAACGTCTTCCTCAACAATAAGAATACCATCAGCACGAGCTACTAAACGTTTTCTTAAAGAGAGTCGGTCTGTTAAGTTAATAATAGTTACCATAGGAAAATCATTACTCCAACCGCCTAAACCAGTGATCTTAACATCCATAACATCATTACCATACAATGCTTTTAATTCAACAATCATATCACTAATAGAAACAACAGCATTTGTTAAGTAATCATTAAGTGCTTGAATAGTCACTCTAGTTAACTGTTGTTTTAGTGCTTCATCATCATCGACTTTATCAGAGATGTGTAACTCTACATTAAAAGCTTGTTGAGCAGGTAAACTCGTTGTTAAACCAGCTCCATACATGATCTCAACAGGACCTGTAGTTGTCTTCGGATAAAAGAAGATTTTAGTCTTCTCTAATAAAGTAGGTGTTAATGATTTAATATCATTAATAATCCAATTGATAATTAAATCAACTAACTCTTTACGATAATCAATAATGATCTTATCTGTACTAAAGAAGTACACACCATCGACCATCATAAAATCCACTTGTCTATAAACACGACGAGGTGAAATAACAACAGGTTCTCCAGTTACTTCATCAATAACTGTACTACCTGCTAAATGTCGATAAATAGGATTTCCTTGACCATCTAATTGAGGATCTCCCTTATGATGAAGAATGTTAAAATAAGGTTTACCGTCGTTATCGAATAATATATTCGTTCCATCAGGCCCTTTTTCATAAACATCCTCTAAGTAATAAGCAGGGACATCAAAAGGATAAGTCTCATAGCGTTCAGTACCTGGAATAGTTCTAGCTCTAATCCATAATTCTTTTAATGCATCACCAAACTTTAGACGAATCTTCTCAACACTGATAGCGGCAATACGATTAGGTAATAAGAACTTACCTAAATAGCTATCAGCTTCATTAGTCCTCCATTGAGAACCTAATGTCGCACTTGTTGAGAAAGTAATAACAAAATCATTAAGTAGAGCAGTCTCAGTTAAACGAGGTGTTTGCTCAAACATAAAGAATTCTGTTAGCTCTAACCCATCTCTTCGTGTAACGTTAAAGTTAGAGGATAAATCAAATCGATAAACTCTTGAACCTTCATCTGTCTTACCAATTAACTCACCATTTTGATAAGCATAAGAAATCTCACCAATAGGTCTAAAAGAAATCTGAGCATGAACTTCATTATCATTAAGAAGTTTTAAATCATCAGTTTCAGTAGTAGTGACTTCTAATTGATATCCAGAACTAGTCTTTAAGAACCGATAAGAAGAAATGGTAGAAGAAAGTAAAGTAAGGTCATTCTCAGCAATGAAAGATTTACTTTGAGCCTCAGGAGCATCTAATCGATACACTCGTGCATCAAACTCAGACTCCAGCATTTCCATAACGTAATAGAAAGGTGTATAGAAGTAATTACCACCCGTTACTTGAGAAGCTTGTTGGTCTATAGGGAGAGCTTTAATTGCATCGATATTACTCTTAGGAACTAGATATGTCCTACCATTTCTATTTTGAAATAAAGTCTCTGGAGTAAAAGTAATACTTTCCCCATTATCAATAACTGTTCCAATATCAATAGCATCAATAGCATTAAAGAGAACAGATTGAATAGATAAACTAGCTGCTGTAATTAATTGATTATTAGTTGGATCAGGTAATTGTTTAGTAGCTAGATAAATTCGATTAGTGATATTATCTACGTTCTTTACAATATCAAAATCTTGATCTGCTAAAATAGTCTCAATCTGATCAGGCGTAATAGCAGGAACTCTAGGACCCATCGTATTGTAAATAACACGCCGTCTTAGTTCTTCTAAGTCTAAACTATTTCTGCCGCCATTGATAGTATCATTAGACCATACTTGGACATCTTCTAAATGAGAGAGGTTCTTTGTATAGACACTCTGACCAATATTATCAATAGTAGACCAGCTAAAATTAAAAGCAGTAGAATTTAAGTTAGCTAGATCAAGACTAACATGTCCTTTAGTCGTATAGACATCAATTCTTACTTTACCTACTAAATTAAACCTATTGATGTAGATAATAGGAATATGGACTTGTACACTTTGTTCTAAGACTTTTACAGCAGCTGTAATAGTATCAGGGTTATAGACTAAGTCAGTGTGAGTAACTGCGATTTCTTCCCAGAGATCGGTATTACCTACAGTTTCCGATCTAGAGATATAAACTCTTACGAAATAAAAGTCATCTTGAAAGTTAACAGTAGTAAATAAAGGAGAGGTGGGACTAAAATCGGCTTTTTGTGAAGTGATCTCATATTGGAAAGTATCAAACTCCATAACAAACCAATCTGTATTATCTAAAGTGATAATATTAAAAGGAATTAAGTTTGTCTCAACATCACCAATAGGACTACCTTCATTAACATCCCATACAACAGTTAATCCACCATGATTCATCTCCCTGATCTCAATGGGATAAATAGTACTGAATACTAAATCCCCTGGACCAAATCGACTATTACGAGGAATAACAATTTTCTTGTATCCTCTATCTGGTACAGCTACTAAGTTATTAATTAAATCATCATAATGGATCTTTAATTGAAACTTAGCCTTAGAGGGTAGAGCAAAGCGACCAATATAGTCCTGATCACTCATATGTAAATATAAGTCATCAGCTTGTCTTGCATTAACAGGATAGAGCTTACGATAAGAACTCTCAAACCCATTTAAAAGAGAACTAATTCCACTAGCACTTACTTCTTGTAATTGCACCATCGGGTTAGAAGGATCGTATACGTTTAATTCTCCTCCATTAATTTCCCGTAGTAGTCGTAAATTAATTCTTTGAATTGCTGAAGGATTATTAATAACCCTTTTTAATGCTTCTTTATAAGCAGTAACTTGACTCATTTTCCTTTATTCCTAAATATTATCCCAGTATGCTTCGCCAGCAGGATCAACTTCTCTTGCTAAGTCCCTAGGGATAACAGCATAGAAAAGACGTTTATCAACCCACCACTCAAAACTACCATCAGCAGGATTGATACGAGGATAACCATATCCATTTAATAAGTTTAATGCCCAATCTGGAATAGTTCTAAATACCTGTTCTCGACGATCATCTCGCATTGCACTATTAAAGAAGATAACTGTCGCATTGAACTCATCAAATAAAATAGGATCATTATAAGTTAGACCATTTGTCCTGAATGTGATATTGATCATATCGTTTTCTCGACTAAATGGTTGTCCTACTTCAAAGTTACCTCGCTGACCCATAGGTGATGATAACGGGAAAGCAGCATCAGCACTTAAGATACTCCTGACCATTCTTTTATTCTGATCTAAAGTAACACGATAGATACGAGTCATGTAGTCAATTTCATGCTCCCACCAGTATAATGGATAAGGAACTAATCGATCCTCAAAGACTAGCATCGCATACAAAATCCAGTAATAAAAGAGGTCAGTAATTGGGTCACCTAATATATTTCTAAAGGTACAGTTTATATCGTATGTTCCATTGAGGTTTAAAGGACCGTCAATAAAACTAAAAGCTTCCTTATACTGTCCTTCAGGAGAAGTGTAAGTAGGTGCTACTGCATCAGGCCATCCAGATGAACTTTGTATAAAATTAGTTAAGATAGGGATGAATGCTTGATAGTTATCTAGTAAAGGACAATCCACATTACTAGAGATTAAATTATTATCAAAAACAGTTCTGATATATCTAGAATAACTAGTGGGTTCTTTGGTAAGCAATAGAGATAATCGTCTATCGATTCTTAAATTCTCCATTGTCATATTCATCAGTGGACGAGTAAAGAAGGTATAACCAATTTGGTCCTTATTCATTGGAATAAGACCAGGCTGCTGACGATGGTTTATACCAAAGAAGGCTCGCGCTGCTCCACTTGATATATTACCTATTGCAGTATTACTGGTAACTCTTTCAATAGCTTCTTTACTTTTTCTTTGGTTATGCCAATATAAATCTTCATTTGTTGCCATGGTTGTTAAAACCTCAATAACCTTTCTTTATTTTACTATAAGTTTATAAAACTTAAAAAAGGATTTTTTTGTATGAAAGCCAATTTAGCTTTTTCACTGATTGGAGCAGCCGCAGTCGGATTAAGTAATCTTATTGCCGCAGCAGCTAAGCCACAAAGTTTAATGAAGCGGGCTGCTATAGCTCGGTTAGAACCTAATGCTATCATTGATGAGAGATGTTTACTGTATCCAAATTTAAACGATGTACTTAGCGTAACGACTAACGTATTCATCGCTACTTATCTGCAATTGATCTCTCTAAGCAGAACCACCAGTGATGGTACTCAAATCATTAAACGAGTCAGTCTACAGGATACGCGGTTAGGTGGTGAGAGTTACCTTTCTTCTATGCTTAGTATTGAGGCGGCAGAACAACCAAATGTCATTGGTATCCTAGATGAAATTACTGAGTTCAAAGATATTCATGAAGATGCATTACCAGCAGAAGACTACTACTCTCAAGAGAGTCAAGTAAACCGTAAACTCATCGAAGGTCTAAATGACAGTGGTTCATTAGCTGTTGGTCGATTCATTGAAGTAGAAATCGAAAAAGGTGCTGATGGAAAACCAGTTACTGTAGAGATTGCTGTTCGTATGATGTCAACCATTGCTAATACGAATATCTTAAAGAATGCTCTAGAATCTCGGTTCAAAGGTAATGAAGGTCCGCTTGAAAGAAAACATGGCTGGAAAACAGGTCGTCTTTCCTTTATCTCTGATTTAGTATTTGGAAGTGATTTAATTCGCAAGCATCGTAATCTTCAAATGAAAGATGTCGATGGTATCTATAGCAAGCTTAGTCCGAATAAGATGCGTGGTAAAACAGGATGGGATGTTGTAACAGGTAAGTTCTCTATTGCAGAAGCTTCTTCAGTACTTGTTTTAGATCAAGAAACAGTTGATGAAGTCGAATACGCTATGGGTGGTAAGTTTAGTAACAAAACCTTCCGTGATCGTCTCCTTGAAGCAACAGGTGTCATGACCTTAGCTATCATTGATAGGGGTGATGATATGGTTACGTTCTATTATGATTCTATTGCCGATGGCACTCGTTTGAACTCTGCTGCTCTTCGGTCAGCAGGTAAGAAAGACGGTCCTGATGTAGGTAAGATCCTAGAACAGTTTATTGCTCAAGGTCAAGTACGTTTTTAATTGATAAAAAGGAATATTAGATGGACCCCTTAGTTGCTTATAAAGAAAAGCTATTACCTATTCTGAAGAAGACGGATTTACTTGATGACGTAGATCGTATCCGTACGGAATACACGAAATACCTTATTCCTGAATTAGAGCGTAATGCTACTGTTGTAAACAAACCTAAAGATAAAGATATCGAAAGAATGTTCGATACGATTCATCGAATTGGAAAGATCTCTCGTCGAGATAATGCTTTATCTGGTTTAAGTGAATCTTTTAAGAATACTGTAGAGAGCTTAGATAAAGTTCAAGACGTTATTAAAAAAGAATTTACTGGCGAACAAATTGCTACTGATGTATTGACTTATCGACAAGTTGCTTTAATCCGATATGTTGAGATCAGTAACTTTGTACTGAATTATTCATTACGTCTGTTACGGTTCATTTTATCAAAAGAACTCGATGCAGCTGGTCAAAAGGGTAATGATTCTATCACACCTAATGAACGGACTAGTTTAAATAACAACTTCGTCAATTATGCTAGTGCATTACCAATCGTTACTTTAAACGCTAGTCAAATCGACAAGACATTAAAAGAAACGCCTTCTGTTGTGATTGATGAAGCAGCAAGTGATGTACTGTCTTTCCATACTGCTGGTAAAGCTGATCCAACTAAAGCTGGTTTAGTCGCTACTGATTGGAATCCTCTTTATCATTCTAATTGGAATCCTATCTATCGTACTCGTTTACTCATTGCTGAGTGGCAAGCTAAAGAATATAGGAAGATTGTAGAAGAACTTAAGATGTTTGAGGTTCAGCGTCTACGTATTGAGAATGCTCGTCAAGGTAGAGCTGATCCTATTTTAGATAAACGAGCAGAAGAGTTAGGTGGTATTATTAATGATCTCCAGTACGAGATCAATAGGATGGAGAAAAACTATGCTTAACTCCACTCGATCAGTTCAGGTTTATCCCAGAGGTTTTCTAGGTAAGCCTATTGACAGAGTAGAAGAAGCACCTAAGTTTGCGATGCGGAGTCCGAATTTAATGTTTGGATTTAGCTTGGTGTCAGGAATGAATGAGCGTCGTAAAGGTAGTCCTGAAGTGGATGAACTCCATCAGCAATATTTAGGTAACCTTAAATATGCTACTAACTTCGATTGCTTTAAAGATCTACTTGTTGAATTCTTATCTGTCTTTACAACAAATCAGTTTGGACAATGGTTATTCATGCAAAGAGAAAGTCCTGTATACACCCCTTTGCATGAGCGCTTTCTGATCGATACTTGTAACTATTTACTAACAGGTCAAAGAAAGCTGAGTGTTTATAATTGGGAAGGTATGTTTAAACATAACTACCAACCCGGTAGTGAGACCTATGGTGGTCGGCATACGGAGACAAACGTACCATTAGAGCTAAATAAAACAGATCGCTTATTAGCAACTGATTTATTTAAACGTTTTGAAAATGCTTCTCTAGGTGATGTCTTTCAATACTGGGTGTCTAAACCTAATGGCTTAGATGACTTAATGACTTCTCTGTTTATCTTCTTCGGTTCTAGTATTGATAATTAGTAATAGAGGGAATATGTTAAAAGCATATTCCCTCTTTTCGCTATTAAGTCAAGTCTTAAGGTTTTTATAACATGTCAACAAAAATTATAGATTTAATTAATGCAACTGACCCTGCTGACTTCCTAGGTAGAGCTAAGGAGGCATTACCTAATAGAATCTTTCCTTCTCAAGAATCTTTAGAAACTCAATCTTTCTTTAGCCAGATCTTCATGGATTCAATTAAAAAGGAAGCTTTTCTCTCCTTTTTAAAGTCATTAAGAAGTAAGGATATTAGTACTACATCCAACATTAAAAATAATATCGCTGAAATTAAAAAGAACATCTCTAAACTAAAAGCCTATCGAGAAAAGAATGCTTTTAGTCTCATGGATTATGAAGATATTGTTATTCCTTTAGAATACCTACAGACAGTTTTTGCTCCAGTAAGCCGATATCCATTAATCGATGTCGTGACTAATACTCTATGTGTTATTGAATCCATCTCTTCTCTTTTCTCTAGAGAAGCAGTTCGTGGAAAAGAAGATGGTAAGTTCTATCCAGTTAATTGTGATGATGTAACGACTTATTTACCTGTTAAGCAATTGATCGAACCAGTAGGTATTGAGAAGTGGAAAGAAGTCGGTATTGATACTGTTGCACTAGAAGATGCTTTTTGTAAATACATTGCTATTTGGACAAGTAATAGTGATGTGAATTTAACTATTGCTGAAAAAGTAATTGATGACTTAGAAGACTTACCAGTTATTAGTACTTCTGATTGGTCTGATCTTGATACTCTTTTACGAGACAGTGAGCTTACAGATAAGCTAGACGCTCTTTTAGCGCAATTAGAAGAATACCTACAATCTAATTTTGATTGGATGGATGTTGTTACTAACGTATTAAATAGTACAGATGAGCAATCTAGTTTAGTTAATTTAGTTCGTATTACTGATAGCTTATATCAAAACTGGAGAAATCTCCATTACTCTTTTGAAGGTTTAAGTACCTTACTAAGTTGTTTTATAACCGCGCTCGTGTATTGTACTGAACAGTTCAAAAAACCCGTTTAACTAAAAAGGAAATAGGTTAAGATCTATGTCAGTAAAATTAGATGATTTACTGATGAAGTACTATGAAGGGGAGAATACGAGTTCTAGTACAACATCGAGTAATAGAGATTCCATTATTAATGCAGTTAATCAAAAAGGAGATAGTAATGCTATCGCTGAGCAAAATTCTGAACAAAGTAACACTGGGTCTGTGGTCGGTGAACAAGGAAGCCTCGCCCCTTCAGAAAACCCAGGAGACGCAGAATCCGTTATCGACAACCTCATCGACGAAGAACAGCCTGGATCTGGGTCGGGTACTGAACCCAGCGTTCCAAGCACCAGTGGCTCAACCGACAGTAGCGTCGGAACCGACATCCCAAGTGAAGACAGTGGAGAAGACAATACCGTCGGAGAAGGAGGAAGTCAGTCAGGAGAAGAAACTGGAAACAGTGATCAAGTCAGTAGTGGAGCAGGAGGCATCAGTCCCCCAGCCCCAGAAGGCAACGAACAAGGATCTACTCCAGAAGAAGTTGGAAGTGATTCAGGAAGCAACTCCTACGAAGAAGACCACTCCGAAGAAGTCATCGTCAGCCAAGACGACTTCGAAGAAAGCTCCAGCGAAGAAAACAGCAGTCAAAGTAGCGACCAAGTCAGTGGCGAAGAAGGTAGTGAAGACTTCGACACCGAAGAAAGCGGTGAAGAAGACCTCAGTGAAAACAGTAGCGAAGTAAATGCTGTAGAAGAGGAAACTGAGCAAGCTATTGAGGAAGAAGTCATTGATGCTCAAGAAGTAGCGCAAGATGTCTTAGCTGAAGCAGGTGATCCTAGTGCTATTGAAGAAGAGGAAAGTCAAGTAGAAGAATCTGATACAGGGGAAGATTCTAAAGTAGCAGAAACCTCTGAAGAGATTCTTAATACGAAAGCTAATGATAATGATGTCGATAATCTAACAGGCTTACATAAAGACGCTGGGATTATTAAACGTGCCTATGAGCTAGATTCTAGAATTGGTGATTATGCTAGGATTATCTTAGACCGTTTTCCATCTGATACAAGTACTGAGAATGTAGATGAGTCTTTTCTCGTTATTAGTAGTATTACTTTAGAAACACTAAGTGATGCAGGTAAAGCACTAGTAGGTGATGAATTTGATATTGAACAAGATAACATTGTTCAAGAAGCTATTATTCAATCTAAAACTAATCTACTACAATCATTAGACGATAGTATCGCAGTCTTAGCGACTTCTATTGATATTGGTAACAGAACATTAGAGAAGATTAAAAATAGCGCTTCACAATACCAAAGTGCAGCAACAGAGATTACTTCTCCTCTAGCTCAAAAACTCGTCTCTCTTCTTGGAATACAGGGGGAGTTGGATGCTAATAAGCTAGCGTACTCATCTGTTACTAATGGTGTGGTTGCCGATGTATTTTCTTGGATTAATAAAGATTATACAGTCATGCTTAAGAATCTAGAAACTGAAGGTGTAAGTAGTGTTGCTCCTCTGGTGCTAAATTCCTTACCTAAGTTTAATATGGCTGATGATTCTGACATCTTAGCTAGCTCAGAGCTACTTCCTGGTAATCGAGTTATTCAACAAATTGGTAATAAGAGTAATAGTCAAGCAATTATAGATGTCCATAATGAAAGAAGGGATGCATCGTCTGTAACTGTACCAGGTCAATCTCAATTAGAAAGTATTATTGCTGAAATTGGTGTTGTTACTCGTACAGCTACTATATTCTCTAATAAGCTCAATGGGTTTAAAGAATCTCTTGAGATCTTTTTTAACTGGTATGAAAAAGATAATACTGGTGAAGTAACGATTAATGGTAGTGGTAATTTAATCAATGCTGTTAGTTTCATTTTAGCTTTTAGTAATTACCTTTCTAATTACTTACGTGGTTTATCTGCTTATGCTTTACTTCCTGTTGAAGTTTAAGTGATAGATGTTTTAATAGTCTCAGTAGTCTTATATTTACTGCTGAGACTACTTCTTCTTAATTATGCTGAAAAATGAATAATGTAGATCTCACCCAACTGAGCTTAGAAGCTATCGAAGTTTCATTAGAAGCATTATCTAAACTTCAAGCTATCAATAACAACCTATCTAATCAGCAAGATGAGGTACTTAACACTTCTACCCGGTTTGCTTTAGAGACAATTAAGCAAGTGTATGATTTACCTGACGATATTCTTTCGTTAGAAGATAGTAATGATT
This sequence comes from Acholeplasmataceae bacterium, assembly GCA_023230825.1. GTDB lineage: Bacteria > Bacillota_I > Bacilli_A > Acholeplasmatales > Acholeplasmataceae > Mariniplasma. Next base: position 10,077 of record JALNWO010000004.1, read on the forward strand.
TACATACAGCTTCTAAAAACGCTATAACGAGAATTTGGGAACTTATTCTTAAATGGCTCGCAGCTATTGCTAAAGAAATTAATGAGAAGTGGCATAACCTAGGTATGTCATTAGTAATGGCTGATGAATTATTAAAAAACGCTGATAGTCGTTTTAGAGCAGCTAAGCAAAGTAGACTTTTTAGAAAGGTCCCTGTAGGCGGAATAAGAAGTCGTAATATTGCTAATGCTTTAAACGTTGATAATGATGTTAGTTTTAATAAGATCACTCAAGGAATCTCAAGACTCACTACGACTTTTGGTTCTATAGATAATTTTGTTGATACTGAATTAATTAAACTTCGTAGCTTTAAGTCCAGTATCTTAAATAAAGACAAGATTGATATTCCAGAATTACCTCTACCTAATCAGATCGATGTACAAGTAGCTCGTAATGAGTTAGTTAATTATTCTTTAGATGATCGTTATGAAGCTAAGCGATCTGTAACTTTACCAGGTAATAGAGTTTACCTCCACGTTAAATATAAGAACGGTTTAACGTTAGGAGAAGTAAGGGATAGTACTAGTAATGTTTTAGCTAAACCTTACTCTGATAAGAAGTACGGTATTCATTTATCTAAAAAGAAAACAGATACTACTGTTGCTTTCACAATCAAGCCATTTAACGAACACGAAATCTTACGTTTATTAACCTTAGCTCGTTCTTTATCTAACGAATTAAAAAGCGCTAACAACAATCATAGTAAGATTAAATCGACGTTATCTGATCTTCAACAAGTTTTTAAAGATCAAAGTAAACAGACTAATGCTAGTGTTGTTGAATTAAATCAAATAAAGGATTATGTAGTAGGTATTGCTAATAACTTATCTGAAATTAGTTTAGATAGTAGAATTTACTTAGTGGGAGTTATTACTCAGCTCTCTCAATTAATATCCTTACAAGTATCCTTATACGAAGGAAAGATAGAAGGTGAGTATGATTAAGTCATTAAGCAATCCTCAAGTTCTTAAAAAGCGTCCTAAAGCTGATACAAGCGCTCCTATTGACACAACGACTCAAAGTGGGTTAGCTGTACTAGAGGACGTTTTAAACTTCACCACGACCCGTTTAGAGAAGGCTGAGCACTTAGATAAAGCAGAGACCTTTATGGCAGCTCACGCTCAAGAAGAACCTGGTGATGGTAAAGTTAAACTCGCTGAAATTACTATCGAGACATTAAGAGAAGAACTCATCGAGAGTTTAGAAGATTGTGACGAATGTAATTCATTAAGTACAGGGTTAGAGAACTTAACGACTAATGAACTCATTGGTCAAACTCTAGTGGTATCGAAGAACATCTTAACTGATGTTTCTAATATGCTATATAAAGCTAGTAATGATCTAGTTATTAGTAAAGAGCTAATTCAAGACAGACTCTCTACTTTACTTGAGAAAGTAACACATTTAAAAGACGTAGTTAAGTTACCTGATGGTCAACACCCTTCTACTAAGGTCGATATCAATAAAGCTAAAGCATTATTATATCTAACTGACACTCATGCTAAACCCTCTCTCATTATTTGCTTAGCAGGTGAGATATGGAAGCAAAGTTATTATAATACCATTCTTCCTTTAATGGAAAGTAATGAACAAAAATTATCTGACTTAAAAGAATTGCTAAAAGAAGCAATTAAAGATAAGATGGAGGATGGTTCATTCATCTCTTTAGAAGGTATTGAAACTGATGAACATACTGTGTTAATTAGTCAGTTAACTAAGGGTGATTTTATTGCTTTTGATAAAAGAGATAATCGATTCTTGATTTTAGAGAAAGGAGTTAATTTCTTAGACGGTGAAGTTACTCTACCTACACTAACAACTGAAGAGATTTTTAAGAGTTTAAATCTCATTAAGAAGTCTTTAATAGACTCTTGTGTAGGTGAGATTTTAAATGAGACTTCTAACATCCAGCGTAAAGTATTTGAACTACATGCCTTATTAATGTCTTATTTTACTGGCGTCACTTCGAAGAATTATATCGAAGAAGGAGAATTAAGACTCATTATTGAGGAAGTCAAAAACTATAGAGAAGTGTTAAATAACAATGTTATCTTCTATTATCAATACGCTAATAAATTAGTTAATAACATTATTCTTATGTTAGATGTTCTGGAATCATACTTAGAAGGTTAGTTTTCATTACAATTCTATGACTACTTCTGTAGTAGATCATCTTTTTTCGAAAAAAGAAGAGCTATTTATTACTTAACTATAAGTAATGTTAAAAAAATATTTATATCTCTTAAAGAGTATTTCTTGGAGTATTTAAACAATGAGTTTACGTAACAACCGTAATGGAATCCGGACTCTTCGTGCTGCATTAGAATCACTAGACGTTAATAAACATGATGATGTCAATGATGACACGCCTCGTGAATTTGATCCCAATGTCAATGACAAGCCGAAAGACGCAGAGACTCCTACTAAAGAAGGCGAAATCCAAACGCCTAAAGAACCCGCTGCTAAAGATGTAATTAGTCGGGAAAACGTAGAAGAAGTAGAAACTGTAGCAGAAGTCCCCATTACAGAAGACGAAACTGTAGTAGAGACTTCAACTGCTGATAATGTAACCTCTACTGGTGTCGATGCCGTAGCAGAAGAAGGCACTCTGGCAGATGGTATCTCAGCTGCTGGTGAAGGTGCTATTGTTGAAGAAAGTCAGTATGTAGAAAATGCTGGTGAACATAGCGCTCCTGAGATCATTGATGTAGAAGAAGAAATCTTAGATGATCTGTCTGAGACTGTTATTCGTAATGAAGAATCACTGGAATCTTTATCGCGTCAGATCAAACTGTACAAGAAAGTCAAAACTACAGCTAGTTCTATGGAGGATCTCTCCTTACTGGCTATTGGTGATGACATCAAACAAAACTTCAATAAAGTAAAAGAAGCTGTTATTAATGCTTTTATTAAACTGCGTGATTGGTGGGTTAAGCATTGGGATAAACTCTCAGCAGTTTGGAATGAAACTGTTATTAAACAGAACTCTCAACAAATCGCTGCTTTAACAGATAGTATTGATACTGTCCTTACTAATCTTGCAAGCGCTGATATCTTAGCTCAAACACCAATGATGAGGAAGATTAAAAACTTACCTCATTTTGCTCAAGCCATCTTTGTAGGTGGTGAAGCTAAAGCTCGTGAACTGTTAAAAACACTTTCTTATGTTTCTCGTGAGATTAGGAATAATCCTAATTTAGCTGATGGTGGATATGAGAAACTGGGTGCAATGGTTGCTAAGCTCAATGAAGAAGAGCTAACTAATGTTGATACAGATTCGAACGTTCGGAAGTTTGTTCGTTCCTATCCTCGGTATCGTCCTGGTTTAGAGGCTGAAATCCTCACGCTTCAGAAAAACGCAAACGAAGTAGCGCGTGGTTTAACTAAACGTATCGATGAACTCAAGCGAGAAAGTCGTAGTGTTGAGAGTGGTTCTGAGGATGCTAAACTGAAAAACGAATTAGTTAGTATTGATCAGAAAATCCAATCTAATCTGCTTAAACTGATTTCTGGTATTCGTGAGTTAGATAACCTCATTCTTAACATCTTCAAAAAGTACGGTACTGCCGCTAAACCAGAATCGACTGAAGGTTTAGATGAGTTATCGACTGAAGGCTTCTGGGGCGGCTTCGCAGGCGCTTTCCAGGCCGGTAATATAGGAAGCAGGTACACTAATAAAAAACGGTATGAAATCGAACGGCTAAAAGAGAAGATTGCTGTAACTACCGACGCACTTCAAAAGCTTGCTGCTGGTGCTTCTAAGGATGAAGCTCAAAAAGGTCTGGAAAATAGCAAAGCTATCGATATTGCTAATGCTCCAAAAGAGACTTTTAGGGAGTTTATTACAAATAAAGAGAACTGGATTCCTTTCATGGCAGCACTTCGTGGTATGAAGTTAGGTAGTGAAGCCCAGGATCTAGAGAAGAAGCTAAAGGACCAAGTCAAGCAACTAGAAGCTATTTCTCGTGAAGGATCGACTGAAGGTTTAGACGAAGGTGAAGTTACTGTCTCTGAAGCAATTACTAACGACGAGATCACTGTTGATGCTGAAGAAGCCGCTGAGACTGGTGAAATTGTTGTGACGCCTGATCCTGCTGATCCTGTTGAAGCTGATGATAACGAAGGTATTAGTATTCTCGTTGAAGAAGAACCTGTTGTTGAAGCTGATGGTGTTACTGACGTAGTAGAAGCTTCGGCAGAAGGTGATCTGGAAGCCAAGATTCGTGAGCTACGTAGTAAAGCTGATGAAGCTGAAGCACTTCTTATTCAAGCTCGTTCTCTTATTAATGGTTCAGCTACCGAACCAGAGCCTGTTGCTACCGAACCTGAAGCTGCTGTCATCCAAACAGACGTAGTAGAAGATGCATCAGTAGACCTGGGTGAAGATACTGCTGTTACTGAAGTTGAGGAAGTCGAGGGTAGTGAAGGTGAAGCTGAAGTTGCTGAGGGTGAAGAAGTAGAAGTGGAAGAAATTGATGAAGCTTCTCAAGAATCCCAAACGGCTGTAGGTGTTGCTGGTGTTACTGAAACAGGTGAGACAGGCGGTGATCCTAGCGAACCTGAAACAGACCAACCTGCTAGCGGTGGTGACCCTGCTGGTGAAGCAGAAGAAAAAGAAGCTGATGTAGGTGGTAATGCTGAAATCGTTTCTGATCCTACTCTTGATATCGAAGAAGCTGTCGAAGAAGTCGAAGTCGTTATGGAGACAATCGAGCAAGCTACAAAAGACTTAGGTTTTATCGAACGTGAAATCGGTCGTATCGAAGACTCTAATGAAGTAGGTGGTATTGATTCTCGTTATGCAGAGAGCTTAAGCGATTCTATGGAAAGTATTGTAGAGCGTAACCGTCTCTCCTTTAAGGTTTCCATGCCTTCGTTAGAATCGTTTGATTCTGGTGTTTCTACTCGTCTGCGTAATACAGACATGACATTAGAATCCTTTAAAGAGTTTGCGGGTAAATTACGTGAAAAGATTCTTACTGCATTTAATTATGTTGCGAATCTTATTAGCAAGGTTTACACCATGACTGCTGGCAAAGCTAAAGAGTTAATGACTAACCTTGAGCAACTGAAAAAAGAACTCAATGACGTCAAACCCAATAGCAATGCACCTAAGACGATTAAAAGCATTGATCTGGCTAAAGGTTTAAGTATTGATGGTACTGTTCCTCAGGACATTAGTGCTGCTTTAGGTCAACTCCGTTCTGTTACTGATGAACTCATTGATGATATCTTTGTAGTTGCTGCGTTTAAAGCTGAGTTTGCTAAGGCTTTCTCTGATAAAGATATTTCTATCGACACTATCGTAGAAAAAGCAATTGGTCTAAATAAACTTAAGTATTTCAAAGCAACTGATAAAGAAGATGTTACTGATTACGAAACTGCGACCCTCTTAGGTGATCGTACTCTGTTCTATACCATCCCTAAAGGTAGTGTAGAGACAAGTAAGGTCGATCTACTTAACGCAGGTATTCGTCATCATGAGAGTGAAACAGTTAGTGATGAAGTTACTTTACCCACTGTTCAAAACGCCAAAGTTATCTTAGATAAAGCTAGTGGTCTTGCAGCACGAGTGCAGAAGCTCAAAGATCTCTCAGGTCAGGTGAAGGCAATGGGTGCGGATGTTGCTAAGACAGTAGAAGGTGTGGTTGGTGAAGAGGAAGAAGTAGCTCGACATCAATCTAGCGTCATTTCCTTACTGCAACGTACTGTTACTGTATCTGCTAAGCCTGGTATTGAAGCGGCGCGCCTTATCATTAGTGTTAACTATGATGTTGCTCGCTTAATCAAAGCAGTGATTAAAGCTCATCAAGGTGAAGTCGTAGTAGAAGGAACTAGCAATACTCCTTTGTTAGCTGAATAACCTTAAAAGCTAAGTAGTGTCATAAATAGGAGATCCCAAAAGGATCTCCTATTATGCCTTAGTTTTAAGTTTCATCTTTTAGTGGAACATTTAAAGGAAAAAGACAGATATGCCTCGCCTCTTGTTACCTATTACTGATGTAGATAGGGCTGTCGTCAGACCGATTGTGACAGATGTCATTAAGGATCTATTTGCTATCACACAACTTGATCCAAAAACAAAGATTTTATTCCCAGGTGATGTCGGCCAGATGATGCAGGTCGGTTCAGCCCTAGAACACGAAGGCGATAATAGTGTCTTTGGGGTTGAAGGATATGTACATATAGAGATTAATAGAGATCCTATTGAAGACCTACTATTAACAAATTCTACCGATAAGCCTGGTGAGCAATTTACCTTCTATGATGATGTATTAGAAATCTATTCTAGACCAGCTAGAGTATTTAGTGAAGTTGACATCTCTATTAAATATCGTGCTAGAACTAAAGTAGACGGTGAGCGCTGGGTGAGTGAGATGAAAAACAGAGTCTCTCAAGGAAGAGATTCTTTAATTCATAGTCCAGTTACTTATAGTTATGATATCCCTTATCCTGCTATAGCTATTTTTAAAGAACTCCATAGACTAAGAGAAAATAAACATGGTTATGGTGATACCTTTACTGATTGGTTTAAAGAACGATCTTCTAAGTTCGTTACTGTAATTACCAACCAAGCAGGACATGAGAAAGCTGATAGTTATGCAGTAAGAGAAAACTTAGAAAGAGTACAAGGTAGGTTTGATTTTACTATCCCGCCTAAAGGTCAGTATGTAGATGGTGTTACTGCTTGGGAATTCTCTTTTTCATACAAGATTCAGTTAGATATTGCTGAAGCCTTTATAATGATCTATCCGATCATTGTACATAACCAATTGCTAAGTGATAAGTATGTAGATTACACCACTGTTTACCAAGATACCAATACTGTTAAAGGCTGGAACTCTGGTCAGTATTATACTAGGATCTTTGAGAATAACTTACTCATGGAAAGATACTACTATAGTAAGTTAGGTATCATAATTCCAGCACATGATGATTTTATTGTCAATCAACTCCCTAGTTCCCAAACTGTCTTTACTTCTTTGATTCGGCTATGGGAAGAAGGTGAAGGAGGAGATCTATTAGAGATCTTAGATTTAGAGGACTTAGGTAAGTTTGACTTAGCTCCTTCTATTATCACTTTCTTAAAAGCAGAAGCTCCTTATCTAACTCGACATTATCATTCTATCTTTCATATTAGTTATTATAGAGAGAAGAGAATTATTTGGGAAGGCGATAATGTTATCAAAGTAGATAGTGATGGTGTTATTCGAAGTACGTATCAGCTCGATCCTAAGCGAGTACATCATATTCGTCTATCTATTATCACTGATCTAGATTTCTTAAAAGATGGAGCATTAGAGCGTCTAAGAGATCATCCTGATGCTTTTTGTAGAATCATAAGTGCTATTAATCCAGATTATCCTCTAGATTTTGATTGTAAAGATAAAAAGAGAACGCCTTTAAAAGTCATTCAAAAAACTAAAGAAGATTTAAGTGTTTTTAATGGCTATCAGAATAGAGCTATGCACACCGTTGGTATCTTTAATATTGAAGGATTAAAGGCAACGGACTATAAGGAATGAAATAGAAAATGCCTGTATTTGATATTGATCCACAAAAGGTGGAAGAAAAGCCAGCTATACCTAAGGTAACGAAACCTTATTATAGAAGTAGTGTTGTTGATACACAATACACTAATAGGAAAAGCTTACTTACTAATATCCAAGGCTATCCTTGGAAGATTAACTACTTTAGTCAAGTCGTAGGTAAGAATGATAACTTAAGTGGTTTACAAGAAGATCGAGTAGCAGCTCGTCAGCAATACATTGAAATTAGGGACATGACAATTAAAGTCATCTCACCTAACTCTACTGATCAAGAACAAGAGATCAAAATTTTAAACATCAATGGTAGTGCTTATGTTATCAATGATGTTATTCCTAATACTGGGGATCAATTCATTGCTGATATTGGTGATGGTAGAGAAGGTATTTTTGAAGTACTCACTTCAGAGAAGATGAGTCATTTAAAAGACGCTGTATATCGTATCGATTATAGACTTAAGAACTATATGTCACCGAGCTTTGACTTTCAATTAGATTTGAAAGTTATTAAGACGCTTTATGAATATAAAGACGAGATGCGATATGGTTTACAAACAGTAATCGAAGAAGGTGAGTTTAATCGGCTTAGGAATTACGATAAGGTATATCAAGAACTCCTTCGTCGCTATATGGAAAAGTTCTGGAGTAATGAATTCCATACTCTCTTAGTACCAGGTCAGCCTGACACTAGTATTTATGACCACTTTCTAACTACTTTCGTTACTAAGTTGTTTGATATTCATAATGCACCTCACTTTAATAAACTAAGAGTGCTTAACGTAAGTGATGATTATAATGTCATGACTTGCGATACAGTTTTAGATGCTATTATTAAACGTGATCCTGCTATCTTAAAGACAGGGATTAGGAAAGCAGGTGTTGCTTATACTCGTAGTTTTAAGTTTCATCCTATCTTCAACTCTATCACCTATACAGGGATTAGGTATATTATCTATCCTTCTGATGGTACAAAGAAGATCGATTACCAAATAAAAGACCATACTAGAAAAAATGAGATCTTTGAGAACGCAAACGTTCCTTTACGAGAAGATAGTCTAGAGGATGTATTTGGTGATTCGGTTATGTTACCTGGATTTCCCCATGATACTAGTCCACTTATCAAACCTGTTCTAAAGGATGATTTTTATATCTTCTCAGAAGCTTTCTATAAACAAAGTTCTGATTTATCTGCTTTCGAGTATTTAGTCCTAGCCTTTATTAAAGGGCAATCACCTAATTATAATGTATTAGACATGATACTTGAACAACGATCTAAATGGCAGGTATTGGAAGAGTATTATTATACTCCCATTTTACTAATGATGATTTATGCTTATTCGAGATCAGTATGAGTAAGAAACGTAACCACCAATACACATTAATAGAAAGAATCTTTGATCAACGCTTTAGAGCTAGAGTACCACTGAATGCAACAATGAGTGAGAAATGGATTCAGTTAAACGGTGGGACTTATGTCAGTGGGGATGAATATTGGAATGAGAAGATAAATCAACAATGGCAGGATTGTTATCTTACTATCTCTAAGATGGTGGATTATGCTAGAAAAGGCGTACCTATTTCCATCTTACGTTTTCAAGATACGAAAACTATCTATGACAGCATCGAAGCTTATCTAGCTCATGCCGAAGTTGTTTTCTCTGGAATGTATGATCCAGCAGCCTATTCAGATACTTTAGAGGACTTAGTAGATTTAGATAGATTAGCTAATGTTATTTATAAACATGCCAAATTCTACGAACCCTTACAACCTACAGGTAGTAACTTCATCAATATGTTGCGAGGTTGGGGTGGAATGTCTATGTTAGGTTCTCAGCCCTTAAGTGATGTAAAGGAAGACATTCATAAAAGAGAGAGGACTGGTATGGAAGATCTCTTTGCTTCTTTTATTGATCCAGATAGACTACCAGTAGAAGAAAAGAAAGATCCCTTTAAAGACTTGGAAGATCTCGTATGAACAATATGGTTTCACTACTCAAACCAGATGTAGATGTCGTTATACAAGGTGCTGATCAAATACGTTTAGATCGATGGAATATTAAGCTTACCGCAGCAGGTAAACCTGTTGAAGTAATTAAGATTCTTAATATCGATGTTCAAGAGTATTATGAGAACCATTACTCAGAGATTAGAACAATTGACATCGCTATGGGTTTAGGTCAGTACACGAATATCCTCTACCCAGGTAGAGAAGAGATCGTTGTTAACTTACAATGCATTGAAGCAATGTTAGCTGATTTGGTTGATAGTGGTGTTATTTCTGGTTATCGAGATGATGAATTCTACACAGGTGTATTGGAAGTAACAGGTAATGAAGTACTGGAAGATTCTTATAGAACGCTTATAGACACCTCCTCACTTGATATTTCTTCTTTAAAGTTGGTTAGATTACAACTTACTAATAAAACGGATGAGCAAATTCGTTTAATTCAAGTAGGAGGTAGTTATAGAAATACCGATATAGCGACTGTACTGAAGACTATCATTACTAATGCTGTTAAAAGTTTAGATCTTGAAGCTAACTATATTCCAAAAGGAATTGAATTAGTAGAACCTGATAATACAACTCTTTATGATCAGATCATCATTCCTGATGGTACAAAGTTAGTAGATCTACCTGGCTACTTACAAAAGCATTATGGTGTATATAGTAATGGATTAGCTCATTATCTAAGAAATGGTATTTGGCATATCTTTCCTACTTATGACATTACAAGAGGAGGTAGTGCTGAGTATAGTCTACAGGTCTCTATTGTTCCTAGACAGTTATATCCTGAATTAGGTAGGACTTATCGTAAATTTGGTAGTAGTACATTAATCATCTCTAATGGTGAGCGACATATCTTAGAGAATGCTATTCCTAAGCTAGCTAATGAAGGCAATGGTGTTAAATTCTTCAATACTAACTTTCTTCTTCAGGACAATACAGTTAAGGAGTCACCTAATAAGGTTGTCTCTAATGCTGCTGAACAAGTCAATGAATATGTAGCTTTTGAAAATAGTAATGGCATTAATAATCTCCCTGTAAGAGAGATGGGGTTAACTGCTAATACCTACTTAGTTAAAAGTGAAATTAGTATGAGAACGGGAAGTTACATCATGTTAGAATGGCGTTACTCTGACCCTGACCTAGCTATACCAGGAGCTATTGCTAAAATACGATATGAAGACAATGGTTCAATTAAAGAATTTGAAGGCGTGTTAGTTTCAGCAGCGCATTCTATCCAACTCTATGGTTATGGAGTCACTGCTATGAACTATACAACTCAATCATTCATTACTTTCTTTGTACAAAGAGATTTAGACTTAGAAAGAATTAACGACGAACTATTATTAGGATAATAAACTAAATGCCAATAACAACTGAAGACGATTTCGATATTATTACCGATTATAATAAAACACCAGAAGAGCTTCTAACAGAGCTGTTTAATTTAAAAAACGGAACAGACTATTCTCCTGAGCAATTTACTTTTGGAGAACCTGAACTAAGTACGGTTGAAAATAGAAATACAAACATTCGAATGTATGGTAGGCAAAACACAGGAATGCGTGGTAGTGCATTATTGCATTACAATCGTGTATCAGCAATTGATCTATTAGAAAAGAGTGATAATATTCTTCTATACAGTGATGAGGTTTTCTTTACTGACTTCATTCCTCAAATTAATGAAAAGTTCGGTATTCTTCTAAGAAAAGAAGATGTTGTCGAGCACGAGCTTACTCCGTTAGATCCGCTTAATCCTGAGGATTCAAGAGAAATCCCACTTACTTTTAAAATGAACCATAAAATTTTCTTTGGGTCTATCATCCTAAAGATGATTCATGTTGGTGTCGATTTAAGTGAAGATTATCCTGAATCAGAATTAGATGGATTTGTATTTCCTTAAATTAGAGTTAGTAGAGAGGAGTCCTAAAAGACTCCTCTCTTTATGCTGTATTCCAGATTATTTTAAAGGCATATAACTAACTTGACAATAACAATTATAAGGGAGTTATAATGTCAGATTTTATTCATCTCGCTTTCTTATCTGGAATACTCGTACTTGTTATTATTATGATCATAAGTGCGATATTGGATATATTTCTTAAGATATTTGGGAAGAAGAATAAAAGATAAATTATCATAAAAGAAAGGACTTTGCTTTTGTAAGGTTCTTTTCTTTATTCTTTTTATTTTTGTTTAAACTAGATAAATACAGTAATATATCATCTATTAGAAGAGAATGAAGTAAAAAGCTCTTTATCAACACACCTCTTTAACTAAACAAAGGAAATCATTAACATGTTTAACATCTTTAAAAAACAAAAGAAATCTTACAATACGACAGGTATTGATGTTCTTTTCTATAAACAAAGTAACCGGTTCGAAAAACATGGTCAGATCCTAGTAAATAATAAATCCAGAGGACTTCATCGAACTGTAGTTGATTTTAGTATCTTAGGTGCTAAGGGCAATTGGCTCCCTCACTTTACTCCAGCAACAGTAGATGCTATTTTTATGTTAGCTATTGAACAAGGTTATGAACCTATTTCAATTGTGGAGTATGATCATATTAAATTCACTAATGACTATTTCAATCCTCATTCCAAACTAGTTAAGCTGTCTAAGCTTAAATGGGATAATGATGGTAGTGGGCTTTATGTTCAAGTTACTGATTATCGAGAACCTGTAAAAGGGATCTTTTCAGTAGAAGTGTATAACAGACTCATGGAAGCTCAAAATTTTGCTGTCACACCAGATAATGTATTAGCGATCTTCGAACTTGTAGAAGAACAAGGCTATGTTCCTATCACTATCTCTAAATTCCGTGAAAACGTAAAAGAGGTAGAAGAACAAGATGGTGATGAACTTGAACCAGATTCAGTTATTCAACTGAGGAGTCCTAATGTTTTTAGGACTCGCGTTTAAGTAAAAGGCATAAATGGAGGGAAGTTATAATCTCCCCTCCATTAATATTTCTCTTATATTCTTAAATAGTACAGCGTATGATTATTCGTTTATTAAACAGATCATTACAATACCTATACAATAACTTTGATTCTGATCCTGCATCAGTTGGTATTGGATTACTCAAGACTGGTAAACTTCAGTATCATGATGGCGTAGCTAAAATAAGGTCAAGTAAAGGGAAGGTTTCTTATCAGCAATTCATTGTCGATAATCCTACTTATCTATATATGCCCTCTAAAATGACCATAATGTCTCTATTTAAGCAGTTTGATAAGCTAGGGTTGGATTGCATCAGTATGCAATTAAAAACGTCTCCTAAGTCCTCTAAAACGTTCTTTAGGAGTGATTACATACGTTTCTTAAACGAAGCTGCTTAATAAAGGAAATGAAAGATGAAGGAGTTAATTTGCTTTTATGGTAGTAAAGACTTAGACAGTGTTTTAGCTACTTCTATCTTAATAGCTTCTATTGAAGGTTATGATAATATCCATTTCAAAAATAGTTCCACTGACTATGGAGTTAATTACGGTAAAGAAGTAGATAAGTTATACAACATAGAAAAAGAAACCACAGTATTTTTCTTAAACGTATTGGTATTAGTTGAAGATCTGCTTAGTATTGACCAAAAATCAATAAACACTTATCTTATCAACGCTAGGAATAATTCAGTTATTAATTATTCGAAAGATATAAAATTCTTTAATACTCACATTAACAAATCTTACCATTATAGTGCTTCTATGGCTATTTTTGAGTTTCTTACCAAAGGAGTGAGATTAGATGAGTCGGTATTGAGGAGTCTTTTATTCTTTACTAAAGTGATTGAAGATAAAACCAGCTCTCGTTTTAAGCTCAAGCATACTAGAAGCATTCTGTCATTTACTCAACATCTTTGGGAATGTCTTCAAGAAGAATATATGGCTTTTGAAGCATTAGAGCAATTCTCTGGTTTTATTAGTCAAGAAGCCAGTTCTAGTTTAAAACGCGTGGAACTCCTTACTAAGGCTCAACTACATACACAACAAGAAAACATTACTACACTTAACACCACTGTTAATCAACATCACATACTCTAAACATAATAGGACGTCTCATGCTTGATTTCATCGCTTCTGTTGGTAATGCCTTTACTGAAGTCTCTGGTATATTCTTTGCTCTTACGACTATTATTGCGTTAGTCATGAATAAAATAAAAGATAGAATGATTAACAACTTAGAAGAGACGTTAAAAGTAGGTGATGATTTAGTTGAATCATTAGAAAAATTACTTACTAAGAAAGAAGAAATTATTTCATTATTAACTATGAAAGATGCTAATAATGAAAGTTATATTACAGCATTAAATGAACATCTTCGTGAATTAGAAAGACGTATTGAAAATACAGGGATTACTCTTAAAACTCCTTCTACAGAAGAGAAAGAAAGTAATAAAGAATCTGTATAAATAAACGCTATATAAAAAAATTGAGAAACTAGATCTGTTGTAGTAAAAGTTTCTCAATTTTATTTTTTTATTTATTTTTTCAATTATAAGCGATGAAACGATGACTGACGGTAAGCTTATTGTCTTTGAAGGTTTGGATGGGTCTGGTAAAGATACTCAGATAAAACTTCTTGCTGATTCACTTGAGGTAGATGGCATTACATTTAAAATTGTGCGTGAATTAGATGTAAGCGACCTTACCTCTGAGTTAAGTGATTTGATTCTTAGACGAGGTAAAAATAATAAATTAACACCTGCTTCTGAACTACTTCTCTGGTTAACAGTAAAGCAAGAAGCTCAAGAAGAGATCCGTTCTAGTTTACGGACGCATGATATTGTTATTCTTAACCGTTATCTACCAAGCTTTCTTGTTATGCAGGGGTATGTTAATAAGCTTGAACATACTGCTAATGCATTGACTAAGCATTTTATTCCCATTGATACGCTTATCTATTTAGATAAAGACCCTCAGTCCGTACATGAGACAGTTAAGAAACGAGACAATGAGTTAGATGATTATGAATCTAAATCCTTAGAATACCATCGTCGTTTACATCAACACTTCCAAACCGTAATTAAAAACTGTCGAGTAAAAGATGAGAAGCTAATCATTGATGCTTCTGATAGTATTGACTCTATTCATATTAAAGTCAAAACTGCTGTAAATAGGACTTTAATTAAGCGAGAAGAATCTTTTCAAATAGGTGACATCAGATATCTTGATCACCTTATTACTAATAAACAAATGTAATCCAAAAAAGGAAAAAAAGGTATCTGATATGTCATTACAACATTCTTTATTTCATCCCTCAATCATTGTACCAGAAATTTCTCAACGATTAGAGAACCCTACAGTAGCAGTTAAGCGAAGTGTTTTAGAAGCTCTTCTTAATGAAGCTAAAGAAGAAGGTCAATTACCTATCATTACTGATAAGGTTTTTATTGAACGTATTCTAAATACAATGATCTTT
Organism: Acholeplasmataceae bacterium; assembly: GCA_023230825.1. Classification (GTDB taxonomy): domain Bacteria; phylum Bacillota_I; class Bacilli_A; order Acholeplasmatales; family Acholeplasmataceae; genus Mariniplasma. Next base: position 25,089 of record JALNWO010000004.1, read on the forward strand.
AACTTAGAAGTCGTAGAGCGTAAAGAGATCGAAAAAAACTTTAACTATATCCATCCAGTTGTTTATTCTCCTATTATAGAACTCAATGAGGAAGGTGCTTTATCTTTATTCACCTATCAAAGAGCGAAAGGAATTGGTGAAGAGCGTCTGTTAGGTAATTATAGTGTTGGTATTGGCGGTCATGTTGAATTTGATACAGGAACTGTTAATACACTTTCTTTATTAGTAGATAATAATGAAGACCTCTTTCGTTTAGTTTTTGATAAAGTCTGTGGTCTTACTCTACTAACAGAGTTCTCAGAAGAAATTAAAGAACTTCAATATTTACTCCAACTTAGTTTTAAAGAAATTCTTGAAGTAAGTAAAACCCATCCCTTCTTAAGAAGTTTAATGAATTGTGTAGATAGCATGAGTTCAGACTATCCTGATATGCTCATTTATGATACTTCTAATGAAGTAGGTAGGGTTCATTTAGGCATTACTACTTTAGTTCCTTATATTACTGATATCATTAAACCTGATCCAGGTATTCACATGGGTGAAGATTCTTTGATTACGAAAGGATTCTTAAGCTTTGATGAGCTTAAAGATAATTCCATTGAAGAGAAGATGGAGAGTTGGTCTCAGTTAATTGTCGGTCAAATGGCTAAGTATAATAGGCGTTGGGCTGCGGTAGTTAAAGAAAAGATTTACTTTACAAAAACAGAATTACGAGATATTAAAATTGGTACTGTAGATTCAAAGACTGGTTTAAATGCTAATATTGATTTTACACCTCGATAAAGCATAAATAGGGAGAGCTAATTGCTCTCCCTATTTTAATGTGTTTTTTCTTTTACATTTATATAACCACATATCACTAAACAGTATAAGAAAAAATCAATCTCTCTTAGGAGAAGTAATAAAATGCGTTTCACCATCACTTCTAAACTCAGTGTAAAACAAAAAAGTACTGACAAAATCATTTTACCAGGATTTATACATCAGTATAGTAATGAACTAACGCCTAATTTCTTAGGTATTTCTACTAATGGGTTGTTTAATGATATTGAGTCTAGTAGTAGTTACTGTATTCGGGTTATTGAAGAGAGAAGTAAAATACTAAGTCAATTAACAGCTATTGACTATATCAATTGTTTTGATATTGAAGTATTTAAAACCAATGACTTAATAGTGGAACATAAACTAATACGTTTCGATCTAGCTCAGTAGTGTACCTACTATAGCTATGAATACCCCTAACCAATTATCATAAGTAGCTAGGAGAGATAAGTGATGAATACAAATCGAGTATTATTAAGAGATGATTTAGGTAAGCGATATGTGAATGTGGTTGTTTACCTAACTCCCAAGGAAGCTAATGTCTATTATACTCGACCTACAGTACATTTAGAATCTATTATTAAAAACACTGCTTCTTTAGTGAGTGCTAGTGAACTACTCTTACCTTGCTATTTTCTAGATTTAACTAAAGACTACTTTGAAGAATCAGAAACTTTAACATCAGTAATTAGTCAAGCAAAGTCATCTATTCAACAAATCATTACACATAGGAAAGTTGAATTTGAATGGCTACTAGATAGTTTACAGTTAAAGAATATCACTACTGCTATAGATTATTACAGTGAAGTGACAAAGCAGTTGAGTAGGAAAGAAGTACTGGCTAACTTTAAGAAAGCTTTTGAAGTCAGTTTAACTGATTTAGGTTTAGTTCCTACTACTTGATAGGTAAAGAATAATATGTTTGAACTCAATCTTATTGAAAATAAGGATTTTGATTTTGAATCGAGTGCTAGTCATCCCTTCTACCCTCATTTAAGAGCTTGGTATTATATTACTGATACTTTATTCTTTAACTTTGATAGACTATCATACGAGAGTAAGAATAATTACTTAGATCTTAGGAAGAAATTAGAAGATGAACATCCTACTATTTCTACTATAACTGACAGACCTTGGACTGTCTTAGTGAATTATGGATCAGGTAGTCAATTAAACTTACTGTCTCATATCACTACACCTGGGAATGAAAGCTTCTTGTTTAGCACTAGTCAGATTAATCCAGTAGATATGTCAAATTGTATTGCAGAAATACTAATGGGTAACAACATGACGAAGTTTGGTGAAGAAGATACCTATCTAGTACTTCGCAGAGATAAAACAGAAACCCATCCTTCTACATTCATTCATTTCTTTAAAGTTCATCGCAGTGAATTGAATATGAGATTACCTTCTGGTTTATCTATTATCAAAGATTATGCTTGGTTAGTATTTATCCAAGATATTACTGAAGTAGAAGAAACGTCTAATATGGACATACTCTGGAAATACCTATGTGAGATTGTAACAGATGATGAAAATATGACTCCATATCTAGAATCTGTTCCTCATCTTTCAGAAGCTTCTAAACAACTGATTATTCAAGCTAAGAACTATTGGTTAAATAACTTATCTAATACTGATCACTTCAGTGATAAGTTACATAGAGGATATTTCCTATTATCTGACAATAGTACGTATGGTTATATGTGAGAAATAAATAGAGAGTTTAACATACTCTCTATTTATGCTGTATAAAATAAAATTGAGCTAGTAAATCAATTGTATACATCTATCTAAGAGAAGAGTTATGGAAACCATTAAACGAGCTGAAGATCAGTATTTAGAAGCATTATCTACCATCTACCATAAAGGCAAAGATCTCCCTAATGAAAGAACAGGAATTGATTGCCGTACTTTTATCAACATTGATTTGACTTATGATGCTAGTACTAATAAAGTACCATTAGTCACTACACGCAAAGCTCCTACTAAATTACCTATTGCTGAGCTATTAGGTTATATTAGAGGTTATACCAGTGCTGAGGACTTTCGTAAGCTAGGTAGTAAGTCTTGGGACATGAATGCTAATGAAACACCTGCTTGGCTAGCAAACCCCAATCGTAAAGGTAAAGACGATATGGGGTTAGTCTATGGAGCAGTAGCTCGTAACTGGCCTATCTTTGAGAGAGGATTAGAGGACGGTAAGTTAGTGGTTAGTCATTCGTTAGACTTATTTGAGAAGGTCTATAATAACCTCAAAGCAGGTAAAGATGATAGAGGGGAGGTTATCAGCTATTGGAATCCGGGTTTTTTCTCATTAGGTTGCCTTCGTCCTTGTTTACATAGTTACCAATTTAGTCTCTTAGGCGATGATCTTTATCTAAATGCTACACAACGCTCTTCTGACTTTCCTATTGGTACAGTAGCTAATATGGTTCAGGTTTATACTTTCTTGAGACTAATGGCTCAGATTACTAATAAGAATCCTAAACTAGCTTTTCATAAAAACGTTAATGCTCATATCTATGGAAATCAGTTAGAAGGTGTTAAAGAGCAATTAACTAGAACTCCTCTAGAAGAACCTACATTAGAGATTAACCCAGATATTAAAACATTAGAAGACGTAATGACTTGGGTAACAGTAGACGATATACGGATAGACTATTCAGAATATCATCCTCCTATTAACTTCCCCTTCGCTATTTAAAAATCTCTTTTATTATGAATAATCCCACTGAATCAAATCTTGATTATTGTGCAAGGATAGTAAGGTCATGGATACGGGCAGGTTTATTCTACCTCATTACAGTAAGTATTCTAGCTTTTCTTTATAGGTATAATACTCATACAGGTTTTGATGAGAATGCTGTGCTCTTTTGTTTAACAGTTGTAAAGTCTTACATTTTTTCTAATCTTGTATTCATCACAATAATAATCTTTGTTAAACTAAGACTTGTAACACAAATCCAAATCTTATTAGCACATACTGTTTTTAATAAGTTTGCTAGTTTACTCAATCTATTCTTAATCTTTGTTTTACTACTCTTTAAATAAGAAAAGGATCAATGAAATGGAAATGGTAAATACTGATATCGAAATCGAAATTTTCGAACCAGAATTTATTTACGTCTGGAAAGTGATCGATGATAGTAATGGAACAGAGCTTTTTAAACTCCCTTATTTAGACGAAGAGACTAACCGAAGCTCTCTTTATAAGTTCTTAGAAGTGGAAGAATTTGATATTTACTCTGAAGAGTCTACTTCTTCACCTAAGGAATTTGCTATTGTCCATCCTATTACAGGCAATACTATTGCGTATACCAATATTCTCCCTGAAGAAGGAACTGTTATTATTGACGATGACGGTGAATATGGTTTCTGGGAAGAAGTGTATATGGTTATTGGCACATCAATCATCCCTAGTGAGCATATTCATCAGTTAGTATCCCAACCTCATTTACGAGACATGTGGTCAGTTGAAGGAAGACCTCTTGTTTATGTCAATGATTTCTTTACTGAAGAAGGTAGAGAAGGAACTGAGACTACTGAGATCATTACTGATTTTATCGAAGCTACTCCAGGCATCTTTTTACCTAATTATGAATCTAGAGAAGTCTTGGATGACAATCAATACTTAGAGCGTATGTTTGAAATTCTACATGGAGTTAATGATGATATAGAATTGACTCGTACTAAGGAATTAATTTAACATGACAAAGACACCAATTGATTTCTTTAAACTATTAGAAGATCTCGATGAAGAAACACTCAGTCATCTCCGTGATTTGACAGAATCTCGCCTACTTCTTCTCAGGAATAAAAGAGAGAGTTTAGAATTAAGTAATATTAACTTTCTTAACTATCGAGTATTTCTTGAAGTGGATAAAGCTAAAAAGCTATATACAGTTCAAGATAATTTATCTGATACAGCAGAAGTGTGGGGGGTATGTTACACAGAAGGGTTGACAGAACATACAGGTTTTGAATTAACTATGTTAGTTAAAGATCCTGTTCTAGCTATCCGTCACTTAAGAGCTATTGTTAGATTATATCGCTCTACTGGAACTTCTTCTTCTACAGTTGGAGAAAAAGATCGAGTGGTGGTTAATGAAGAAGTAGAACTCTTTAAACTTAATCCTGTCAAAGCGGCTGACATGTCTCGTCTCATCCCTAACCATGGATCTAAGACAACTACATTTAAACAAGCTGTCTTTGCAGATAAGAAAGGAAATTTCCCTAACAGTCCATCTTTTAGCTATTCTAAACTCAAGCAACTCTATATCACTAAACCACTCTAGGTATTAACATGACTGTTAAATATGTAAAAGGAAATCTCATTAATCTTGCTATGATGGGTGAGTTTGATGTTATTGTACATGGTTGTAATTGCTTTAACAAAATGGGAAATGGTTTAGCTAAAGATATTAAAAAATACTTCCCAGAAGCTTATGAAGCTGATAAACGAACTTTTGCTGGTGACAGAAGTAAGTTAGGCACATTCAGTTCAGCCAAAGTAACCAATGCATTAGGTGAACCTTTTTATGTAGTCAATGCCTATACCCAGTTTACTTACAATAGTTCTCGTAGAGTAGTAGAGGATCTATTCGAATATGATGCTTTTGTTACCTTTCTTCAATCAATAAATACTTATTTTGATTGTTTGAAAATTGGCTTCCCTTTAATTGGTGCTGGATTAGCTGGTGGTAATTGGGAACGTATTAAACAATTAATTGAAGAGCATCTATCAGGCCAAGATGTAACTATTGTAGAACTCCCTTAATTTACTTATATTAAGGACATAAAAAGAGAGGTCGGTAAACCCTCTCTTTTTTTTTTCATTTAAGGTATTGTATGATAAAATACTTAAGAATGATCAAGAACTATCTTTTTCTTAAAAGAGATAAACAAGATCCTTCTACCGAAGAAGAAGATATTATTGGTACGGTAATTAATGATATTTATCAAGAACTACCTTTTATCGATACTCCTCTTTTAATCTTACTTCCCGTTATATTAGAAGCACTTAATCAAGCCCGGTATTCTGATACTAAGAAGATAGTGATAGATTCTACGCCCTTTTCTATACCTATCTCTACTATACCAGGATCTTTAGAATATTTCTCTAAGTCCGCTAATATTCTTAATGGGTTCATTAATAAAGTAGGGTATTCTTTTTTCTTAGTAAATACTGAAAATAATAAAGATTTTTCATTTTTTGATATCAGTATTGTAAGATATGAAGACTTACCTGAACTTATAGCTGGTTATGAAAAGCTAATTATAGATGAAAAACCTTTACCAGTAAATAACTCTCCTACTGACCTAACGGACTTTATTCATTCTTACAATAAAAAACTTTCATCTTTTCACTAACAGATATTCTGAGAGGAGTTCTTTTGGACTCCTCTTTTATGCTGTAAATTAGATTATCTCAATTACATATAACTAACTAGAATTGACAAATGTATTACTAACATAAAGGACTTTATCATGAGTAAGAAAATAAAGATGTCGTTTGATGTTTCGCTGAATGATGTTTCGTCTTCTAGCTTTAGCTTTCATTCAATCTACATTCTGCACGGACATCTTCGACGGGAATTGCTTTACTCCACAGCACCGTCAGTGGAACCTTACAACGTATCTATCAACGAAGAGTTGGAATTGGATACTCGTATTGAAGGATGTCGTGTAGGTCGTAAGAAGTATATCCTCACCAGCATAAATGGAGGGAAGAAGCACTTCCCTGATCAGATCCAGCTTGTTGCTGATTTTGAATCAGTGGTAACTGATACACTTAAGCGCGTAATCTATTTGATCGCTCTTGCAGATCAGGATATTACACAAATTGTCGTTCTCAATAACGGTGTTGAAACGACATTTCATATCTCTGGTGATCCTGACATGGGAAGCTTCTATGCAGAGCTGGCTGAATATGAAAAGAAGTGTACGCAAGCTGCTAACACTCCCTCTACAGAACCTGAAGAAAAAGAAGAACAAGAGAAAAGTTTCTTCGACGGTATCTCAGAGATTAAATGGACTGAAGTTGCTACTGCTGCTGTTGGCGGTTTCTTGGCTGGTAGCCTTTGTCTTTATGTCTATAAGAAATTCAGTTAATTAAAGTTTGGGAGGATAACTAACTATAAAAAGGTTAGTCATCCTCCTTTCTTTCTTATAATTTATTTTTTTGTTTAGCTATTAATATTATGTAAAGAAACCTGGTACTTCCCTAACCTACTGAAATCATCTAATTGATATTGAAGCTTTCGCAGGTATTCTTTATATAAATAGGAGTCTGTAAAGAAAGACTCCTATTTATGCCTCACTTTATTTTTTATAACTAGTCTACATCTCTTGGATAAAGATATAGTATAGCTGGAGATTAACTACTATGAATAAAAAAGATTTAGAGGACTATAAAGCTTTAGCTAATGATTACTCAGTGATTATTAATAAACCCATTTACTCACTATCATTACTAGATAAGAATACTGCTTTAGTAGAACTTACTAACTACTGTATAGGTAAGTCTATCACAATTCCAGATAATAGGGAAGTCTTTCTACAGACTGTATTAGAAGAGATATTTAATGAGAACTCTTCTTTCATTACTTACCTTCGCTTAGCTTATAGTGATGTTAATGATTTCGTATCTTTAGTTACAGTAAATAAAAGTAACCTAGAGAACATTACTAGTGTTTTACAAAAAGCACTCTTTGCCATTAATAAATTCATTTATATCGAAGAAGCTATCCAAACCACTCTAACCGCTATTTCTCAAAAGTTAAAATGAATACTAAACAAGAAGACATTAAAGTTATTAAGAAAGAAACACATTACTTAGAAAATACCAAAACTCCTTTTAGCATTTTCCTAGAAGGATTGCTTGAGAAGGAAGAGGTGAGTGAAACAGATATTAATGATATCAAACTTTCTCTAAAAAACATTACTTTATTTACTATTAAGAATAAAGAACTCCTTACCTCTACGTACATTTCTGATTTTAGTGTAGATATTTATAGTTCTAGCTTTATGGAAAAACGTTTACGTTTAGAGGAGGGTAAATTAGATATCTCTAATAAAGAAGAAGTGAAAGCTTTCTTAAAACTCCTCGTCCTGGATTATAAGGTTCTTCGAGGTGTATTCTTAAAAGCAGGATGTATTATTAACATCTAGCAAAAGCAGATATTGGGAGTTCTTCGGAACTCCTAATTATGCTGTAAAAACTAGAGAGTAGATTATCTTAAGCTTATATTACTAAAGTACTGTGTACTTGACCAAAAAGAGGTTAAGGGAAAAAGAAACTATTTTTTTTTTTTTTGTATAAGAAATAAAGGAAATAGTATGTTAGAAGAACTATATTTTTTTATATGTTTTTTCGTAAACGCCCATTATTCTTAGCTGAATAATCTATTAGCCAAGAAAGGTTAAGGACAATGCATCTTTTTAGACTATTATTAAACGAACAAAACTTTAATCGTCCGTCTATAGAGATTGCCTTAGAACTTATCCATATTTCATCTGGTTGGAGAGGTGAGGAAAAATATGTTGAATTTGGTTTACCGGAAGTTTGTGATCCTCGACCAGATATCGACTATGATGCCAATACCTTTGCTCCAATTAAAGTGGATTTACGATACGATTCTAGGTTCTCTGGGACAACAGGCTTTCTCTATAGACGTCTTTCATTAGACGAGCTAATAGAGAGTCAAGAAGTTAAAGTATGGCCTGAACAATATCCTTTTAAAACAAGTGAAGTACTCGATCAAATTAATGAACAACTCCACACTCAAATGACGATGGAGGACTTGTTAGAGGTTCAGTATGATGAGCCAGGTAACTTTACTCTTTTTGCACATAACCATTCCTTAGTATGGACTGGTAAGAAAGCATTTAGAGCGATGAACCCAGGAGATCCTGAGTACTTATTCCCTACTAGAATCCTCTCAGGGTTCGTAGAAGTCAATCTTTAAGTAAGAAGAGGAATGTTATAAAATGCCTCAATCAACCCCGTATAAGGGTAAGAGTGTAGATAGAGTAGCAGCATTAATGAATGAGACAAACGAGACGGAATATGTCTTAAATGTTGACTTCACTCTTGGTCAGATGAGAATTGCTGCTGAGGCTGGTGGCAATACAGTGCTAGACTACAACAGTAATGTAGAAGGAAAGTTAAGTAGCTACGTTATTTATACTCGATTACCTATTAGTGTATTGAACAATAGAAGTGATCTTGATGTTGTCGATATTCCAACATTTCCTTTCACTACACATGAAGTATTAGATTTAATAAACGAAGCATTAGGTTTAGATCTTGAACCTTCTGAAGTTATTAACGAAACACATACAACACGATTACCAGATTATCCGTTGAAGGTAAATGCCAGCTCTTTAGCTTGGTTACCTTCTACGTATAGATTTAAAGCATTGCTGCCTGGCTCTATATTAGAGGAAGATGGCAGTCCATTATTAACAGAATATGGTACAGTTTTTGAACTAGAGTCCGCATAAACGGAGTATTATTACAATGGCTAAGATTTCAGAATTAGACCTCTTAACTGAACTAACCCCAGGAACTTTTGTTCCTGTGGTCGATTTAGTTGAAGTAGATAAAGAAAAGCAAAATAAACGCGCCTCTCCCGAAGTATTTAAAGGTCCTAAAGGTGACCAGGGTGAGCAGGGCGAACAAGGTATCCAAGGTATCCAGGGCGAAAAAGGAGACAAGGGCGATACCGGTGAACGAGGTGAACAAGGAATTCAGGGTATCCAAGGTGAA
>JALNWO010000005.1 GCA_023230825.1 Acholeplasmataceae bacterium
AACTGCTTTCAAGTGGAGACTATTAATGAAGATACTAATGAATACAATTAATGAGCACTTAATCCCTGTTAAACCCGTAGCATTTGTACCTGATACGCTACTTGTGTTACCGCATAATGATAACCCTAAGTATGGTATCGGTGAAGTGTTGTATGGTGAAACAAGAGGACAGTATGTACTGTATCCTAAGCATAGTGGATACATGGTAGAAGATGTTAGAATCATTCCTAAAGGTGATATACTTGCTATGGTTGAACCTGATAAAGATGAGAAAGTTGAATCGTTAATCGAACAGAAACGTACCCATGATGCCAGTATGGAGTGGGTTAACACAGTTAATACAAGATAGGAGTTAGAATGAATGAGAATGAAAACACTGAATATGTACCAACACTACAAGAAGTATATGCTAAAGGAATTGAATTTGTAGTATTATCTGTTTTTGAGTACTGTAGACACTCAAATGAGCCTGTATATAGAACGTTTAGGAATAAAGTAATGAAAGACCTTATTCACGTATACGACAACAGTAAAAAAGCATTGAATGAGATGTATAATGCTAATGTAAATGTAGAGGATATAGATGATCAAACTGAATGTAACGTACAAGAATCAGACGAAGGAAGTGACTCTGTACAATGAGTGGGATATTAAACAAGATGAAGTTGTGGATAGAGACTTTATTACAATGGATGATCAGAAAGGGAAGTACCTTCTCTATGATGATGGATGGAATCTCTATACAAGAATTAATGGGAAGACTATTAAAGCATTCTCTGTTGGAACAGGACTCATTAAACGATATGACTATACATCATTCTCACGTATACACCTACCTCACACAAACTATTCAGGTGCCCGATCATATGATGAACACCCTATATGTAGACCATATAGACGTGCTGAATATTTGGCAGCGGGAACATTCCTTAAGACTAATAGGCGAGTTAAACTCACCCCGAGGATTAGATTCTTGATTAAAGAAAAAATGGTTGAGGCTCTGAAGAAGAGAGGAATAACTGAAGAGTTTATCGTTGATAGACTCATCAGAGAGGTAGATAATATGAGAGGTAGAGGTGCTGATAGATTAGAAGCATTAGCTATGCTATCAAGAACTGCAGGCATTGAGCTTGAACGTTCTGCTGTGCCTCAAACAACCATGAATCAACCTTTATTCCAACAGTTTAATATAAGTGGTGGTACAATACAGGATCAAAGAAGAAAGATTCCTACACGTAATGAACTAATAGAAGAGAAAAAGTTCCTTAATGTTGTTGATTTAACTGATTCAGAAGTGGATGACTTTTTAGATGCTCATCAAAAGGGAGACAGATTCACATTTAACGAAAAAACATTTAAGAATAGTACAAAGGTAACAGATGATAACGCTGACTGATCTTAAGAATATGCAAGAACATGAATTAAAAAGTTTGTTTCGTTCATTACAAACAAGCTATGAAGCATTTGCAAGAATATGTTTAGGACATATTGTAACAGAAGTGCCTAAGTTTCATAGTGAAATGTATAGTATATTAGATAAACGATATGAACATAATGCCTTTGTTATGTTTAGAGGTGGTGCTAAGAGTACCATCTCTAAAACTATTCAGACTACAGCTGATATTTGTTTTGGCAGAGAACCATTTACTCTGCTATTATCTGAATCAGCATATCAAGCAAGTAAAGATTTAATCAGTATTACTGATGAGTTAGAGAATAATGAGATTATTCATGCTCTATTCGGTAATCTCAAGGGAGAGACTAAATGGAATCAAGAAGAGATCGAAGCAGCTAATGGATGCTTTGTATCAGCGAGAGGGTATGGAAGCCGTATAAGAGGGCTTAAATGGAAGAATAACCGTATAACTAAGTTCATATTAGATGACTATGAGTCAGAACAGAATACAGGTACTCAGAAACAAAGAGATGCTGTAAAAGATTGGATAGATGCTCAAGTGTTACCTGCAGGTGTTCCTGGTGAGACTACCTATCAATTCTTTGGTACTATAGTGCATCCTGACGCTCATTTAGCTACTATTAAAGACCTACCATCGTTCAAGCCACCTCATGGATGCTACATGGAGGTTGCTGTTGAACATGATGGAGTACCTACATGGGCATCAAGATTCCCTATGGATTATATCAACATGAAGAGAGAAGAAGCTATCAGTAAGAATAAGCTTAGTCTATTCCTTCAAGAGATGTATAATATACCTGCGATACAGGGTAGACCAGTGTTTAACATAGATATGATTAGGCAGACTAATGCTACATTCCATCTTGAAGAGAGTCATACATATATCGAGTATGATAATAGAAAGATACCTATTAATGTATTCATTGGTGTTGATCCAGCTGTATCCTTAAAAGAAGATGCAGATTATTCAGTATTCTTTGTTGTTGGTCAATTACCAGATAAGTCATTCCTCATACTTGATATAATACAAGAGAGAATGAGTCCTACTGATCAAGCAAAGACTATATTCAACTTAGTAAAGAAGTATAATCCATACTCTGTTACTATAGAGACTCAAGGGTATCAACAAGCATTAGCTGATATATGTAAAGATATGATGCCTACAATGGGTAGATTCTTTACTATACGAGATTTTAAAAGTGGAAAGAGTAAGAGTAATAAGTGGTTGTTGTCTCTTGATCCGATTATAAACGAAGGTAGAATGAACTATATTAAAGACTGTAATAATATCAAAGCTTTCTTTCAAGAGTGTACGTCATACAATCAAGAATACCGAGATCATGATGATACAGTCGATGGTGCATTCCTGGCAACATTGCATGCTTATCCACCATCTATGTATGATGTAGATGCTGCAATTGACAATTCAAAGAATAGACGTACACGCAAAAAGACTCCATTAAATTGGATGTTATTATAATGAAAGGAGAAATGTATGGCAGATGTATATCAAAAAATTAATTCGATATATAGAATAGACTTGATTGACAAGAATAGAAAAACTGGTACAGACTATAAATTTGGTGGGACTAACAATGATAAGTTTACCATACAGGGTGCTAAGCTATTAACAACTATTCCTGATACAGATCTTAGTACTATTGGTCCAAACAACACGGTAATTTTATCAAATTTAAATCTACAAACACCAACTAATGAAACAGAAGAAAACGTATACCTTAAAATTCGTCCTGTACTGAGATTTGGTTCTGCGTCAAATGAATATATGTATCAAGAATTAGAGCAAGAGCTTTGTCTTCATGTAAATAGCACAGCACAATTAAAATTGCCGTCAGATTCTATGATAATTAAAACAGGTAAGGTTGGTGCTGACAATCAAACAAACTCTGTTGCTATGCACCAAGTTTCACAACTTGAAAGTGAAACTATAGATTATCAATGTATTGTAGAGACTCATCCTATAAACAATACACACTTTAAAGTTGTATTTGAAATACAGCTCACAGACGGTGGAACAGATGGTGTGTCAAAAGAGACTTTCCCTGTATCCTCTACAAATATAAAAGTTCAGTATGCAAAGTTTGAAACTATTGAAGTAGGAGACTTAGGATTAGGTGTATCCCCTACATCATTACCCTGGCAAACTGTTACAGGAGCATCAGTGTCTGCAGGAACTGGAACAAATAACCAAACAAAATTTACTGTTACCATTCCTGATCTTAAGTTTGATGAAAACGATTATGATACAGAGTATGCGTTTAGATGGAAAAATGAGACTGATCCTTCTAACAATTTTTCTAAAATTACTACTATTAGAATCCTTCATGTTGATGTTATTGAAAAATATGTTACATTTGTATCCCCTATTTACGGTACAGCATTTGTTGGCACTCCAAGTGTTGAAGTTAAACTTGGCAACATTGGGAAAGACAATACAGTGATAGAACAATGAGTTACGCAACTACTTATCTAAAGCTATTTGATATCAATGTACAGCCTAAACAGCTTGTAGCAGGGTTATCTATTGATCATGGGCTACTTGAAGAGGATCAACTGATTAACAACATAGAATTATCAGTAACTGATTCTAATAGATATCTCATATTAGAATCTGAAGTAACACTTGATAATGGATTGTTATTACCTCAAGCAGCACGTTTAAACATCTATATTAATAGTGAGGCAACTCCATACACCAGTAGTGTTATGAAAGGCTCTAATTCATATGTATTTGGTGCTAATAAGATGCCTATTACATCTGGAGTATATACATTGAAGTTCGGATTAGAGTTCGATTCTAATCCAGCATGTTTAGATGAGTATGAAATAGACGTAGATAAATTTGTTGTAAAGTACAGAATTAATTCAAATGAGTGGACAGTATGTACTAATAAGGTCAAAGACCCTAATACTAATAAGTATATATTTACTATAACATTTGATGAATCATATGTGTATAGGCAAGTACATTATGTTCAGATTAAATGGATTGATTCTATGGATGAAGAAAGTTCGGTACATGAATTAGTTCTCGGAATGAGAGATAGCATTGAAGGCGTGTTTGCTATCATGCCTCCTAATCAGGAACTATATGTTTCTGTAGATGATCTCGATAGTAACGGTGAACTGTTTGTGGAATTAAATGAAGATGGTTGGGCTATACCCGACCATCTATGGAAGGATGGTAACAATGCAAACTATTGATTCAAAACTTGGAGAAAGGATAGCTAAAATAGAAACATCAATTGAACATATGAAAGAGCAGATCAATAAACTTGTACGTATGCAAGAAGAATATGTAGCACAACGATTAGAGTGTAAAGAAGTTTTTGTTAAAATGGATGATCCTACATACTTCAATAAGAACATGGTAGAGTACAATAAATGTGAAAGGTCTAAGCTTAAAGACTGGGTAAAAATAATTACATTAATTCTTAATATACTCGGTACTCTCGGAATAGGATTCACTATATCAGTTATAACAGGAGTAGTAAAATGACAGAAGATGGAATCAAATTACTAAAGAAACACGAAGGATTAATGCTTAAGCCATATAGATGCTCTGCTGGTAAGTTAAGCATCGGATATGGACGTAATTTAGACGATGTAGGCATATCTAAAGAGGAAGCTGAACATCTACTTAGAAACGATATTGACAATTGTGTGAAACAATTAAAGCATCATCTCTTCTGGGTATTCGATCATTCAAATACAGTACAAGATATCATAATTAACATGTGTTTCAATCTCGGAATCTATGGACTATTAGGCTTTAAGAAGACTCTTAAACTAATAGAAGAAGGCAAATATAAACAAGCAAGTATAGAAATGTTAGATTCTAATTGGGCTAAACAAGTTGGTATTAGAGCTAAAGAATTATCTAATCTACTTGCTAAAGAAGAAACATGAAGAGAGGAAACTATAATGAATAAAATAATAACTCAAATACTAAAGATATTACCAACTAATACTATTATTAGTATCATCATAGAGGTACTTGACCATCTGTCTAAAAAGACTGATACTACTATTGATGATCAAATTGTTGAAGCATTAAGAGAAGCATTCCATAATTATCTTGCTTCAAAAGGAAAGAAATAATATAATGATCGGTGCTGTTACGACCTTGACCACAATAATTGTGCAAGACTTCCTCGTGCTAAATAATATTAAAAAGAAGGTAAATCAAGATATTGTACTATGGTGGTGCAGCACCTCTATTAAGGAGAGAGAATGATGTATGCTGAAAGTACTGATAATATAGTGTATCAAGCAGTAGAACGATTTATAAAGAAATGGAATGAACCATCATTTCTACCATACATTAATCATAGTGGATATGAAGCTATTGGATATAATCACATAATTAAAAAAGGTGAAGAACATCTTAAGAAAGGACTTACTCCAATAATGGCTGAGAAGCTATTAAGAGAGGATATAGAGCGTGCTATTCAAGTAGTAGATGAAACTATCCCTATGGAAATTGAACTCGGTATTGATGCCTTTATTGCGTTAGTATCGTTAGCATTCTGTATCACTCCTGATCTATTTAGATATTCTAAAGTAACAGAGTTTACTAAAGTAAAAAGATATGATAAAGCAGCTGAGTTCTTTATTAATCATAATATGTCAAGAATGGAACATGGATATGTTGAATCGTATCCATTAACTAAATTACGTAAAGAAGAAGCTGAACTATATAAAAGAGGGATGAATGGAAATTATTAAGTACTCACCACAAGAAGCTGCTAAGAAATGGACTAAGATATCTACTTATGATAATAATATGCTTGCTGCTTGGCAGAAAGAATGTATGTCAAATAGAATGTTCTATGAAGGTGAACAATATTCGCCTGAAGAGAAAGAGATACTTGCTGCACGTGGACAATATGATATCGTAATTAATAAGATACGTAAAGCAATTAAAGGTATGGTAGGTCTTGTATCATCTTCTATACCTAAATATAAGTTAGTTGCTATAGGTGATCATGATGATAAGAAAGCAGCATTAGGTAATAAGATACTTGACTGGTGCTGGGAGAACTCTGGTGGACTATACACATATGCTTCTGCTGTTAAATCAGCATTGATAGACAATATGTCATATCTACATGTTATCCTATCAAAAAACAATAGAGTAAAATTTGTTAAATTAGGGTTCGATGAAGTACTTGTAGATCCTCAATCAAGACATCCTCTATTCGATGATGCTGAAATGATTATAATAAGAAAGTATGTTCCTATTAGCTATGTTAAACAAGTGTATGGCATTGATGATCTCGTATCTGAGATACCTAATTCATTCTATGCTGAACCTGTAGCGAACAGAGGAGATAATTTCTTGCATAAAGTATTTGATTCAACAAGACAGTATGTAAACTTGTACGAATGTTACTCAAAGACTATAGATGGTATAATGAAAGAAACTCTAATAGGGTATCAACATGCTTTTAAAGAGATGTTACCTCAACATATTACTGAGTATCCTATCATACCTATATATGTCGAAGGATATGATAATCCTTATAAACGTGGTGAAGTACATTTCTTAAAGACTATCCAGAAGTTTATTAATAAAACATATGGTGTAACTATACTAAATGCTCAACTTATGAGTAATCCTAAGATGATCTTTAGAAGTATTGACATACCACGTGGAAATATTGATGAGTTCTTAGAGAATCTTAATACTCCTGGCTCAGCAACCATCTTAGAAGGTGAAGCTCAACCTCCATTTATTATCAATGGACAACCTCTTAACAACGCATTCTTTAGTCTTTATGCTGATGCTAAACAAGAGTTTGAATGGTTGACTATACCTAACCAGATACTTGGGTATGGTGATATACAAAGAGAAGGGAAGAGTGATCTATTAGATATCAAAGAAGGTGCTATTGAATCACTCAAAGAGTTTATCATGGTAATGGAATTAGCATGCTCAAGGTTAGGTTTTGTCATGCTGCAATATGTTCAATCATATATCGATAAAGAAACTGTTATTAATATTACTGATAATGCTGGTAGAGTGGAATCAGTAACACTTAATAAGAAGGAGGGTTTAGATCCAGATAATGAAGAATCAGTTAGACAATGGATACAACAACAGGAACAACAAGAGGTACCTGATAGTGAAATTGAAGCTAAGCTTACACAAGCTATAGAAGATGGTGAATATGTTAAAGAGTTAACATACATAATGAATGAAACAGACTTTACTAACTTTGATGTCAGAGTGGTTGCTGGCTCATACTCACCTACATATCAAATGGCAATGCTTAGATTAATGATGGAATTAGCTCAAATAGGAGCTGTTGATCCAAGTGTAGTATTAGAACATGCCCCAGTAGAAGATCGTCAGAAATTGATGCAACGTTTTGATACTATCAACCAACTTAATAGTGAACTCAATGATAGAGAAGAAGAAATTGCATTACTACAT
This sequence comes from Acholeplasmataceae bacterium, assembly GCA_023230825.1. Lineage (GTDB taxonomy): Bacteria > Bacillota_I > Bacilli_A > Acholeplasmatales > Acholeplasmataceae > Mariniplasma. The sequence goes on from JALNWO010000005.1 coordinate 7,878, forward strand.
AAAGAACTTGAACGTGTGCAGATGCAATTGTCTGATCAACGTGTTACTAATATCACAGATAAAGCTGATCTCAAGATGCAGAAATTACTTAATGATGCTAAGATTAAAACTATGAGATCCAAGTTCCAAGATCAACTCATGACTAAAGAGAAGATGATAGAACTTGAAAAGATTATTAACAATATGATTCTTGAAGCTAAACATGACATAATGAAACAAAGACTTAAAGCTGAACGTGTCATGATGGAACGTGAAGAATCAATAGAAGACAAAATGATAAGAACAATATTTGAATAGGAGATATAATGAATAATGTATATAAACTGTTTGCACTCATCATGGAAAACTTAGGGCAGGTAGCAGGGAAAATAGATGGGCTATACAGCTTGCAAAGCAATATTAATACTCTTGGTGGTCAGCTTTCAGATTTTAAACAAGATATGGGAACTGCACTATCATCGATTAATGAGGCTCTTAATAATCTTGCAGACTTGCCTGATGCCGTTGTAAATATTAACACCGAACTTACAACTATTGAAAACAGACTTGATGCACTTGAAGGTGGTGCAGAACCACCAATTGAATCATAATTATTAATATGAAGGAGAATGAGAATGATAGACCTTAAGAACCAAAGAGGAGCAGATTTTAGAATAGGTGATGTAACTACATCACGAGCAAATTTTACAAGGGATGTACAAGAACAGATTGTAAGTAATTACTTAGATCCGTTCGGATACAACCATCAAGGAAGAGCAAGAGAATTATATAGTAGTCGTGCGGGGAATGATAGACCACAAGATACTACTCAATCTAACAGTAATGCTGTAACTGTTAATCGCTCAGAACTTGAACGCCTACAAAACATGGAGAGACTGATTCAATCAGGTCAGTATAATCCAGGTGGAACGAGTCCGCAATCATATAATGAACGAGTACAGCAAGCTCCTGCACAGGTAGCGGCACCACAAAGTGCAGTAGCAGATACAATCGACCAGAACGAAGACCCAATTGAAAAACTTATGCGTGAATTTAATCAATCTCAAAATCAAACACCTGCACCACAACCTGGTCAGGATCTTGGCTATCAGAATGAACAACCTTCGCAACCTCAAAAGTCAGGCTATCAACAAGCCGTAGAGAAAGAAGCCCTGTTAAAAGGGTATAATCCTAATGAAGTAGCCGAATTCGTAAGGAGTATATCTCCAAGTGAGTTCGTCATGCTTTATGAATCTTATAAACAAAGTAGTCAACAACCACAACAACCACCACAGCAGAGGAGACCTTCACCAAATATAGCTGAAGCACCATCTCCTTCTGCTGTGTCAACACACTATAACATGCCACGAGGGAGGCAACAACATCCCTTCTTTTAATAAATCATACAAGGAGATATAAATGGCAAATAATAACATACATTGGAAAGGTGGGTCGTTTGATCAGAACTATCAAGCGAAGACATATAATCCCGCCTCATATTCAACTCAGCTCGTCTCAGGCGATCTGTTTAACGATACTATACAAGGTAAGTCAGACAAGTATCAAATAGATCTGTTAGGGTCTATGATGACTTGGAACGTCAGTGCTACCCCACTACTCACATTGCTATATAACATGGCAACAGAAAGTGCTCCGCCTCCTGTAATAACTTGGGCAGATGAGTACAAAGGTGAATCATGGTTCGATATTAAACTTGATAACGTACGCTTAATGGATACTCATGCAACTGCATCTGGTGGCACTACATTCGCTCTACCTGGTTCAGGATATGGCTCATCAGTAACAAAAAAGATGCACGCTGTAACAAGCTCTGACTATGTAGGTGGACGTTTTGAGTTTAAAGCAGGAGTACTTAGTAATAACAATGTTGTTCTTGCTGAGGTTGATAATGCTGAACTTATTAACGTTGCAGTAAAAGATAGTGATGGATATTACAAGATAATCATTCCTGAATCAACAAGTTATCAAGGTAAAGCATACGAGATATATAATTCTATTCGTCAATATGTAATGAATCTCGGATATACTAATGCAGTAGAAACTGCAACACTCTTTACTTTTGATGCTTCATCTACTTCAAGTCCTGTGTATTTTGCATGGGATGAAGTTCACTTTGCTAAAATAGAAAAGAAATCAGTTGAAACAGCATCATTCCACGAAGTACTTATGAGACTTGAAAAGGTTGATTATGCTACAATTGACAATGTTGCATCTGTTGTCTTAACATTAAACCCTGCTATGAGTAACGAGTCATTATCAAGCTATACTCACATGCTAACCTTTATTGCTGACGATGATCAAGTGTTACAAGAAGAATCTGATACTGCAGGTGAAGTTACTGCAGGGGGAGCGTTTGGTGGCATGATATCACGTCCATCTCGTATGATGCAGATTGGACAGAATACTGTGGCGCCACAAGGTATTCCTGAAGGTGATATCTTTAGACCAAGTGGAAACATTACAACAAGTCGTGAATCACGTCATAATCTATCTCAAATCTTTGCAAGTCCTAAGTATGGTATCACTGGTACTCATGCTGCATCTAAGTTTAGATTCGGAGATGATTTCGCTAATACACGTGCATTCTATCTTGAAGAGTATAAGAAAAGTAAAGTAGCTGCATACTTAACTGGTGTTAAAGGTGAAACATTTGCTGTTAATAATCTTAACACAATAGCAAGTAATCAACCTGTACGTACACTTGGTGGTATGCTTGACTATGCTTTATTCCCTATTACATACATGAAGAAACCATTTGAGAACTTGAGAAATAGAAGTGGGTTTGATGATGACGTATCATCTGTTAAGGTAGCATTAAAGCTTGGTGATTGGTTCGATAGTTTAGCAGATTCTCTATTTGCATTTAGAAGCAATGGATCAGAGAACTTAACTCTATTAGCATCACGTAAGTTTCTTGGTAAGCTTGATCTCTATGTTAGATCAGTAATGAATGATCCATTTCTTGGTGGTAGAGTAATGATACAAAAACCATCTCAGATTACATATGGTCTTGAGATATATACTTTCCAAACATCCAAAGGACATAAGATAACATTTGTCCATGAACCTGCATTAGATTATATGGTACAGTTCCCTGTAGCATATCATATCTTTGGTAGAGGTCATGTAGATGCTAAAGATATACTCTTGTCAATTGATACTGCAAACATTAAACAAGTAATCTGTCGTCCAGATAAGCTTGAAGGTGGTATCCAAGATATTGGTCAAGACGCATTCCTTGAAGCTATGAGAGGCGAATCATCTTTCTTGCTTCGTAACCCTAAGAATCACGCTGTAGTCTGGGCACCAGATGAGGCTTAACCCAACAACTCAGAGGGGCGTAAGCCCCTCATCTTTAAGGAGGAACAATGATTAAAGAACCATTAACATTCTATCTAACAGCACCAGAAGTATCACGATATGATTTAAGCTTGCCTAATGGTAAGAGACTTATATTCAATCAATCTACTCAGTATAAAACAGAAGATAAAGAAGAGCAAGACTTTCTATCTCAACAGAAGTATATTGGTGTAAAGAGAATGAATGATAAAGAGTTTAGACAATGGGCAACATTACAATTTGATTCAATCCCTACCATATACAATAGAAGTATTCAATCAAAAGAGGATATAGAAGAACATCTCTGGACCTCAGAATCAGAAGACTATGCTATTAACAAGTTAAAGGAATCAGGATATACTGTATTCAAAAGGAACTACAAAAAGAAATGAGAGCATATATCTCGTTAGTATATAATAATGAAATCAATAGATTACACAGCTTCCAATTACGTGAAGGAGTAGAAGATCTCGAGGTAAATCTCATAGACGCTCAAAATAACGTCATAGAGACACGAACACTTAGTGAGGAGGGTTTAGATATACTTAACAGATTATACCCTTGTATTCTTGATATTTCAGCCTCTAAAAGGTATGTTGAGCCATGTAATGTATTAAACATTACTACAAGAGGTACAGCTATGTTATTTTCTAAGTCGTTCGTGGTAGGTGAGATACCAGAAGGAACTCCACGTGTACTTAGTTCATGCTGGGAACCTATTATATCTGATGGGAGATTGTCAACTATTGTTTCAATGCACAATATTGTGAGAACTACAGAAGAAGATGTTGTGCTGTATGTGAAACTAACATTAGATAATTATGTAGACCCTTTTATTTATAAGTTTAACGTTGAACAAGATAGGTTTAATTTCTTATTAACATCTGTAGGAATAGCATCTAAATTCGCTAAGTTAGACTTCTACTGTGATAAGATGATAGAGATACATGAATCAGTATTCCATACAATTAAAGAAGGTGTAATATGACTATTGATGATTTGATTCAAGAGTTTCCTGTACTTGAAGAATATTCTAATCCAAAGAAACTTGAAATGATAAACGAAGCATACTGGTATGTTGCTAATAAACTTGTACTGTATCCTATTGTTGTATCACTAAAATTTAATGAACTTGTATCTATTAATCTTCTTAACACAGAGTTTGTATCAGAAGATGTTGAATATGTTACAGAGAGAGATGACCAGAGGTATGAATTAAAATCTATTATGTTTAAGGAAATAACAGCAGTACATAGTGCAGAACATTGGGATACTCATCCTGTCCATTTTAGAAATAGTGAAGATGTAATAAAAACAATAAATTATTTAATAAAGTTACAAGAACCAACAGGAAAGAGTTATTTAGATGGTGAAGTCGTATATGCAGAGGGTATTATTAATGTACTTGGTTATGCTTATCCATATCTTTGTACAAGTGGGAATTATAATTTTAAAGAGTATAATGAAATTAAAGAGAAACATTTTACTCCAGGATTAGTATATCCTCTTATTGCTATGATGCATGCAATCCATTATCGTAATAGATTAGAACCTAATATGGAATCAATGTATGAGTCATTAGCAATTAAGTATATTAAACTATATAATGATAACGTGAATAAGCCTAAGCTGAGTTTATTCACAAGTTTAAAGTCAGGAGCTACATATGAACTTTAGTTCTGTTAGTTTATACAATCAGTATGAAGAAGAATTACGTTTAGCATTGCCTAAATATTGCTATAGAGGCTACACTACATCATGGTTTAACATTGAGACACCCTGTATCTTTATAGGCAAAGCATTAACCATATTTGAGCTTAATACAGATAGTCAAGAACATCTATTTGAATCAGATGTTGAACAAGTAATAAACTTTGATGATGAAATCAATTGGCAAGCATTCATTGGAGTCCCTCTGATTAATATACAGATAGATCTTCAAGAGAAGATTAACACTGAGTATGAAAGTGCTGAGAGTTACTTTAGTGATAAAAAAAGCTTGACATTAATAGATAAATTTCCTATATTAACTCCAGGAGTATATAAGATGAATGTTATTAAAGATCTAAAAGAACATGAACCAACTAAGCTAATGAAGAGTATATCTCAGTTATTATACTTATTAGCATTACAAGATGTTAGTTCAGTATATTCATTGATAGAAGCTATCAGCGTAGAAGCTAATAACTTATTAGCTGAGTCAAGACAGATAACTCCTCGTTTCGATATAAGACATAATCATAAGATAAAGGCATTTCAATTATGAGCACTATACATCAGTATCGTCAATTACCATATTCACCTGTATATGCACTACCGTTAGTACAAGACTTATTAGTAAAGATGAATAGATGTAAATATATTGAATCTCCAGTATGTACCACTTTAAGCGTATTAACTCTTAATGTACCATATCTCTTAACTAATCAGAAATACTATGCTTGGCAGAATGAAGATATAAAGATTGAGAATGGTAAATTAATCTGTGATAAACAGGTTCAGTATGGACATATAACAAGTAAACAAGAAGAAGGTATTGCTCCTGCGTGGACACAAGATAATCACGTATTAGATATACTTAATTACTCATTCTATATAATGGATAAGAACCCAAGTATATCTCATGCGTGTCTTCAAGCATTAGCATTACTCTCAAGAATATACAAAGAAGATGGTGCCCCTGATACAATGGCACCAAGAGATAAGAGGATTAAGCCATATGTTATATAAGAATAGCCCTATAGGTGAGCTTCAAGAAAGAAGACATAATGAGGATCAAGCACGTAGTTTTAATGCAGTAGATACTAAAGCTACTAAGATAGATATATTAGAAACAAAGTTCTTTGGTAATAATACTATACCACGTGAAGAGAACTATCCTATCATAGAAGAAGCTACCACAGCAGATCCAAATACTATTCGTGATGAGATACTTCCATCTGATAAAGTGGAGTTGAAACAAGAAACTAATATGAAATGGAGGGATTATGACATTACATCCCCAGTTAGATATGAGGCAAAAGATGGTGATTCTGGATTTGTGTGTACATGGAACAAAGAAAGCATGGGAGTAGAAGCATTATCCTCGTATCACACTAAGCAAGCATTTGTTACCATCATGGGCAGGATACTTGACACTCACTCTAACGTTGATAAGACTGATTTAAATAAATCATATGTAGCATCTTCATTAGGCTCTACCATGACTGTAAAAATGGAAGCAATTCCTGTAACATTATCAGATGATCCAGATGTAAGGCAAGAAATTATTGTTCCATGTATCCCTGTATATGGTAAGCTTAGATCAGATCCTTATATATTAGACTTAGCAAGAGGTGGTGTCTTTTATAATAATGTTAATACTCAACCTTTTCCTTCAATAACATTCCCCATAATTACGTTTACAAATCTGGATCCTTTATTTGCTGAATTTTATTGCTTCCCGCATTCTTCCCATTTGACTGGTAATGAAGATGATTTACATATATCAAAAAATTATGGGATATGTAAGGTATCAAGTAGCAGTCATCCAGGTGTTGAGTCTCAAGCTGCTGTGCATGCAGGACTTATTAAAACTGTTAATCAGGATGATGATTTTATTAACAAGAAACGTATCATAGAGGGCTATAATACAGAGTCAACAATAACAACTCTCGAACAAAATGAAGAAATCTCTGTATCAAGAAATCTTATCTATACCCCCAAAATATATTCCTCTGTGAATTCTGTTCGTAAAAATGTAGCAATTGTCAAAGATGCTACAGGTAACATGTTTAATCATGATGGATTAGGTATGCAATGCAGAGTGTTTAAATCGTTAAACTGTTTAGCTCATACTATTAGCCAGGATGCAAATATGATAGATGTATCGATTGTTTATCAAACACAGTTAATATCAACCTCAAACAGTAAGTCAGAAACTGATGAAGGCGAATACTTTGCTGAAGGTGAGTCCGTATATGCTTTAATTCCTATTTCAATGAAAATTAGACAGTATAATACTGATGATAATTCTTTTGATCATACTGTATCCGTTACTCCAAGTAGTATAGACTTATGCTGGCATGATCCAGATAGATCGTTTATTTCAAAAAAGAGAAAGGCTGCACCATCTTTTCATTATGGGTACAACACACAATTCGATACAATAGATAAAAAAATTACTATATATTCTGATAATAATCATGAGATTAGGGGGTATAAGTTAAATCTATGGTCCTATAACAATAATGGGGAAGATGAATGCATGTATTCAAAAATAGTGTTTACATATTTCAATAAAATAACACAACAAGAGTTCTCTCCTGCTTATTATAATTTCCCTCAATTTTCAGATCTTGATATTAATACTTTTATTATTACTGATATCAAGGTTGATGATCAAGGTGAAGAAAAGTTGTTTGTAATATCTTATAAGATTAACAACCAAGAATATCGAACAACATTAACATGTATCCCCTTTGAAAGCTATTATAGTATAGGTAGCTTGATTGGGGCAACAGGATTAAAAAAACATATGTTTATTAATGCTGATTCTATTAATATTTCTAATCCAAATGATGATTTATCTGTTATTGCAGAACACAAGAATGAAGAGCAATCACCTTCAAAGATTGTTACAAAGAATAAATACCAAGTAACATTAGGAGGTTTAAATAATTTCAATAATAGTGAAATTTATCTATCTTCTGCTCCGTATTCATATTTTAAACTTGCGATGTACCAACTAAATAAAGAAGATCGTGAGATCCCTACTGTATGGGATAAGCTTTCAGGGTCTAATAATGTTATGTTTACGAAGTCTTTAACACAAGAGAATCAACCATATGCTATCCCGTATCGTACAAAATATTCTCCAGCAGTATTTGTTTGGGGTAATTCATTTCATGCTTGGAAGACTAATGACTTTAAAGTATCACATGCGAGCGGTATATTTAGACAACTTATGTTACCTTCATATCGTACACGTGGGCATGCTGAGTATCAAGATGTTGTCCCGTTATATACAGAAGCAATTGCATTGCCTATGATACTACCTATATTACAACCAATGAGAAATAGTGATAATCATACTGTTGTTAAACATGGTATGTACAGATATACCGATACGGAAATTAATGGTAGCGACAACACTGTTAAGCGATTGCTGTTAATTAGGAATCCCGAAAAAAATAATGATACAGGAAAGGAATACTTAAACTCAATGCGTGGTTCTTTTTTAGGAAGATGCTTAAACAATCAAACATATATATTGTACGCATATGAAACTCCTACAGATTATGCTGCTTTTAATGTACATTTATTAAATATAGATAAGCTAAGTGATCTTACAGGCGACGAATATCGTTCTTCATACTGCAACGCATACAGAAAGCTATCTCAATCTGCTGTTTATCAGGGGAAGTATGATAATTCAAGCCTTCAGTTTTCATCTTATATGTTACCAAGAAGTGAATTCTATCAAGGATTTGTCGGAACTATTATGGTGTATCCAACTAAACAGTTAAACCAAACGGGACAGTATACTGATATGGATACAGTTACTCAATATAATGGCATGGATTTTTCACACTATAATATCATTAGAGGCGATAAATTAGTTAACGTAAATAACAAAAGTTACCTGTTGCATAATGAACAGTTCTATCTCGCATCGTTACTATACAAGTATACCTCGACAAGTAAGCAGTCTGTCCAGATTAATTCATTATCTGGAGCAGGAGTAATTAAACTACATACTGTAGGAGCATACTTATTCATGGTGAAAAAAACTCACTCAGAAGTATATTATCAAGATGAGAATGATATTATACCATTGTTTGCTGATTCAGGAACTATCATAGACTCGCCTGTAATCTCTGGTATTGATATATTCTTCTGTATCCTCTCAACAGATAAGACTCAGATTAAAGTATATTCAATCAATAGACTCGACATAGTAAAGAGAAGAATAATCTATTCGTCTTCAGAGGTCAAAAACAGTATCGTATTCTGGTCATCTAAAGTTAAGTATCCTTCTATACTCTATACAGAAATGGGTGAGAATGATGCTATTAAAATTACCTTTAAATCTATATTCCCAGCAGGTGTTGTATCAATGGGAGACTTGCCAACAATAAGTGGTGAAAATATTAGTGATTTACTGATCAGAACTAAGACTATTAATGGTGTTGTGGGTGAGCCTGAGTTTTTGATTAGTGTTGGTGATGAATTAATTATTGCATCTCTTGATACAAGAGAGAATGAGGAGCAGAGTATGAAGATTAAGTCTTCTGTTATAACTCTACCTGAGTATCAAGAGAATATGTTTATACTCACAGGCATTGAAGTTAGCGTGATACAGTATAAGAGTGTAATAAATAATGCTTTAAGAACTCTTAAGATAAATATTTACAATGCTTTTAATAGTGAATCTATTAAAGAAAAATCATTTACTGAAGGAGAAATAGATGTAGTACATGGTAAAGTGCTTTTATCTGTATCACCTGATATGGATATTAGAAGAATATATTATACAATAGAATCTAAAGGATACAAGATTACAGGAGTTAATCTTGTTGGATACTTCACAGAATTAATTTAAAGGAGGGAAATTATGATTCCAATTATGATGACATTAGCTGGAGCAGGAGCATCTCTATGGAATAGTCGCCAGCAGAATAAAGAAGAGAATGAAGAACGTAAACAAATGCGGGAAGCTCTTGATAAACAGATTGCTGCTGACCAAAGAGAACGTGGACAATTAGGTATATCATCTCAAGAAGCTGCACAGAGAGCTGGACAGATGCTTGTAAAGTATAGGAATAATCCTGAGATGCAAGATAGAGTACAAAGTATGTATACTAATCAAATGCAGGCTAATCATCAACGTTATCAAGAAGCTGGAGCACGTATGGCTGAAGCACGTGCTGAACGTGGACTATATGGCAAGAAGAAGATGAACTGGGGTAGTGCAATTATGGATGCTACTGCTATTGGAATTAGTGCAGCAACAGGTATAATGGGAATAGGAAACCAACGACAAGCTGCTACACAACAAAAAGAGTTGAATGATATAATATTGGAGTATTATAGATTTTTAGCCCCTAAAAAGCCTACTAATTCAAGTTATGATGGAGGTTAAAGATTATGCAGAATAGATTAAAAGATCGTGATAGAGGTGGATACACCTCTGACAGATACAGACCTCATGATAACTATACTAATGCTTTTAACATGTTAGCACAGATAGGACTTGCTGAGAAAGAAGTAACTAATAGCATGCGCAATGCTGTTACGCAAGCTGCTAATGTTAAAGCTCTTCAAGACAGATTAAAGTTTGATGTAAGTTCGCAGAGTGCTAAACTAAAGCAGTCAGCGCTTGACTATAATACAGGTCTACAAATGAAGTACAAAGATTTTATTCAAACATATATGGATTCTAACGAAGACAAAAGAAAAAAAGAAATTGAGGAGTGGATTGAAACTAATTGGGGCGAATATGATGATAATGATGATGATGGTTTTGAAAAAGCATTAAATGACCATATAAAAGAAGTCTATGACATGGATATGGCTGCTGCTAAAAAAAGATATAAAGCAATATCAGACATTATTGAGAGTCACTCAGATGACACGCAAAAATATATTGAAGAATTTGATAATGCAAATGGTGTGTTTAGTTTTTATCCTAATAATCCTGATGGCTTAGACAATAAAATTAAGAAGTGGGCTGAAAATAGTCAAGACAATTATTACAATGATTCTGCTTTTATAAAAGCAGTTAAGAAACATAAAAAAGAAGTCTATGGAATGGATATAGATACTGCTAAAGAAAAAGATAAAGCAATATTAGACAATATTGAGAGTCACTCAGATAACACGCAAGAATATATTGGAGAATTTGATAATGCATCTGTCTGGAAAATTATTGGATCATCTATTATGAAAACAAATGCTATTATAGAAAGATTCTTTAAAAAACTTCTTTCAAAGGAGATTAATAATGAGTATTAATGAGAATTTCTTAAAGATAGATCCTGCCCTCTTTAAAGAAGATCAGCCAGAAACAAGTCTTGCTGAGAATGAGGAAAAAGAAGCTGAGAATATAGCTAATGCAATAGTTAATCTTCATTCATATGATACCCTCTTTGAGGATAATTATGAAGCTCAGAAGATGCTTAATTTGATTCATGAGACTATAGATAGAGGTACACCAACAAAAGCAAGTATTAAAAGAGAAAAAGACGATCTTGACAGACGAATTAAGACATCTGCATACTCTATTTTTTCTGCAATGTATCTTGCTAAAGCAGGAGTACCTGGTGCTGAACAATTACTTAAAGATGCTAATGATAAGTATGAACAAATGAAATATGTAAGGTCGTTAATACAGACTAACCCTGAAGAATATATAGCTAATAAAGTAACTCAAGTGATGAAGAATATGGACACATTCACACAAGGGGCAGCATACTTAGTCGGTACAATGAAGAGGGATAAAGCTCAAGGATTTACTGCAGCTGCACAAGGTGTACAGGTTCAAGCTCAAAAAGAGTTAGAAACTTTAACCGGAATGTACCAACTATATCAAAAAGAAAAAGAAGGTTTCTACAACCAGATGACTAGTATGGATAAAAAATTAGCTAAGAGCAAAGAAGGTAAGAGTATGCGAACAGAGTTACAAAGTAAAATAGAACAAATTGACAAACAAATGGAAGACATAAGAATCAGGTTTAAAGACTTAATAGGGACATACGATGTTAAGTAAAGGAAAGAGATATGAGTAGAGAAGAACGAATAGGTCAAGTGTATAATGAACTACTTGACACTGTTAAAATGGATGATTACAAGTCAGTGTCTGGGACAGGTGCTATACTCACATACTCTGCAATAGCTAATCATAGTCAGTTAGGAATGACTGCTTCTGAGGCTAAAAATAATCCCAGAGAGGCTGCACGTAGAGCATTAGCATATAATATTGCTACCTCTATGGTATCTGATTATGATAGATTAAGCCCTATAATAGGAAGCAATAAAGCATATAATGAAATCATGAGTAAATCTAATACTCTTGTTAATGAAATATTAGGTAATGACGGTGAGCATAAAAGAACTATGGCGATACGAAACTTCTCTACTGCTGATGCTGATGGAGATGTTTATATCCGAAGCCTTGATGGTTCAAGGAAATACTATTCAGAGATTACACATAATGTTAATATAGGTGGGTCAATGGCTCAATGGTCAACAATAGCATTAGGTAATACTATCATTGGTAGTATAGCTACTAAATTGTTGATCGAAGATTCTATTGAAGGTAAACTTAATCCATTATCAAAGAACTTTAGACAAGCTGCACTTAAAGAACATTTCTATACTGCAAGTGTTGAAGATCAAATGCTTGGAGAGATGGGTAGAATGTCTGCTAATGTAGGAGCATTTGTATTACCTATAGGAGAACAGTTTCTATTAGCATACTTAACAGGTGGTGCAACGTCTGCAACAGCCGTAAATACGCTTCGATCCACATGGCTTAACGCTCGTACAGCCTTGACTGCATTAAATGTCGTAAAGAACACATTTGGAGAGTATTCAATGAGTACAGGATTCGCTGATGAATTTAAATTTGGAAGTAAAAAGATGCTTACAACACTCGCAGCTGAATCATTATCACATATTATATCTAATGGATTATCTAAAGCAATGGTGCATAGCACTCCAGGTTTCGGAGATAGGACTACTTTAAGACAATTACTTAGAGCTGTTGAGGATACTTCAAGTCCTGGTAGTGGAATAGGAAGAATGTTTCATGTTGCTATGATGCCGATGCTTAATCAAGGATTAGAGACTGCGTACCATACTGCAATAGACTATGCTGTATTCAACTCAATTAACTATGCTTCTAATGGAATTGGTTGGGGTGATGCGTTCCATGAATTAACTATGCAACGATACGTATTCACTAAGATGCACGAGATTGAAAAACAACGTGCATTAGAAGAAGGAAGAGATGCAAAATCATTTGCTGAAACTGTTACAAGTAGTGTATGGGATGCGTATAGAAGAAGAGTAGTAAACAATATTGGCATGAACTTCGCACGTAATGTTGTGATAGGTAAACTATCTAAAACTGATCCAAATGCAATAGCTCCTATTCTCACAAAGAAATGGTTTAAGAAGAATGCTCGGGAGTTTAGTCACCTATCTCAACAGAATAAGAAGCTATTTGGCATTGCTAAGTTCACAGCTGACATAACTAATACTATGTATCCTGGAGGGCTTAGAGGCATGGATATGGCTCTTTTAGCCTATAATAAAGATGGTGTACTATCCTTGCGAGGTACTGACCCAGAAGTAGCTGCTCAATTATATTCATCTATGTTTATCTCTCAAGAGTTAGCAACTAATCTAATGTTTAGACTCTTTACTGGTGGGGCGAATACAGCACAGGATACATTTATGTCTCGTGCATTCGCTGTCTCAGCAAATAATATACATGATATAGCAGATATATTAGGAGGTAGATCTCCTCTCCCTTATGGTGTTAATATCGCAGCAAGAGGTGCAGTTAATCTTGCTATGCTTGAAGATAATATACATCTTAATCGTGATAACTATGATGACTTTGCTAATACAATGGGGACATACTTACGAACTCATCGTGGAGCAACTGAACATAATAAAGCTCTCGCGAAGCAATCATATGAGTATCTTAAGCGTATCCATATAGGAGACAATGATGATGCTTCACGTGAGTTCTCTCATAGAATGAAAAACATTATCACAAGTGTTCTTAATGTTGATTTAGATAAGACTCTTAAAGATGGAGATATACAGATTAATGATGAGATGTTTGGTGGACTATATAATGCTACCAAAGAATCATTAACATTTTTTGGTAGAGATAATACAATCGATTCAATAAACACATTACGTACACTATATGATAACTATCAGAATTCAACATTAACCCAAGAAGAACAGTCTGTATTTAATGGCGTAATGGGTAGAATAAAGCAGCAAGGAATTGAGAATCCTAATACACTATTTGACTTAGTTGCGTCAGCACAAGGACTTGATCCTGACATTGTACGTACTCTTATTGGTGAGTCAGCAGGGGTTACTGCTCAAAGAATATTAGCTTCTTTACCTGGTACTCCTGAATCAACAACAGGCGATGATTATGAAATAATGAATACAACTATACGAGAGTTAAGAACATCTATGGTTGATCTCATTATTAATAAATTAGATATCGCTAAAGCAGTTGCATCTAATCAATCAATGAAGAAAGAGATTAGAATACAAGAAGCATTCCAAGCACAGCATGAAGCTATCACTATGATGAAACTTATAGGGCACAGGATAAATGGAGTTCAGTATGATAGTATTCTTAAGAGGTTTAAATCAGTTAGTACGGTATTAAACGGCATTGACCAACAATTTGAAACTCATCTTATTAATCGTATTAGCTCAATGTATGATATCCCTTCAGGAGATGTTAAAGGGCTATCAGATATATTAAGTATCATGAGAGTAGATAGGGGTAATAGATCTACTATTGCAGCTTACATTGCAACAGCTGATGCAAATGAAAGAGTATTAGAAGATTTTGTAACTATCTCAGAAAGTGTGGATAACAACTTCTCAAGAAAGCTTGCATTACGTAAAGCTAATGCGATAAGTGTTGTCCCTGTAGAAAATGCAGGTACAACTATCTATATTAACGATGAGGCTATTCATACAAGAGAATTAGATCTTAACCGTAATATTGTAACATTGATTCTTGATGATCCAGATAAGAGCTCAGCATTAACAACTGAAATGATGAGAGGATATGTTGGTACTTATATCAATAAGTTAGCTGATGGATTAAATGTTAAAGAGACTCAAGCTATTAACGATAGGCTTAACAGTCTTCTCATAGGACATAATATTAGAGTTGATTTCACTCCTAACTCTGGTGCTGATAACGATGAAATAAATATTCATATGCCAGATAATTTATCTGTTCAAGAGTATAAAGATATATTAACAACCATAGCAAATGCTTCGATAGCAAGATTAACAAGTAATGAAATAGATGCTCATAATTCGTATAGAGAAGCTAACACAACAGATAGGATACTACATGTTGGAGCGGTAACCATAAATAACAAGACTATACCTATTGATGAAGGAGTCAAGAGGATTAAACAAGTACATGGAGCTATTAACGTTGCACGTATGGCAATAGCAACAGGGTATGACATTGATACTTCCCGAGAGATAGTTGGGAGATACCTTGCTTTAAAGGGAAGGTCTGAATTAAGAAACGATGATTTAATAAACTATTTGTTGGTACATCAGTATCAGGAGAACTCTATCATGAGAACTCTCCAGGTTAAGTTTAGTAGTACAGATAAAGCATATTTGACAGCACTGGCTGCAATCAATAAGACTGGTAAAGTAACACAGTCTGAAAGCATGATGACGATTAGTTTAGAAGAATCTAAGAATATGACTGAGGCTCAAAAAGAATCAGTTACCAGGCTTCTTAACGAGCAAGGTTTTGCAAGATTACCTGCTTCAGGTACAGCATCAATGGGAGGCATGTTCTTCAAGGTAACAGGAGATCAGTCTACTGACCCCAAGAAGATTCAGGCGTATACACGTGCATATAGAGATCTATTAATAAATAATACTACAATTGTTAATAGAGATAATCTTATTGCAGCATTAGCAGAGATTCGTGGTGAATATGATAGAACTTACACTGCTATAGGCGGGCTTGATGAAGGGGGATATAATAATCTATGGAATTTGTTTAGGCAAGATCTTGCTACAAGATTAGGTATTTTTTTTACTCCTGGATCTGAGGAAATCTTTAATCAGTTCTCAATAAAAAGCTTATTTGACCTAACTCTTGGAGTATATAGAGTTCGTGAGAATGGTGCGATGACTGTCAATACAATTGACAGAGATTCATACGAGAAGTTTACAGAGCATTTAACTCATGTATTCGCTACTAATGGATCTGAAATGTTATCTATCACTGGAATGGATGCAAGAACAGTAAACAAAAGACCTGCGGAAGCAGCAGTATATGGAGCTGAACAACGTGAATTAGTTAATGACTTTCGCAATCTTAATTTTACTCCTGCTGAATATGCTGATGTCGATAACTTACTTCACAGCATATTCAATAATCGTAATCTTAGTTATTCAGACAGAATATCAGACAGAGATTTTGCTACAGTATGGGATGACTTAAAACCTATTATTCAATCTCGATATAGCATAAACATAGATGACCCTACATATGCTCCTGCATTCCGCAGAATGGTAAACCATTGGGGAGATAGAGGTCCAGCCATAGAGAAGGGGATAGATGAAGTACTGCATAATTTTGCTAAGCAAATTATTCCACCTTACTTTATGGATGCGGACATAATAGAACTTGCTGAAGGAGCAAGAACAGCTCTTGAAACGTATTCTTATCCTGCAACAGGTGATGCTAATGAACCTGATCCAATAAAAAACATCCATGAAACAATGGCGGATAATATTAACTCAATTTTAAATAATGTTAATCATATGGTACTCGATAATTTTGGTCAAACAGAATCATCTATATCTGGGGTGGATGAGATTATAGGTTCCACTATGCTTGATATAGTAATAAAAGCCTCAAATAGTCTGCCCCAGAATCAACAACCACCAGAAGTGATAACCTTTGTTAGAGCTGCTGAAAGAATGTTAAAAAATATAGACAAAAATCCTGTAGCGAATTTACAAAAACTTGTTAAAGACTCTATTGAAACTCCTGACTCGGTGCCATTTTATCAGATAATTGGGGCAGTTATTGATGCTCAAAATTACTATGTTGAGGGCTCAGCACCTTATAATTATATTCAATCATTTATTGATCAGCTTAACAATGCTATGACTCCCGCAAACAGATTGAGTCCTGATAAGTATGGTCAACGTGACGAAGTGTTTAGGTCATTTAGCACCAAAGAAGTTACTCCAGAAAATTTTTATAAATATATTAGAAGAGATGAAAAGAGTACTCCACAGTCCAAAGAAGCACGTCTTTTAGCAACTGCAGCAATGGATGGACTATTAGTAGCTAATCCTGATTATGATGCTGTTAAACGTGTGAATGCGATGTTCACAGACTATATTCCAGATGAGAACTTTGTTCAAGCAATGGCAAGAGAGTTTTCTGATCTTAAAATTGAATATGTTGAAGCTGATACTAATAGATCTATTGGTCCTCGACATGGTGATGGTTCAGTAAAAATATCACCGCGAATGAGTGCTCGAATAGGGTATATGATGGGACTACCTGGACATAATGCTACTAAGATATCTGGAATTAGTGGATTGCTTGGAGGTCTTAGCAAGAACTCACTTGAGGTAGATCCTCAGATAGATGACAACACTATCAGAATATATACTGATAACTTAAAATTAGCCAATAAACAAACCTTATCTATAATTAGAGCTCTTAGGGGGAGACAATATCTTGGTGAAAGAATTGTTATTAATGATGTTAATCACGTTGGATTCACTGTTGATTTATCTCAGCATAGTGATGAGATCAGGCAAGGCGTATTTAGGTCATTAAGACTACACGCTGTTGCTAAGCAAGGAGCATTAGATCGTACTGCATATCCTGAACAGGTAGTGATGAATCCATTTCAAGTTGCTGGTAATCCTTTTGATACAGAATCATATATCAATAATGTTAGAGAAACATATACTAAAGGATTAATTGATCCTAATACATCTATGGCTGAAGTTATTAACATGACTAAAGCACAAGCTGATAAACCTGCTATTGAAGGAATATATTCAATAATAGGATCTGAAGCATTTGCCCAACCTATTGGCAGAAGTAATTCATTATTATTTAACTTTGATGATCTACCTGAACTAAATAATGTTACTATGAATAGTGATACTAAAATGAAAGGACAGATAGCAGTAACAATAGAGTCGTTAGCAGATTCAATCTTAATGTTAAATACTAAACAAGAATATGCTACACTTCTTAATCAGCCAGAGAATAGTCATTTAGTTGGTCTCGCTGCAAACATAGTAAACTTAAATAATAACTTTACTCCTTCTGAACAAGAGATGCGTAGTATTATGGACTTCTTAGCTAATGAAAAAGTTGGATTATTAATAAAGCTTGAAGGATCAGAATTAAGTAATCCTAATGCTAAGCCTATATACATGTCTGTATTAAGTAGAACTCCTTCTGACTCTGTTACTCACTTGCTTGCACTGCCTATTAAAGAAGTTTTAAATAAAGGAAATGGAAGACAGATCTTTATTGATTCACATGCTGCATGGCAAAAAGGATCAGACTATGACGGTGATCAAGGTATGATTCTTCAAGTAAATAAGAAGAACTTAATGGGTGCAGTAAACAAAGGTCTTGATACTCTTATGGGTGCTGACTATGTTAGACCTAATTCATTACTTGAGAGGATATCAACATATACAGAGAAGATTATCCAAATGAAGAAAGCTGACGTAATGGGTAACATGTTGCATGCTTCTGATCCTGGACCATATACAGCACAGTCTGATACATTACAGCTTGGTGCAACTCTAATAAAGAGTATGTTCCAGACTCAAGCAGCGAACTCTGCTATGCTTGCACGAAACACTGAATATGTTACAACTCAGATTATGGAAGACGCTGATGAACATGGAGATCCAGGACTTTTAGAGCTCAATAAAAATATTAAACAGTTATATAAAACATACTCAAAGAATTTCAAGCATACTCCATTAGCAACTCATCGATACTCAACGTTTAAAATGGTGAAAGGGCGAGAGCTTCTTATTGATAAAGATACTATATCTTCAGGATTAACTCCTCATATGGGGTTCGAGGATCTTGGACACTCACTTGGATTCCAAACATTTAAACTTGATTCAATAAATGAATCATATATGGTAGCATTAGTTGATAAAAGTAAGAATCAGATCGGAGTATCATTAGTATCCTATGCTTTAGCTGATTCAAAAAGTAGTGCTGAATTACTTAAAAAGGATGTCAGAGAGACTATTCGTAGGGATAATAGGGTCCCCTCATATCATACAGCCCGTAATGAATTAAAAGAATTTCTAAAGAGAGGGGGTAACACAAAGTTTTCTTCAAATATTATTGAAGATGATATTAGGTTAGGTTCAGCGAATAATATATTCGATCAGA
This sequence comes from Acholeplasmataceae bacterium, assembly GCA_023230825.1. Taxonomy (GTDB): domain Bacteria; phylum Bacillota_I; class Bacilli_A; order Acholeplasmatales; family Acholeplasmataceae; genus Mariniplasma. The sequence continues at coordinate 27,412 of JALNWO010000005.1, forward strand.
TTAGTTCAGCGTTTACAAGTAACCCAAGTGCAGGTCTTGTTAAAGCATTACTTGAAATAGATAGTAATAAAGACAACATAATAACAGATGTAATGTCAAGTCAAAGAGAACTATTTCTTGCTGGAAATTTTGACACATCTGCTGTATGGATTAATAACGGCAAGCTTGAAGTAACCCCATCTATATTGACTATTCCAAAAAGACATGCTGGTGATTTAGGATTTGGAGAGGATACTGAAGATAGAATTTTAAAAGCAATAGGGGATTTCCAAACACAAAATCTCGGAGAAGCCATGAGATTACCAATTGCTTCTGTTAATGAATCAGCCAGTAATCAAGTAACTGTAGCAAATACTCATCATACTGCTGCTAAGAAGATGATGAGTAGTATTATGAAAAAGTTTGGAGCAGAGTATGATGATACTTTACGTGATATGAAAAAGATAAATGAGTTGATTGATCGAAGTGGTTCAACTGTAACGTTAGAAGAGTTAAAGGATATATCTCATATGTCTTCTAAGTATGTTAAAAATCGAGAGATGTTACCTCCTACATTCAGAGCAGTACTTAGTATTGAAGCTCCTGATGGACAGAGAGAAGGTATGGCTTCAAGACCTCATGAGCTAAAGAGATTAGGTGAGAACTTCCCTGAAAAATTACATACTGAATATGCTAAGAAGTTCCCTCAGTCTATTGCACTCTATGAGATGTCAAAAGAGTTTAGTGTGTTCCATACTAATTTAGAAAATACTCAGAAGATCCATGATATGTTTAGAAACAATTTCAAAGATATTAGACATGATGCCTTGAGTAAGGTAGCTGATGTAATGAAGAAGAGTGAAATACTTCTTAATTCTAATATACAACATTTTAATGGTCTTGTTGACTATATGTCAGATATTCTTCTATCAACTGATATAGGAATAGGAGCATCTGTAGATCGTGAGAACATTTCTAATTTACTAACTAAGATGGATATCAATGTATCAAGCAAGGTAATGCACAACGTATTAGAGGTCCCTGAACGTCTAATTATAGCCCCTAATGACGCTGAAAGTGTTCCAGTTGAACAATCATATTACTTAGTTGATAAGAACGGTAAAAGTATCTCTTTTGACACCCTGACACGTAAGATGGTTGAGGCTATGAGTGATGCTTCAGAGACTCAGAAGAGTTTATTACGAGCTGTTAATATGTCGTTGATAAGATCATTGACTCATACAAGTTCACAGTATGCTGAGCTAAATGCCTTAAGTTTAACATCAAGCAATATTAATTATTTGAAATCTGTGCTTGACAATAATGGTAACTATAATGAACATGGTTTTAATATGTTTAGTCAAGAGGAAGTAAATTCAAAAATAAATTATTTTAATGAGCGTAGTGTACTGCCATTAGGTGTTACTCAAATCAACAAAACAATAGAATGTTAGGAGGGCAAATGAGTAAAGTATGTGATTTAACTGTACCACAAGAGATAAAGAAGATGGAAGATCTTGAGCAGTATACTGACGATGTATTTAAAGCATTGACTATGTCTCTTGCTAATGGTCCTAAAATAAGAAACCTTGATACAGATCGAGCATTAAGAGCTGCAGCAGACGTGATAGCTAATGTTACAGGACATACTGAAGAAGTAACAGAGCTTAATAGAGAGTCTATTGAGCATGCTATCGAACGTATGACAGGTGAGAGAAAGAGAATATTCTATGATATGCTGGACAAGTATGCTGAACAGGCATATTTATATATGAATGATCCAATAGAAGCTATGACAGTCTTTGAAGAGTCTGAAAGAATATATAAAGTATTTGAGAAGGCTAAACGAATGGAGAAATTAGATGTACTACCTGAATCTATATGGGGTAGAGTAACATCTATGTTCGGCATTGACTTAACACGTGGTAGTAAGTTCGATATCTTTGGAGTGAAGACTGATGCTATCAGAATGTATGCTCCAGCTAATGAGGCGTTCTATATAAAGGAAACCAATAAAGAATTTGGTAATTCAAGATCAAGAGATATATTAAATAGAGCAAGAGAGTTATTACCTAAAGCAGCTGGTGCTATTGAGAAGAAGTATCCTGGCTTAGCTGATGTTGAAACAGTTAATAAGCTTGCTGTATTCTTTGATGGTACGTGGAATAAACAGATTGTTCGAGATCAAGTAGAAGAAGAAGCATTTATAGCATTTGCAGGTAAACCAGGGATAGATCTTCATATTGAATCAGAAGAACAAGCTGCAGATATCATGCACATTATGAAGACAACTTTTGTTGAACCATTCAGACGAATCAATGGTGAAGATGTATATGATGCTGATAATAAGTTCGATCCTCATGCTACATTAGAACAAGCTCCACAAGGCTCATATCTGGCGTTTATACGTGAGACAAGAGACAAGGTGGCACATATGCTTGAGAGAATAGAAACAGTCGAAGAAACAGCTCATAGGTTGGGCTATACTAAAGAAATTGATATGCTTAAAGCTCTTAATTCTAAGTTGCAGAACTTTGTACCAAGAGAAGGATATATACCATATGTTAATAGTGAGGGAATGGGGGCTTATATACTTCAAGGTAGTGAGGATATCATGGGTTCAACATTTGGAGCACGTAACTTTGGATATAAGCAAGCATACTCAGGTGATGATGACTTAACTAATGGTAACTTTATGGATGCTCTCACCGATAATATAATGGGTACTGTACTCTTTTTAAATGAGTATAGTAACTTCTTCTATTACTCATACATTAACTCAGCTGTACAAGAGACTGATGATTGGTTCTCTAATAGCGCAAGAGAGACTATTAAGACTCAAGTATTACAGTCTGCTTACATTGCTGAACGTGCTGCTCATAAGACTAAAACATTGAAAGCTGCACGTGATATATTCTCTATCTCAAGTATTATGCCAACATGGATACTATCATATCCAGGTAGCGCATTCAAGAATGTATTAGCAGGTAATCTTAATATATACTGGAGACTTGGTAAAGAGATGGGTATGACAGATTATCGTTCATCGTTAAAGAATGAGTCTGATCCATATCATGACTTCGCTGCTAACATAGAAGCATTAACTGATCAAGAACTATTATCAGTTGGTATGGTAGGTGAATGGGTTGATAAGAATAAAGAGTATGAATCTACTAAAGAGAAGCTAACTGATAGAGTAATGAATGCTGTACATAAATCTAATGACTTTGTTTCTGAGGGAATGGGTCTTGGCTATGTATTTGAATCATGGCATAGAGTAATGACTATGGGTGGTTCAGAAGACAATATGCGTAAAACTATAGCAGGTGTAATCTTTAATAGGGTACAAGATCAAGCTGAGCTTAGAGGGCTCGAAGGAGATGCCTTAAATGCTTTCCTAAACGATAAAGATGCTATTAAGGATATAGTACGTGATTCATTCCATGATATGGCAGGAGCATTAGGTAACTTCTCATCAGAGAATAGACCATTCGCTATGCACGCAATGTATGAGAATGCTGATACTGCAACTGAATTATTACTTGGACTTGGATTAAAGTGGGCTTATACATTCCGTCATGCTGGATTCGTTACAATGAAAAACTTTACTCATGCTTTTGGTGATGAAGCATATAAGATTGGTATGGGACTTAAGAATCCATATGAGTCTGAAAAAGGTGTGAGTGATAAAGTGAGAGATGCTGGTAAGCTTGCTGCATTAGCATTTGGAATAGGATTATCAATTTATGAGATAGTTAAACGAACATACTTTAGTGAAACAGAAGAATTTCCTAAGATTAATATGGGTATAGAGACAGCATTAAATCCATATGAAGAGCTTGATATCATGCCTAAATGGGTAGCATTCTTAACAATGAAAGCATTTAATAATACTCCTATGTCAGATGAAGATTATCAAATACTTAAGAATGAAACATTACAGTTCGTAGCAGGGTTACATACTACCTCTAATCCAAGACTCATGCTTATGGCGGATAAGTCAATTCAGGAATTAGAAGCAACTAATCTCATGATGTTTAATATACCAAAAGCATTCATGAGCTTTATTGATACTCCTACCACTACCCAAAGAGTAGGATATGAAGCTATTAGAGACTTGCAACAAATGGGCTATGAGCATAGTAGAAGCTTAGGAACATTCCTTGCTTTAGATCCTATCCATATGGCACAGAAACTATACACTATGACAATGTTTAGTGCTCCTAATGACCCAGCAGCTACCTGGAAGTTTAGAGCTGATACAGCAGTAAGTACAATAGTCTCAACATTAGGATTACACATATGGTCAGAACGTGAGTTAAAGAGACCAGAGTATAAGTATAAGCAACCCTATCAACATGAATATCAGACTAATCAAGCATACAGATATACATCAGCATTACCAAGACTTGGAAGAATGTATGGTCAAGGTTTTGCTGCAGATGCATCACGTGCAGTAAAGAACTATGTTAATTATGGTGGTGCATTAAAACGACATAAAGGAAGATAGTATGAGTATTAACAAGAAACATCAACAGCATATTAACGAAGTGTTTTTATATATACATAATAGAATTATGGTGGGTACCGACCCTATTAAACTAAGGGATGAGGTCATAGTGAAGTTCAGTGTTGAACTGGCATTCTATGATTGTAGCCCACTAATGATACAGAACTTTATCGAGGAGTTATGCTTACAAGCATACTTCTATGTAAATAAAGAAATATACGAAGGAGGACCAAATGGACCAACAATATCTACAGCAGTTTATTGAACAGAATGCGATGGAGATCTTAGCTATTATTCAGATGATTTATCAAATGAATGAAGAAGATCTTAATGCGTTCATGGAACAATTAACAGCTTTTGCTGAACGTCAGCAAGGTGGCGGTGATCAGATGGCAGAAGAACAAATGGCTAACAATGAGATGTACGGTGGCTATTAACAATCTAATAACCCCCACTGTAATAGTGGGGGGTATTCTCAAGGAGATATTATGAATAATGAAATGATGAAAGTTGTAACAGAAAATAGATTAGGCATAGGAGCAAATAAGATTGCTACTAATGATTCAGAATTAAGCTCAGGGAAATTAGTTAAGTCCACCCCCACTGGCATCTCCTCCGCTGACCTTTCTGACCACCTGGAAGGCACACCTGGTCAGATTACTGTCTCCCCTCATGGTACAGGGGGTGCGAAGGTGGGGTTGGCTACTATTG
>JALNWO010000006.1 GCA_023230825.1 Acholeplasmataceae bacterium
GACCAGGAGGTCGCAGGTTCAAATCCTGTCTTCCCGACCATGATTTTCGCGGGTGTAGTTTAACGGTAGAACCACAGCCTTCCAAGCTGTTGACGAGGGTTCGATTCCCTTCACCCGCTCCATCTTATGAAAAAATATCGAAACCGTCTAGAACATCTAGTTTTAGGGTTTCTTTTTTATTTTACTGATGTGAAATAGTATTTTAATAATAATCTTTGCATACATAAAAAAAGATATAAGCTAAAAGATTTTCATAAAATCTTTTGCTGCCTACATCTTTTTTTCTTACACGTTTGAAAAGGAGTGTTTAACGTCTAAACCAGTATCCGCGAGATCGCCCACCACCACCAAAGATTTTAAAGCCACTGGATCCAAATAATGCAGGTATTAAGAAAGAAGAGGATCCTACGACACCAAAGACAATGAGGACAATCCAAACCCAAGTTGGAATGTTAGAAAGACCGGTTGAGCGCTCAGAAGGTAATAAACCAAAATATTCATATTGTTGGTCTAAATACTCAGATAAGAAAGAAACATAGTTATAAGAAACGTAATCGTAAACATTTAAATAAATAAATTCAAGAAAGGCAAAATATAATGACATTAATCTTAGGTCATAATCACTTTCACTCAAATCTGGATGATTGAAGTATAAGTCAATTAACTCAGATGCGTGAAATGCAGATAAATATCCAGATAGTTTTTCGCCAATTTCAATAACAATATCGGTAAAGACTGCATCTTCACCACTTTTATTAAAGAAAAGGACAATAAACAACCCCATGTTATTTTTACCAATGCCCCAGGCATTGAAAATATCGGTTGTATTAATGTCACCGACTTCACCAGCATAAGTTAAGACAACAACTTGTGCTCCATCAATTTTATCATCGACATAATCTTGTTCTGAGGAATCTTCATAAAGTTCATCACTATAATTAACAATGGTCCATTTGGTCGCATTTAAAAGAACGTGCGCATGATCGTTCACGTAAAATTCATCTGTTTGTTTAATGAGACCATCTTTTTGACATCCTAAAAGAAGGAAGCCAATAAAAAAGACGAAAAGAAGACCAAGGAGTCTTTTATAAGTGATGGCTTTCATGATTAATTAAAGGTTGGTAGTTCAGCGTTATAGTTTGGAACTTCGTATTGGGTTTTAGCTTGTTTACCACTTAAAAACATCTTGTTTGGAAATCTTTGGATGTGGGTGTTGTAGTCTCTAACACTGGCATTATACGCTCTAATTTCGTTAAGAACGGTATTGGTGGATGCTGCAAATTCACCCATGAAGCCTGAGTATAGGTTAACAGTGTTATATGAGCTAGGGTTGTCTTCCATATATGACAAGAGATTGACAAACGTAGAGTCGATCAGACCACCTGCTTCATCTGCAGCTGCAAAGTTCTCCGTACTAATGGCGTTGGCAAAGGCAGTTCTAGCATCACGAATGATACCCAAATAGCCACTCACTGTAGCATTTGCGCCTTGAATCGCATCGATGAACGCTGCAACTTTTTCATAACGGGCACCCATGGCCGCATGAACATCACCACGAATGTTTTCGATTTGGTTATTCATTTCGATTTCGCCATTATAGGAACGATACCAGATGGATGCAATCAAAGCACCAAGTAAAACGACAATGACAGAGAAGATGATGAGCACTTTTTTCATAACTTTTTATCCTTTCTGATGATTATTTTGAATATGCTATTATTATATATCGGTGTTATTTAAAATGAAGCAATTTTGCATTGTTTATTATAAATATTAATAAGAAGTGCTTTTCAAATGCCATTTAAGTCATCTAAAAAAAGATATGATTTAATTCATGATAAAATAAAAATAAATAAAAAATATGATAAAGGAGTAAAAAGATGAGCCAAAATTATGTCATATTGACCGATTCATGTAGTGATCTCTCTTTGACTCAAGTTCAAGAAATGGGCTTAGATGTCATCCCTTTAACGGTTGATTTTAAAGGACAATCGTATAAACATTATCCAGATGAACGAGCATTGAAAATAGTTGATTTTTATAATGAAATGCGGAATAAAGTAGTTGCGACAACAACTTTAATTAACGCAGCTGAGTATTTAGAGTTTTTTGAAAAACATTTAGAAGCAGGAAAAGATATTTTATATATCGCTTTTTCATCAGGCCTTTCTGGTTCTTACCAATCATCCATTTTGGCAAGAACTGAATTATTAGAAAAATACCCTGACCGTAAAATTATGATTGTTGACTCAAAGTCAGCTTCTATGGGCCAAGGATTATTGGTTTGGTATGCATACCAACAAAAAGCCAAAGGCTTAGATCTTGAGGCATTAACAAAGTGGGTTGAAGATAATAAATTAAAACTTTGTCATATCTTTACCGTTGATGATTTAGGGACACTCAGAAGAGGAGGACGCTTATCAACAGCGAAAGCTTTAATTGGCTCTCTCCTTAAAGTAAAACCCATTTTACATGTCGATGATGAAGGTAAACTCATTCCTATCGCAAAAGCGAGAGGAAGAAAGACATCACTTCAAAAAATGGTTGATTTAATTAATGAACAAATTATCAATCCAAAGGAACAAACTATTTTCATTTCCCACGGTGATGATGAAGAAGACGCCCATTATATCGGCACTCTAATTCAAGATCAAATCGGTGTTAAAGACATCGTTTATGGATATATCGGCCCCATTATTGGTGCTCATTCTGGACCCAAGACCATCGCAGTCTTTTACATGGGAAATCAAAGATAAAATAAGAACGGGGAATCCTTCCCCGTTTTTCTTAAAATGAATCATTTTTATATCCTGTTTTCTTATATCCTTTTGAAAATCATGTATAATAGAAGTAGATTGATTTTGGAGGTCCAAAATGATACGAAAGACAAAAATTATTTGCACCATCGGCCCAGCAACTGAATCCGCAGAAATGATTAGTAAAATCATTGATGCAGGAATGAATGTTGCGAGAATGAACTTTTCTCATGCCGATCACGATGAACATCTAAGACGGATTGAGACCATTCGCCAGGTGGCGAAAGAGAAGGGTCGTTATATTGGTATATTAGCAGATACGAAAGGGCCCGAAATTAGGACAGGTCTTTTTGAAAATGGTCAAGCTCAATTTCGTACTGGTGATATTGTCGAAATTCATCGAGATATGATCATGGGTAACTCCAAACGGTTTCATATTGATTGTGACGAATTATATGATGATGTCGTTAAAGGCGACTTTATTTTAATTGATGATGGGAAAATTAAATTATCGGTTATTGAAAATAAAAATGGTGTGATGCTTGCAGAAGTATTAAACTCAGGTGTTATTAAATCCCGCAAGGGAGTTAACGTTCCCACAGTAAAATTGTCGATGCCATTTATTTCCCAAAAGGATTATGATGATATTGTTTTTGCAGCTAATCATGATATCGACATGTTTGCTCTTTCTTTTGTTAGAAGAAAAGAAGACGTTTTAGAAGTTAGAAAAATTTTAGAAGAAGTTGGGAAACCCAATATCGAATTGATTTCGAAAATTGAAAGTCAAGAAGGTGTCGATAACTTAGATGAAATTTTAGAAGTTTCAGATGGAATTATGGTTGCTAGAGGTGATTTGGGTGTTGAAGTTTCCACACAGTTAGTCCCCCTTTACCAAAAACGAATTATTCGCCGTGCCAATGAAATGGGGAAACCTGTAATTACTGCAACGCACATGTTAGAATCAATGGTTACATCACCTAGACCAACACGAGCAGAATCATCAGACGTCGCCAATGCGATTTTAGATGGCTCTGATGCAATCATGTTATCAGGTGAAACTGCAGCAGGTGAATATCCCATTGAATCCGTTTTAACGATGGATACAATCGCCAAAGCGATTGAAAGTAGTATTCCATATGCAGAGATTTTAGAAAGAAATATTAAAACAAGTCAGCAAACGATTAACGATGCCATCGGTATCGCTGTTAGTCAAACAGCACTTTCACTACCAAAAGCAGAGCTTGTTATTGCTTTTACAGAAACAGGTGGGACAGCTAAACGAATTTGTAAATTTAGACCTGCAGTACCGATTATTGCGATTACAGATAGTTTAGAGACGGCTCATAAACTAACATATTATTGGGGTGTTTTCTCGGCTCTCCGTAATATTGTGACCGATTATTCTTTATACGATAAAGTTGCGATTGATGTCGCTCGTGATTTTGGTTATCGCTCAGGAACAACACTGATTATTACTTCTGGTTGGGCCCAACAGCATGGATCAACCAACACCTTAAGAATTATTGAAATTCCTTAAGAAAGATAGTTCATATTTAAAAGTCTTATCTAACAATAAAAAATAGTTTAAGAAAGCGAAAAACAGGGTGAATTTCACCCTGTTCTTATGTTATAATTAAAGAAAAGAAGGAGTGTTAAGATGCCAAAACCAGAATTAATTACCAAACTCGCTGAACTTGCCGTTAAAGTCGGTGCCAATGTTCAAAAAGACCAAGACGTTGTTATTAGCACGTCTGTTGAAACCAAAGTCCTTGCTAGGGAGATTGTGAAACAAGCTTATTTACAAGGTGCAAAACAAGTCCACGTCCTATGGCGCGATGAATTTGTCTCTCGCGACACACTGTTACACGCTAGTTTAGAAACACTAACTGATATTCCTGAGTGGTCCATCCAACGTTATCAACACTATGTTGATATCGGCGCAGCAATGATTTCCATTTTATCACCGATTCCGGGATTAAATAAAGATGTCGATGCGATGAAAGCTCAAAAAGCAGGCATAGCGATGCAAAAAGCCATTTCCTTTTACCGTGAACACACAATGGGGAACAAAGTCCAATGGACCATTGTTTCAGAACCCAACCCGATTTGGGCAAAACAAGTCTTCCCAGAATTAACTGAAGAAGATGCGGTTGAGAAACTGTGGGGAGCGATTCTTGATGCTTCACGAGTGACAGAAACAAATGATCCAATTAAAGAATGGGAAATCCATAATGAAAACTTGCTTGCACACAACCAAGTGTTAAACAATTATAACTTTAAACATCTCCATTTTAAAAACAGTTTAGGAACCGATTTAATTGTTGAACTTGTTCCAAATCACATTTGGGCAGGTGGTGGTGAAATTGCTGCTAATGGTGTTTATTTTAACCCAAACATCCCCACAGAAGAAAACTTTACTATGCCTTATAAATGGGGAACAAGAGGCCGTGTCGTCGCAACCAAACCACTCAATTACCAAGGTCGTTTAATTAAAGATTTCTGGTTAGAGTTTAAAGATGGTAAAGTTGTTGATTTTGATGCTGCTGAAGAAAAAGAAACATTAAGAAACATTTTAGATGCTGACGAAGGCAGCCGTTACATTGGCGAAATCGCTTTAATCAGCCACGATTCACCAATCTCAAATACAAACATCTTATTTTTAAACACGCTTTTTGATGAAAATGCATCATGCCACATGGCTTTAGGTCGTGCCTATCCAATGAATATTAAAGGTGGCTTAGAAGCAGACATTAAAACCTTAGAAGAGAAGGGCTTTAATAACTCAATCGTTCATGCTGACTTTATGTTTGGCAGTGAAGATATGGAAATTATTGGCTTGACACAAGATGGTCAAGAAGTACACGTATTTAAAAACGGAAACTTTGTGATTTAGGCTTCTTTTAAGAAGCCTTTTTTTAAGGAGAAAAAAATGGAAAGAATCAAAATTAAAGACATTTTAGATTATAAATTTATATCAGGCTTTAAGGCTAATCCCAGTCGGACTCAAGCTGCTTTTGTTGTCGCTAAAGCGCACCATGAAAAAAACAATTATCAACATCAGCTTTACACTTTTATCGATGAAAAAGCGAAACGCGTGTTGTCATTAAAAAAGGATAGTAGTTTTATTTGGGATAACGACAATACATTATTATTCCCTTATAAGAAAACGAAAGCAGAAGAAAAAAAGGTTACTGAAAAACATCAAATTTACTACCGATATGAAATTGAATCAGGAACTTTATCTCATGCCTTCACGCTTCCTATTTTAGGCGACGTTGTTAAAAATCTTGGAGATGATCTGTATTTAATTTCAGCGGTTTTAACTGCTCAAGAGCACGCTTTATACCAAGGTTCTGAAGAAGAACGAAAAGAAGTTTTGAAAAAACTAAAGGATGCACAACTGTATGAAGAAATCCAAGAAATCCCCTTTTACGGTAATGGAATGGGTTTTATTGCCAATAAGAGAAGACAACTCTTTATTTACAATCATACAAATGAACAATTAATCCCCATCGTTGATCCGGATTTTAATTTGATATCATTTGAAGTGTCTGCCGATTTAAAACAAGTATATTACACAGGAAAACAAGCACGAGCAGTACGTACTACAACAGCAAACATTTTTGTTTACCATGTTGATACTAAAACAACAGAAGTACTCTTTAAACAAGATACTCATAAAATTGGTCGCCTATTTTTGTTAGAAGATAAAATCATCGTTGAAGCATCAGAAATGAAAGAATATGGACTCAATCAAAACTTTGATTTTTACACGTTGAAAAACCAAGAGCTAATTCCTTTTAAATCGTATAGCCTTTCAACATATAACTCGATGGGAAGCGATGTGAGAAAAGGTGGAAGCCAACAAACTTTCATTTATCAAAATAAAATTTATTTTGTTAGAACCAACGATGATCACACCGAAATAATGACGTTAGATGCCAATAAGCAATTAGATGTTTTATTTGTCATGGACGGATCCATTGATGGATTAGAAATCATTAACGATCAAATTTATCTTGTTGGTCTTCATAAACAAAAACTTCAAGAAATTTATCGTTTGGAAGAAGGAAAAGTTAAACAAAAAACACGAATCAATGGTAAAGCATTAAAAAACAAATATATCGCTAAACCTAAAACGATCATCTCTAAAAATGCGATTTATGAAATTAAAGGTTTTGTCTTATATCCAAAAGATTTTTCACCTAAAGAAACGTATCCTCTTATTTTAAATATTCATGGCGGGCCCAAAACCATTTATGGTCAAGTCTTTTATCATGAGATGCAGTATTGGGCAAACGCAGGTTACATTGTCTGTTTCGCGAACCCAAGAGGTAGTGATGGTAAAGGGAATGAGTTTGCCGATATTAGAGGTAAGTATGGCACCATTGATTATGATGATTTAATGGGATTTTTAGATTTAGTTATTAAAAAAGTTCCTCAAGTTGATGAAAAGAATGTCTTCGTTACAGGTGGCTCTTATGGTGGTTTTATGACCAACTGGATGGTTGGACAAACAAGACGCTTTCGTGCAGCTGCAACCCAAAGAAGTATCACCAACTGGATTTCATTCCACGGAACATCTGATATTGGCTATTACTTTTCGAAAGACCAGGTTGATGGACATCCACTCACACATACAAAATTGTTATGGGATCACTCACCTTTAAAGTATGCTCATAAGATTGAAACACCACTGTTAATAATTCATTCTGATGAAGATTATCGATGCCCCATTGAACAAGCGATTCAGTTTTATACCATTCTTAAGGAAAATGGTTTAGATACGCGATTTGTCTGGTTTAAAGGTGAAAACCATGAACTCTCTAGAAGTGGTAAACCAAAAGCTAGAATTAAACGCCTTCAAGAAATTACAAGATGGTTTAACCAACACATTAGCAAGTAAGGCTGATAGATTGGCAATTATTTAAAATTAGTATATAATAGAATGTAGAAGAGGAGGTTGTTTTTAATGTGCTTTTTTAGAAGAAGAAGACTAAAGAAAAAGGAACTGCAAGAAGAACAAGTTGTCATGCAACAAGAAGCCCAAAAGGCAGAAAAGGGACCTGCAAAAGAAGCAAAACCTGTTGAAAAACCTGCAAAGGAAGAACAACCGGAAAAGCCGGCAGTCAATCCCAAGTACCACGTTTCACAAAACAAAGATGCGAAAAGTGAACATCATAAAAAGTGGCGCGTTCGCAAAGAAGGGTCTAACAAAACCATTAAGTATTTTGATACCCAAGCTGAAGCAATTGTGTTTGCTGAAGACTTAGCAGAAAAAAACGACACATCTATCGTTATTCACAAAATAGACGGAACCATCCGTAAACAAGATTACACAAAGAAGTAAGAAGCACATGCTTCTTATTTTTTTTCAATTAAATTTCAGATAATTTTAATATTGATAGATGGTTTTTTCAATACTAATTTATAAAGACAGATGAGACTTAAATGTGTGCTATAATGGTTTCGGTGATAAAAATGGTTAAAGTCTTATTTGTTTGTTTGGGAAACATTTGCCGCTCGCCCATGGCCGAAGGGTTGTTTCGTAAAAGAGTGAAAGATTTAGGTTTGGATAATATGATTCAAATCGAATCAAGAGGAACATCAACTTACACGGTCGGAAAACCACCACATCCAGGAACAAAAGAAGTGTTATTAGAACACGATGCTTTATTTGCAGATATGAAAGCAGAAAGAATTACGAAACAAGATTTCTCAATGTATGATTTTATTATTGGCATGGATGATATGAACATGCGTGATTTAAAATCTTTAGCTGGTCATCATATTCACAAGCTTTATAAATACCTTGAAATATGTGAGGATTGTAATGGCCGAGATATCGAAGATCCATATTATACCGGTCAGTTTGATGTTACTTACCAGGATTTAATGTTAGGTATTAATAAATGGATCGATATCTTTAAAAAACATGCCAATTTAAATTGACTTTTACCGCTCCTAAGGTTATAATAATGGGGCGTAATAAGGCCCTGTAGCCAAGTGGTAAGGCATGGCACTGCAAATGCTTGATCGTCGGTTCAAATCCGATCGGGGCCTCCAAAAAAATTAAAAACATCGGTTTTAACACTTTTTATTATCATTTAATTGTATTGTAGACCTATTGTTTATTATAAATTGTCGAAATTAACAAGAAATTACTATACATAAATAGTGATTTCTTGTTTTTTGTTATAAAAAGATTAGGTGTTGGACGGATTTGAAACTGTGTTCAAACAGATTTGAATAGGATTTTTAAAGGATAATTTGTTTTAAACTCTTATAATAGATCTATATAAATGACCTAAAAAGCCCAAAGTGGCTAACTTGGTCACTTTAATGTTGATTTTCACTTTCAAATGTTATAAAATATAATTGACCAAAAACGGTAATAGCGGCTAACTTGGTCAAAGGAGTGGTTTTATGATTATAAAAAGAGATAATTATTTAAACAAATTAATTAGTAGTAAACATATTAATTTAATTAAAGTGGTAACCGGTATTAGAAGAAGTGGTAAGTCATATTTATTGGACCCTATTTTCACTAATCATTTAAAAGAATCAGGTGTTAGAGAAGATCATATTATCAAAATTGATTTAGATGATATTTCTAATCATCACTTTCATGATCCAAACATATTGGATTCTTTTATTAGAGGGCAAATATTAGATACAAGTGTGTATTATGTTATTTTAGATGAAATACAACTTGTAACAAAATTTGAAGCACTACTTAATGGATTTTTAAAAATTCCTAATGTTGATGTATATGTTACTGGTAGTAATTCAAAGTTTTTATCCACGGACATAATTACTGAGTTTAGAGGTAGAAGCCAACAAATTAGAATACATCCACTATCTTTTAAAGAGTTTTACGAATCAAGTAACTTAAGTAAACATGAAGCATATAATCAGTATATTAGGTTTGGCGGTATGCCACTTTTGAATTCATTTAATAATGAAGAAGAAAAAGCTAAATATTTAAAAGATTTATTTGAACTAACTTACTTTAAAGATATTGTTGAAAGAAACAATGTCGAAAGAGATGATGTGTTAGAATCACTAACAAGAATACTGGCCTCATCTATTGGATCATTAACTAGTGCGAGAAGACTTACTAACACCTATAAAAGTAAAGGTAATAAGGAATTATCTCACAATACTGTTATTTCATATCTTAAGTATTTAGAAGATTCTTTTTTAATCGAAAAAGTAGATAGATATGATATCAAAGGTAAACGATACATCGAACAAACTTCGAAGTATTATTTTACTGATGTTGGTCTTAGAAATGCTATATTAAATTTCAGACAACAAGAAGAAAATCATACTATGGAAAACTTAGTATATTTAGAACTTATAAGAAGAGGTTATAATGTCGATGTTGGAATTGTTGAAGTAAGAGAGGAAGGTAGTAGAAAACAGCTTGAAGTTGATTTTGTTTGTAATCAAAGTTATAAAAGATATTACGTACAAGTTTCACTTCATTTGGATACAAGAGAAAAAACTATTCAAGAAACAAGGCCATTTTTAAATATAGATGATAATTTTAAAAAAATAATAATTGTTAAAGACAATATAACTCCATGGATAACAGAAGAGGGAATATTAGTTATTGGAATAATTCAATTTTTATTAGACTCAAATAGTTTGGATTTATAATTAAATAAAATAGTAATGTGACAATGATACAACAAACGATACAATAAGTGATAAAAATGTGATAAAACAAAATGACATTCACAATAGCAAATTGACATTTATCTTAGGGAGAAGTATCAATATGCAAAAGAAAAAATTTGTTGTTAGTAAAGCAACATTAATATTTGTTATGCTTTTCTCTTTTCTAGCAGGTTTTATTTTTGGAGATACAAACAATTCGGAAAGCTTCTTTACTAAAGGGCTACTTATTAGAGCCGTTATTGTCGCGATAATTGGTGGTTCAATCGTCGCTCTTGTCTCATATTTGCAATACAAGAAGAATAATAATTCTGAAAAATAACACTATTTAAAAGTATTAGTTTTTTGAAGTGACACATTAAACAAGATTTAATGTATTACTTTTAAATTGATAATTAACCACCTGAAAAAATATCTTCACTCAAATTACGAATGAAGACATTCTTTTTATTTTTCCTCTAATTGAAACTCAATGAAGAAAACACCAATAGAGATAGATTAATATAGTTATATTTGTTATAATAAAAAGTGTAATTTAGGAGGTCATTATGGAATTTCAAATGTGGAGTCTTTTTCATTACATATTTATTATTAGTCCGTTTGTTGTATCAGTTTTACTTTATTTTTTCACTAAGAACAATTCATATGAGAAAAACAGAAAAATTGGAACGATTCTTTCAATCATGTGTGTTGTTATATTAATTTTAAGGAATGTAGAAATATATGTGGTTAATGGCAAAATCAACCCTGAATTATTTCCCTTTCAAATTTGTCATTTTGCTAACTTTGTTCTCTTAGTTGCTTTTTGGAAAGATTCAAAAACAATGTTTATCACTGCTTTTTGTTTCAATCTACCTGCGGCAATGTTAAGTATTGTTTTTGCGAATAGCTTAGAAAACTACGTAACCATTTTAAATTTTAGAGGATTTGCCTATATTGCTGGCCATTTATTAATTGTTGCCTTAACCATTTGGGCTTATACAATGAAATTTGTCGATGTTAGAAAGAAAGAAGTTATAAAAAGTGCAGCCTTTATTTTCACTTTATTTATTTTATCAATTCCGATTAATAACCTGTTTAACTCTTTAATGCCAGGGTTTAGTTCGAATTACTTTTACACATTAGTTCCAGAAGGTGGAACACCTTTAGAAATGTTTTATAATTTTGGCAGTGAGATCAGTTTCTTAGGAATGAAGTTTAATCCAATTTATATTATTTTAACTATGATCATTGGCTTTGTGGTATATTTATTAATGGTGTTTTCTATTTCAATTCCTAATTTGAAAAGCAGATTAAAAACAAGCTCGATTTAGAATAACAATCAACCTTAAAACACCTACAGCTTGCAGGTGTTTTTTGATATGGAAACAACGACTAAAAAATGGTATACTTAAAGTGCAAAAAACTTATTTTATGAAAGGGAATATAAATGAAAAGAGAACCAATTTTTAAATTGACCGATATGTTTCTTGGTTTGAATACACTTATCTTTTTTCTATTGGCATTTTTTGGCTTTAAAGAAAATATTGTTTATTCACTTGTTTTTTTTCGGAATCACTTTGTTTAATCTTTTCTATATGATTCAAAGTATTCAATTACGACGCAAATTTAACCGTTTAAATGAGAAGAAACTAATGACAGAACTTGAAATTGAAGAAAAAATTAAATCTGAAGAAAAAATTGATTTGAATTATATAAAGCAAGTGATGTTAGAAAGAAGAATAGAAGCAGAAATAACAGAAGGATTTCCCAATGCAAAAACAATTAAGAACGCGTACATTCCTAAAGCAAGTGGTGGATATAGTGAAATTGACTTAATTGCTTTAACAGAAAAGGGCATTTTCATCATTGAATCAAAAAATCTTACAGGAAAAATAACTGGATCTTGGAAAGATGAAAATATTTTTGTTGAACACCCAGGTGGACAGACATTTACATTAATGAATCCAATTGATCAAAATACGAGACATTTTCAAGCGTTAAAAAACATTCTCGGATTTAAAAATGATTACTTCAGAAACATTGTTGTTTTCGGAGATAATTCATATATTTCAGACTATCGAGATATCCCCTTTTTTGCGCGTATTTGTAAAGTTGACCAGTTGATCAAAACAATGAATCACCTTGCTGATAAATTTAATGTGGAACTTGCACAGCATCAAATTGAAAACATTTACGAAACGCTCATTGAATTTGTCAAAAAAACAGATGAAAAAGAGCGAGAACATATTAAAAATATCCAAGAATTTGTAGAATAATTAAAGATGAGTTCACACTCATTTTTTTTATCAATCTAGAAAGAAAATTTCTTTTAGCAGGTTTTAAAAACTTCATTGTATAATAAAACTATAAACTTCTCAAAAGGAGCCCCATATGCTAAATGAAAAGTATAACCACCAACTATCGATGTTTGATGGATTACACCTTTTAACCCTCGCTTTTTTCCTTGTTGTTATCACGCTCTTTTTTCTTTTCAGAGAGAAAATAAAAAGTGAACGATTTGAAAAAGGATTTAGAATTACCCTTGGCTTATCTCTTCTTATTATGGAAACTCTCTTCCACATATGGATTTTTAGTCGCGGAAGTTATAGTCTTTCAATGATCCCCTTGACCGGTTTTTGTGCCATGACTAACTGGCTAACAATCTTTACACTACTAACAAATAAAACCCAATATTTTAAATACTTAATTTATTATGCGATTACCGGCGCAATCCTTTCTTTAGTCTTTGTAGATATCTCCTTTGCAATCCCTCATTTCCGTTATTTTCATTATTTCTTCGTTCATTTTGGTTTTCTTCTAGCCGCTCTTTATTACTATTTCACCAACAAAATTACCATCACTCACCGAGATGGACTTCATGCATCCATTGCTCTTTTCATCTACACATTACTCATCTTGATTGCTGATCTTATTGTCAAAGAAAACTGGTTTTATTTAATGGAAAATCCGCTTAAAGAACTTTCTGATGCTTTTGGTCTCCCTCTTTATACCATTCTTTGGATTATCGCTGTCATTATTATGACAGCAACATGGCACTTTTCGCTCTATTATTTTCAAGAGAAAATCCTTTTAAGAAGCCAAAAAGACTAGTTTTATAAAAAATATAATTTAACTTAATATTGCTAATTATTTGAACCTCAAAACAAGAAACACGAAACAAATGAAAAAAATAGTGATTCTTGGCTTGGGGTCTTTTTAGTATAAAAAGAAGGATGTAGTTCGTTTTTCTTGCATAACGATAGAAAAGTGATAAAGTGCGATTAACTATAAAATGAATAAATATCTTGAAAAACTAAACTATTTGATAGTCAAACCTTATTTGAAAAATCAAACCATGGAGGAATGAATTTATGAAACTAATTTTTAAGAAGTTGTTCGTGATGGTTGCTGTGATAGGCGCTATCTTTCTTCTTGCTAGTTGTAGTAAGAAAACATATAGCCTAGAACTACCAGAACACGTGACGGCAAACGTCGAAAGTTATAACGCCATCAAAAACAACGCCCTTGTAACCCTCACTATCACGGTGCCCGAAGGCCAAGAATTAATCTCTCTAAAGGTAAACGGTGAAGAAGTAGAAGTGGCTAATAACCGTTACTCTTTTAGAATTAAACAAAACACAGTCGTGACTGTGACTTTTACTGAGTTAGAAAATAGGTATTCACTCACCTTACCCTCTGGGGTGACGGCTGATGTGAGTAGTTTTACCGACATCTTAGAAGACACACCCATTACTCTAACTGTTTTACCACCAGCCAACAAAAGGCTAGAAACGTTAAAAGTAAATGACGCCACCGTCGTTGTCACAAACAACAAATACACTTTTAACATTACTCAAAACACAGTTGTCACTGTTGTCTTTGTTGACCTCACTCCAGTAACAACAACTTACATCTTGAATCTGCCAGAAGGTGTTGTTTCAAACCAAAACGATGACTTTGCAGTTTCGGCTAACACGAGTGTTACGTTAACCATTACTCCTCCTGCAAATCATATCTTAAACCAGTTGTTAATCAATGGTACACCTGTGGCAGTTACAAACAACCAATATACCTTTGTTATGACTGAGGAAACAGATGTTTCTGTCTCCTTTACTGAGATCCCACCGACTGTTACCACCTACAGCTTAACACTACCACCTACCGTAACAGCGCCAGACATTACTAACCTCAATGAAATTCCTGAGGGGACAACTATAGTTTTAACCATTACACCACCAGAAGGTAAAGTCATCGATAGCTTTAAAGTGAATGGCAATGAAGTTGCTGTTGTCGGGAATGCCCATCAGTTTGACATTACGGGAAACACTGTCATTACCGTAACCTATAAAGACAGAGCTGGCGAAGTTAACTGGGAAGAAGTCAATCCAGTTATGAATGCTATGATTATTAGCGGATTCAACTATGAAATTTATCGCGAAGGAACGTTTGACTTTACAAGTATCGTTACTGAAAACGAAACGGTCTTAACATCTACATTCTTATATCGCTACAATAATAAACTCGACATGACCAATGGATATATCAGAAGAGAACACGCTCCAACATTTGTTGAAGAAGTGTTGATCAACCCTATGTTTATTTTAAAGACACAATATACGACATTCACGGTAATGTGGCTAGCACTGATCGAACCGTTCAATTGTGGGATATGAAAGCTCAAGCACTAGAAACCTTTGGTTTCTCCTTCCTCATGCCTCATTTGAGTGGCTTCGATTCATTTTATATGCCAACAGGTCCTTATAGTGCTAATGAATTTATCCATCAAGCATTTTTAGAAATCCTTCTTGATATGGCAGCTTTACCAAGCGCTGAACAACCGTTCACCATTTATGAAAAAGAAGGGGATTATAAACTTGTCTTAGCGTTGAACCATGTGAACAATCAAGAATATCAAGAAATCTTTAAAGCCTTTGATTTTTTAGACATGTACTTTATGAATGGCACTTATGATTTCACGATTGAGATGATTTTCGTAAACAATCAAATTGACCGTTTAACAGTGTCTTTTGAAAACTTCTTCCAAACCATTGAACAAACACTTGTTTATACCAACGAAACGATTGAGGCCCCAACAGACTTAGGATCTTACGTGAAAAACTTTACAACATCAGCAATCACTCTTCATATTGGTGATGAAGTCATCACAACCATTTTAGATCACTACAACATCGCTGATTTTGTTGGTGTTGGTGCCTTTGGTGAAGAAGTCCACGAACTTGTGATGCATTTATTTACCCCTTATGTTGAAGGTAAAGTCGTTGAAGGGTACTACTTAGATGAACAACTGACGATTAAAGCTGAAATCACCGATTTCTTAAATGACATTGATCTTTACTTTAAATGGAAAAACCCAGCATCTCTTGAAACCATTATCGAAAACTTCTATTTCTCTGATGGTGGTAAAACATACCTTTCCATCTTAGGTGTTGTCGAACAATCGCTTTACTTCGAAGGTGAAGAAGGGATTGTCTTTAGCCAAGGTGAAGATTATTACTATTTTGATGTTGCATCTTATCAGTTATTTGAAATTACCTTAGAACCTACTGTCGTTGCGACTGTATCACACGAAACTTGGGACTACAGCTCACTTGATACCCTCCTACAAGGCTTTGAAAACAACATTTCAATCACACCAAAGCATAATTATGCACATAAAAAATGGGCTGATATTGTTATCTTTAATGAAACCGGTCTTTTAATGGGAACGGTGGGCTACGGCGTCCTACCGGATATTTATATTAAAAATCCAAATGGCCTTGATTTCATCGCAACCTACGATGCTATCGTTACTGCATCCTTAAATCCTGAAATTGATGAAATGGCGTATTACCAATTACTCACTTGGGACTATTTCCAAGATATTCGTACCCTTGAAGATGATATGTTCTTCCTCGTTCATTTCATGTCCGGAAGTTCATCTTACATGACATTGAAAAAAATGAAGGACAATGGTTTAATCGATTATATTTTACCAAGTGAAGATAACAGCTACACCTTTACTTTGATTGAAAATGGCATTTCAAGCATCTTTAATGAATATAAGTTTTATGATAGTCAAAAAGGTAAAATTGTTGCGGTGAAAGGAAGCGGTGATTACGAGTATTTAAACGATATGGTCGCTCTTCCTGAAATCATTAACGATCATGATTTCTTAGATGCTGTTGGTTTTTATGTCAATGATCTGTATGATGTTGATACGCTTCAAGAGCTTAAAGATCTTTCAGTATTTGATAAAGTTTTAATTTTATCTAATCGTTATGACTTAAAACCATACGCAACTTTACTCAGTGACTTAGACACTAAAGGTAATATCATTATTCATGGTTATTATTATGACATTTATTATAAGATTAACGCAGATTATTTCCTTCTCCATTTGAGCGGTGTCTATGATGATGTGATTTTATCAGTAACAGATACTGAATTTAAAATGTATAATGCCAATCAATATATTGAAGTCGGTTTAGAAAATATTGACCTCTTCGCATTTAACAGCCGTGTGATCTGGCCAATGTTTGGTTACAATTTCAGTCAAGATGAACTAGATGCTTTCATCCGGCTACTAGATGTCTTTTCTAATCAAGTCCCACATGAAGTTATTGATGGCAAGTATGAGTTTGACAACGATTCAACTGTTTACTTCGAAGTAGGGCGGATGTTTATTGACAGTGGTCCATACGTCTTTGAAATTACCTCAACTGAAGAACTTGTTTCTAACATTTACGATACTACTAACTATAACAACATCATCACGATTAAAAGTGACCATAAACCCGACATCGTTTTAAAATCTGTAGACTTTGATGGTATTATTTATCCAAATGGAACGATAAACTATACAGATTACATCTTAGTTGAATTTTATGAAATTATTGAAGATGTCCATGAAGATGATCCTTACGATGTCTTCTCTTATGCAGGTGGTGTTCTTAATCTTTATGCAGATTTTGCTAAAGCAGTTAGTGTTGAAGAACTCGGCGAGAAATTTTTAACAAATGATAAATACATTTTGCGAGGATTAGATTCTGAAATTAAAGTTGTCAAAGATGAAGCTGTCTATATTTACATTGAAGAAGAACTCGTCTATTATTTAGACACTGTTAATGAAGCAGCTTACGAATTTATTGGTGACACCTTATATCGCCTCTTTGAATATGAAGCCATCTTCAATTATGATACATTCTTCCAAAACTTAAAAGCTGAAGACTTCATTTCAAATGGGGTAGATAGATACTATTATAGTGGCATTTATCCATATCTTATGTGGATGGATCTATACTTTGATAATGAAACCATTGAACTGAATGTTGGTCCTGCATCTTATAACAGCTCATACACGTTTGTGGATGAAGACTTTATTGCACCTGGCATTAATGTAGGAACAGCTGTTGATGAAGAAATTGTGAAAACCTTTATCCATCCTTGGGTCGATTTTGTTGATATGAAACATTCTGCAGAGGCATGGCTCTTATCATTTGAGCTCACCTCAAACACTGGCCAAACCTATTACTACGACTACAATGAATTTAATTTAAAATATGAAGCATACTTCAATATGGATGGCTTTAATTCAACACTCGTCTACGATATAGGAGATGGTCTTGTAACTGTTCTTTTAACGGATCTCGGCATTTATATTTATAATACGGATGTTGATGCTGTTTTAATTTCGACAGACACAGGCCAAGCCTTTAACTTATATGAAATCGATGCTCTTCCAGTAGGTGAATTTGGCTTTAGCTTCATCACGGGCTGGACTGTGTATGGTGAACCCGTGGATCTGGAAGCCCTCCGTGATGAGCGTGAGTCGAATGAGATTTTCATTTTACCTGTTATCGAATACATGACAGTTTTAGAAGCGGTTGATCAAATTCAAGAGAAACTGTACCTCAAAGTAAATTTCTTTTCCCAAGCCATGAGTAGTTGGGGCACATACTATTATGATTACGAAGATGATGTTGCTTACTTTGAAGCTTGGAGTTCACCTTATCCATGGACCGTTACATTTGATGATGATCAAATTACCATTACCGAAAGAGATTACAGTTTTATCACAACAGTAGATACATACAATTTAGATATTGATCCTTACGATCCTGGTCTACCATTTAATTACTTTAATGAAGTGATTCAATCAATGGTTGAATTAAGAGCATTTATTAACGAAGACTTTGTTATTGAATCAAGCAATCCATTTGGCTACACCTTCTTCGAAGATGGCAATAGATTTGCAGCCTTTGGTGAGTATGCCTTCTATATCCATGATGGTCTCTATAGTACTGAACTTTGGATTCTTGACACGAAGCCACAAGGATAATTAAAGCTTAATGAAGAAAAGGGCTGTTCCTTAACAGCCCTTTTTGTTGCATGAGTATATCGCTTTTGATACCTGTCAATAAAGACTATAATATAGACGAATTGGAGGAATATTTATGAAAAAACTATGGATCGTTTTCGTTTTGATGGTAACCACCATCACCTTAGGTGCATGTCAAAGAAGTGGTGATGTTTTAAGGGTTGGTATGGATCTTCAATACCCCCCATTTGAAACCATCGATAACCGGAAACCGGAAGGCATTAGTGTTGATATTGCCTTTGCCCTTGGGGAATACTTAGGAAAAGAAGTTGAAATCGTAAACACAAACTTTTCCGCATTAATCCCTTCACTAGAATCAGGAGAAGTGGATGTCATTATTTCATCGATGAGTATTACTGAAGAAAGAGCGCGTGTCGTTGATTTTAGTGAACCGTATTTATATTTTCAAATTATTTCGTTGGTCAATAAAAACTTTGCCCAACAAAATCAGTTAACTGAAGATTCAACAGTAGAAGAATTGCTTGCCCTCGAAAACATTCGTTTTATTGGTTTAGCATCTCAAGTCAGTTCATCGATACCAGCTTCATATAACAAAGAAGTTAAACAAGCAACATCGATGTCAACTGCCATTGAAGACGTTGTTCAAGGTGGTAGTGATATTTTATTAATGAGTGGAAACCCGGTTGCGGATGCACGCAATAAAAACCCCGAAACAACAATGATTATTTGGGATAGTTTTATCGCTTCACCAATTGGGATGGCCCTTAAAAAAGGCAATACAGAATTACTCGATCAAATCAATGCGTTTATCGCGACAATGGCAGAAGAAGGCGGTTTATACGATCAATTAACAGCGAAATACGATGAGGAAATTCGCGCCATTTTAGGAGGTAGAGGCTTTGAGTTCTATCTTCAAGAGTAAAGCGTTCGCTTATGTCCTCGCCCTTTTAACATTACTCGCTTTTCTCGCCTTTATTATTTTAAGACAACGAAGTGGTTTTGAACTCGATGTGGTGAAACCTTATACAAGTATGTGGGTGAGTGCCTTTTTCAAAACCATCTTTATCTCTTTAATTACCTTAGCTGGAAGTTTAGTGTTAGGTTTTATCTTTTACTTGTTATCAATTTCAAAGATTAAATATTTTAATGCCTTAATCGACCTTTTTACAGAAGTCGTTTATGGAACGCCGCTTTTAGTTATGGTGGTTGTCACAGCATTTTTAATTGGTCCTGCCTTTGGTTCTTATAACCGGAATGTTTTAGGCGTTTTAGCGCTTATCTTTTACATGTCGCCATTTATGAAAAATATTTTTAAAAGTGCAATTTTAAGTATCGATGAAGAACAGTACTTAGCGATGGAAGCCTTTGGCTTTACGACCTATCAAAAATATCGCTATATTATTTTACCTCAAGTCATTAGAATTTTAATGCCCCCATTAATGAATAACCTATCTCTTATTATTAAAGGGAGTGCGCTTCTCAACGTGTTAAGTTATGAAGAACTCTTTTACGCAACCGTCGTTATTCAATCGAAGACGTATGCGTTTGTTGAAGGTTATTTAATTATGTGGGCCCTCTACTTAGTCATCACCATTCCTTTAAGTAACTTTGCAAAACTGATTGAAAGGAAGTGGGCTTTATGAAAATCGAATTAAGTAACTTGACCCATATTTATGATCGTGTCGTTATCGATGATTGTACCCTTGATATAGATGGCTATCAAAGTATTGCCGTCATTGGTGTCAGTGGAAGTGGAAAATCGACACTTGTTCGAATCCTTTCTGGTCTTGAAGCTCCAACGATGGGAACAGCTAAAGTCAACGGTCTTGAAGTTCACAGCGAAGAACATAAAAAGAAAATTGGCTTTGTTTTTCAAAAACATAACCTTTTCCCTCATCTCACTCTTAAAGAAAATATTACTTTAGTTTTAGAAAAAACCCGCGACTACTCCAAAGCAGAAGCTCAAGAAAAAGCGACCTTTTACTTAGACCTCTTACACTTACAAAACCAAGCAAATAAACTTCCCAAGCATGTCAGTGGGGGAGAAGCCCAACGTGCCTCACTCGCAAGAGCATTAAGTATTGATCCTGATTTTATTTTCCTTGATGAGCCGACATCCTCTTTAGATCCTATTTTAACAGATGAGGTTTTAAAGGCGGTTGAAGAATTGAAAGGATTAGGTAAAGAATTTCTCTTTATTACCCATGTCATGAGTTTTGTTAAAGATTTTGCGGATTATGTGATTTACATGGATCAAGGTGTTATTAAAGAGCACGGTGAACCGAGTATTTTAACAAATCCTAAAACCCAATCATTAAAAGAATTTATGGAGAAAGTAAGATGAATGAACATTTGATAAAAAGTGCTCTTAGAGCCAATGAAGCAACGCTAGGTTTTCACTGGATTTATGACCGTGAATACTTGCTCGCTTTAAGTCAAACCCAGTCATTACTCAATCAAGCACCTGCTAAGGAACATTATGAAAAAGCGAATTTAAGCTTTTTTGCCTATGAACAAATAGACCAGTTTACAGTCCAAGGGCATATCTTAAAATGGCTTTTTAAAGCCGTTAGAGAAAATAAGAATTTGACAAAGGATGAATTTAAAGCCATCTTATTAAAACAGTTTATGCCTGGGGGCCACTACACGAGTTATACAGAGTCATACATTAAAAAAATGGTCTACAATGAACTCGCAAAAGGGTTTAATCAACCTATAATCCCCATGGATGATGATCAACTGCCAGCCTTTATTCCATACATGGTTTTTAAATGGCTCAAGTCAAATGAGGTTGAAGTAGACGTGCTTTCTAAAGCGCTGGAATTTGCTAGTTTATTTACCAATCGAAAAGAATACGAAGACTACTTTAAGATGCTAGATAAAATTATTGAAACAACGACCGTAAGCGACATCCCTGGTGGCTTAAAAGCTGCCATACCTTATGCGCCAAAAGACCAACAAGAAAACTTAAAACAAGCTTTTTTAGTTGAAGATAGCGAATTCTTTATTAAAAATTATTCAGGGACGGCTTGTAACTACCATGAAGCCATCTCCCTCATTTATTACATTTTGATTCATACGAGAGGCTACCGTGAAGCAGTGGAACTAAACGTTCGTTTGGGTGGCGCCTCAGCAGACAGAGTGATGCTTCTCGCATTTTTATATACTTATATCGAAATCAACAGTGAAGAACCAGACGGATAAAAGAAAAGGCGCATTGGCGCCTTTTGTGTTATTTAGTTTGTAAATCCTTGTATTTTAAGATTGGTTGACGTACAGCTTTGACTTCATCCAATCGACGAACGATGGTGTGATGTGGAGCTGTTTTGACAATGTCTGGTTGTGAAATTGCTTCCTCCGCAACTTGACGCATAATTTGAATAAAATCGTCTAAAGTGTCTTTTGATTCAACCTCAGTCGGTTCAATCATCATCGCTTGTGGGAAAATCAAGGGGAAATAAATTGTAGGTGCATGATAACCGTAGTCGAGTAAGCGTTTAGCGATATCTAATGTTTTCACACCAGTCGATTTATCTTTTAACCCGTCAAAGACAAATTCATGCATCGCATGACCTTGAAGCGGTAATTCATAAACATCCTTTAAGGATTCTTTAATATAGTTGGCGTTTAAGACCGCAAGTGGACCCACTTTACTTAAATGTTCTTTTCCTAATGTTCTTAAATAAACATAAGCGCGGATATAGACACTGGTGTTTCCATAGAAAGTACCTAATTGTCCGATTGTATCTTCGGGCTTTTTAAATGTATAACGATCCCCTTCTTTAACAACCATTGGGTTGGGAAGAAATTCAACGAGTTCAGCAGTGACACCAACAGGACCAGAACCAGGACCACCACCACCGTGGGGGGTGGAGAAGGTTTTATGAAGGTTAATATGGGTAATATCAAAACCCATTTCACCGGGTTTCGCTTTTCCTAGAAGCGCGTTTAGGTTGGCGCCATCGTAGTATAAGAGGCCACCAGCACCGTGGACTAAATCAGCAATTTCAACGATGTCTTTTTCAAAAACACCTGCTGTGTTTGGGTTCGTTAACATGAGTCCAGCAATTTCATCAGATAAAACTTCCTTAAGAGCATCAATATTTACCGTTCCATCGATGTTTGATTTAATTTCAACAACGTCAAACCCAGAAACAGTCGCAGATGCAGGGTTTGTTCCATGTGCTGAATCAGGAACGATAATTTTTGTCCGTTTTAAATCATTGCGTTTTTCATGATACGCTTTAATAATCATTAAACCAGCAAGTTCTCCGTGAGCTCCAGCAAAAGGATTTAAAGAATATGCTTTTAAGCCAGAGACTTCGGCTAACATTTCTTGAGTTTCATAATAAATTTGTAAAAGACCTTGAATAGTTTCTTCAGGTTGTAAAGGATGAATTTGGGAAAACCCTGATAAAGTTGCAAGTTCTTCGTTAATTTTTGGGTTGTACTTCATTGTACAAGAACCGAGCGGATAAAATCCGGTTTCAACGCCAAAGTTTTTTTGACTGACATTGGTATAATGACGAACAACATCAAACTCTGTTACTTCTGGAAGTTCCGCTTTTTTAGCTCTCATTAAATGTTGTGGCAGTTCAACAGAAGCAAGGTTTTTCGGTTTATATTGATAACCGATGCGACCTTTTTTAGACAAATCAAAAATTAGTTTATCGTATAAGATTCTCATTTGAAAGCCACCACCTTTTCTACGAGCTGATCAATTTCTTTTTGTGAACGCTTTTCAGTGACTGCAAAGAGAGCTTTTTGACCATCTAAAACGAGCGGCCCTAAAATGCCATCATTGAGAAGTTCTTCATTGAAACGCTCTAAATCAAAATTCGCTTTTAAAACAAACTCATTAAAGAAAGGTTGCTCATAAACAGGGGTGAATTTTTTGGTTTTGATTAATTCATTATATAAATAATGTGCCCCACGCATGCTTTCTTCAGCAAGCTCAACAAATCCTTCTTTACCAACGAGAGATAGGTAAATAGTGACTGCTAGCGCATTTAATGATTGGTTAGAACAAATATTAGAATTCGCTTTTGCTCGACGAATGTGTTGTTCTCTAGCTTGAAGAGTTAAGACAAAAGCACGACGGCCATCGACGTCTTCAGTGACACCACAAATGCGGCCTGGCATTTTTCTTACTAACTGATGTTTGGTTGCTAAATACCCAATATAAGCACCACCAAATGCCATCGGTAAACCTAAGGATTGAAGTTCACCGGTTGCGATATCCGCACCCCATTCGCCCGCTGATTTAACTAAAGCAAGCGATTGACCTTCTTGGTTAATAATGAAAAGACCGCGGTGTTCATGAATCATATCGGCAACGCCAGTGAAATCTTCAACGATGCCGTAATAGTTTGGGTTTTGAACGATAAGTCCCATTTTATCGCTATGGTTTTCTTTCACAAAAGCAAGATCAGTGACGCCATTTTTCTCAGGAACAATGACCACAGTTAGTTGACGATAACGAGCATACGTTTGAATGACTTCAATGGTTTTTGGATGCATCGTGGCACTCACTAAAATGTGATCTTTACGTGTTTCTGAATGAGCCATAAACATTGCTTCAGCGGTTGCAGTAGAACCATCATACATCGATGCATTAGAAACAACCATTTGTGTTAATTCACAGACCATGGATTGGTATTCAAAAATATATTGTAAAGTCCCTTGAGCAACCTCAGGTTGATAAGGGGTATAAGATGTTAAAAATTCTTGACGAGAAAGTAAAGCTTTGACGGCACTTGGAGTGTAATGATCATAACTACCTGCACCTCTAAAAATAATCAGCTCTTTATTTTTTTGAGCCAACTTGTGCATATGGTTCGTGAGCGTCAAATCATCCATCGCCTCAGGAATTTGATAACTTTGTTTTAATTGTAGTGATTTAGGAATCGCACTAAACAAATCATCTAAAGACGATGCTTGAATGCGTTCAAGCATCGCTTTAATTTCTTGTTCGGTATGTGGTAAATATTTTTGCATTTTATTCTTCTCTGTAAGTATTGTGATCGAGTAAAGCAGCGAGTTCGTCTTGATTTTCAAGTTCGATTTTAATAATCCAGCTGCCATATGGATCTTCGTTTATTTTTTCAGGTTCTGATTCCAAATCACTATTTACTTCTAAAACAGTTCCAGAAACAGGGAGGTATAAGTCAGAAGCAGCTTTGACAGATTCAACAGCGCCAAAAGCTTCACCTTTCTTAAACGTGTCGCCTACTTGTGGTAAATCGATAAAAACAACATCGCCTAAAGTTTCTTGAGCATAATCAGAAATCCCTACGGTTGCGACATTGCCTTCCACTTTTAACCATTCATGTGATGGTGCGTACAATAATCCTTCTTTAATCATTATTAACTCCTCCTATTTATTAATTTCTATGATAAAATTTTCGATCTCTTAAAACAGCTTTGACGCGGCGGTTACGAATGGCGATTTCAACTTCATCACCAAAATTTCCGACATCTTTTTCAATTAAAGCAACCCCAATAGGGTGCTCATAATCGGGGAGTAAATAACCTGTTGTTACAACTCCAATTTGTTCCTCACCTTTAAAGACTAAATAGTCATGACGAGGAATGTTTCTTTCTAATAACTCAAAACCAATTAATTTTCTTGTCCGGTTTTCTTTATGTAAGCGGCAAGCCTCTTTACCAAAGAACATTTCTTTATTTAATTTAACAGCGAAGCCTAATCCTGATTCATATGGATTAATTGATTCTGATAATTCTTGGCCGTAAAGAGGTAGGTTAGCTTGAAAACGTAGTGTGTCACGGGCACCAAGTCCACATGGTGCAGCTCCCATTTCGATGACTAAATCCCAAAGTTTAATAATCGTTTCTGGTGGGCCATAAATTTCAAAACCATCTTCACCGGTATAACCCGTTCTTGAGACAAGTAGTTGGGTCCCTTGATAGACAATTGTTTCATAGGTCATAAACGTTAGTTGGTTAACAGGATGCTCTAACAATTGATCAATGATTTCTTGAACTTTCGGCCCTTGAATCGCAATTTGACCATATTGTTCAGAGACATCGGTTAAAGTGGCGTCATACCCTTTAATTTTTTCTTCAATCCAAGCATAGTCTTTATCTCTGTTTCCAGCGTTTACAACTAATAAAACTTGATCTTCCTTTAAAACATAAACCAATAAATCATCGAGAGGGAAGCCTTCCTCATTGAGTAATAATGCGTAAGTCACCTTTGCTAAATCTAAAGGAATAACATTGGAGACTAAAACATTGGTAAAAGCTAGAGCTTCGGGTCCTTCAATTAAAAATTCACCCATGTGTGAGACATCAAAAACTCCCATCTGTGTGCGAACACTTAAATGCTCTTGTTGGATCCCAGCATAGGAAACCGGCATTTCATATTGGGCATACTCAATCATTTTCGCATTGAGTTTTCGATGCGATTCATAAAGCGGCGTTCGTTTCATTTTTCTTTTTTTATGCAGCAATCATCGAGCTTGCTGAATAAACTCCTTTCGTATCTATTTTTTGGTAAAATGCAACGGTGTTGGCTTTTCTTTTAAGAAAAGAACACTTCCTTAAAATAAAAGCGCTTACCCAACCTTTATTATACACTATTTTTAGAGATAACCAAGATGAAACCGTCAAAAAAGGAAAGAATAAATTAACGTCGAAAGTGAACAACTTTCATGTATAATATAACCAAAGGAGTTGATCTCATGTTAGTCAATGGAATTTTATTGCACGTCGATCGAAAAGTAGTTGATGATGCATTAGGAACGGTCATTGTGACGCATGGTATAGCCGAGCATAGTGGTCGTTATCAAGTGTTAACAGAAACGTTGAAAAAAGCTGGTTTTACAGTTGTTTTGTATGATTTGCGTGGCCACGGCCAATCTCAAGGTAAAAGAGGCCATGTTCGTTCTTTTCAATTATTTATCGATGATTTACATGTTTTAGTTGAAATGGAAAGAGCCCTTGGAGCTAAAAAAATCTTTTTATTTGGTCACAGCATGGGTGGTTTAATTGTCGATATGTATGGTGTCAAATATGGAGCCGTTGATGGTATTATTGCCTCAGCAGCACCAACATCTTTTGTGAAAGACATTTTACCCTTACGTTTACTTGGTTATCAGTGGCTTGGGTGGGCACATAAGAAAACCAATTTTGCAGATGACCAACTATCTAGAATGAAAGATGTGGAAGAGGCATACCTGAATGATCCCTTAAACTTAAAACGGTTTTCTCTTGCTTTAGCTGGCCAAGTGATGGTTGGTGGGGTGCGTTATTTAAATGCCCACATTAAGAAGTTTTTAACTCCCGTTCTCATTCTTCACGGTGAAGATGATAAAATTGTGCCAGCGGCCTTTAGTGAACGCTTCTTTGAAGTAATTCCTACAAAAGACAAAAAACTCATTCTTTATCCTGAGGCGTATCATGAAATCTTAAACGACTATGGTCAAGAAAAGGTACGTGAAGACATTGTTTCTTGGCTCACATTAAAAGCAAAGGAAGAGAAAGCATGAAAATTTTTTGGATTGGAACCGGCGTCATGGGCGCACCGATGGCAAAACATTTAGCGAATGCTGGTTATGAAGTTTTTGCCTATAATCGAACGATAGAAAAAGCAAAAGCCCTTTTACCTGATATTCAAGTTTGTCAAACAATCGAAGAAGGCGTTAAAAAGGCTGATGTTGTTTTTACGATTGTTGGTTACCCTCAAGATGTTGATGAAGTTTATCAAGAAATTATTAAACATGCAAAACCAAACACGATTTTAATTGATATGACAACTTCATCGCCAGTTTTAGCTAAAATTATCAACGAAAAAGCACAAGCGAAACAACTCCACTTTTTAGATGCACCAGTGACCGGCGGTGACATTGGCGCCATCAATGGCACCTTAAGTATTATGGTTGGTGGTGATGAAAAGATTTATGAAAAGATTGTTCCCCTCTTACGATGTTTAGGAAAAACCATTACCTATATGGGAGAAGCAGGGTCAGGGATGATGGCAAAACTTGTCAATCAAGTCGTTATTGCTGGAAATATTTTAGGTATTGCCGAAGGATTAACGTTAGCTAAAGATCAAGGTTTAAATTTAGAAAAGATGTTACAAGTTATCACAGGTGGCTCAGCCAACTCCTGGCAAGCCCAAAATAACGGACCAAAAATGCTTGTCCGTGATGATGAACCTGGTTTTTTTATTAAACACTTCTTAAAAGATTTAAATTTAGCTCTTGAAGCAAGCGCTGCTTTAGATTTACCAGTCTTAAAGGCAGCACAAAAAGCTTATGAGATGTTATCTAAAAATGATTATGCTGAAAAAGGAACGCAGGCAGTTATTGCTGCTTACGACAAGAAATAAAGAAAAGACGCAAATTTGCGTCTTATTTTTTTATAATTAAACTATGACCGGTCATCGCCTTTGGTTGAGGAATATCCAATAATTCTAGTAAGGTAGGGGCAACATCACAAAGGGCTCCACCGTCTCGTATTTCTACATGATGATCAGTAATCGTTACAGGAACTAAATTGGTTGTATGAGCTGTATGGGGACTCCCGTCTGCTTCGCGCATTTTTTCTGCATTGCCATGATCGGCTAAGACGATGGCAACACCACCAATACTTAAAATAGCTTCAATCACATCTTTTGCACAAGCATCGACTGCTTCAACTGCTTTAATGGCTGCAGGAATTGATCCGGTATGACCCACCATATCTGGATTAGCAAAGTTGAGAATCATTGTATCAAACTCACCGGACAAGATCTCTTTAACAGCAGCGTCACGGACACCATAAGCACTCATTTCTGGTTTTAAGTCGTAAGTTGCAACTTTCGGTGATTCAATTAAAATCCGTTTTGACCCTGGTAAGTCCATCTCCCGACCACCATCAAAGAAGAAGGTGACATGAGGATATTTTTCTGTTTCCGCAATTCGAAGTTGTTTTAATCCATTTTCGGCAATGATTTCGCCGTATAAATCATCTAATGTTTGGAGGCCATAGGCAATGGGACCTTTCACTAAATCGTGATAGTGCATCATTGAGACTAAGAAAATATCTTCTAAAGCTTTTGTCGTATCAAACGCTGGCTTTCCTGGGGTAATAAATTGTTTTGTCGCTTTTGGATTTGAAAAGGCAACGCTTAAGCGAATCGCTCGATCAGGTCGGAAATTAGCAAATAAAATTGCATCATGATTTTGAACTAAACCGGTTTCATCAACTAAAAATGGAATGATAAACTCATCAGTTACGCCAGCGGCGTAAGATGCTTTAAAACCATCGTAAACATTTTCATATTTTTGACCACTGCCAAAAACCATATTATCATATGCAAGTTGGATTCGTCCCCAATTGTTATCACGGTCCATGGCATAATATCGTCCAGAGACAGTTGCGACCTTCATACCACTATCAATTAAATCTTTAATGTAGTCAATGCCTGCAGTGGGTGGCGTATCTCTACCATCCATAAAAGCATGTAAATAAGGAGTCACCCCATGACTTAACGCAAAATCATTCAAAGCTTTAATATGCGTCGGGTAAGAATGAACTCCACCATCAGAGACTAAACCTAAGATATGGAGTTTTGATTGATGTTTTTTCACATGTTCAATGGCTTTCATAAAAGCCTCATTTTCAAAAAAAGAACCGTCTTTTATGGCGACGTTAATGCGGGTTAATGACTGGTAAACGACGCGTCCAGCGCCTAAATTTAAATGTCCAACTTCACTATTTCCCATTTGTCCTTCAGGTAGGCCAACCGCTTCCCCACTCGCTCTTAGCGTTTGGGTTGGGTAGGTTTGAAAAAGGGTGTCTAAAAAGGGTGTCTTTGCTAAATAGACGGCATTAGAATCACTGGGCTCGGCAAGGCCATAGCCGTCTAAAATAATGAGAGCCGTAAATCTTTTTTTCATGACTTATCCTCACAATTCGAATTTCACCTATATTATACCAAAAACTTTAAATAATGGTTTAAAAATAGCGATTAAAACGGCTCTTTTTGACGTTTATTCTTGCATTAAAAAATGTTTATGTTAAAATAAGAATGTAAAACATACTTCGGGGCACCGTGAAATTCGGGACCGGCGGTAAAGTCCGCGAACCTTCGGGTTGAACTTGTGAAATTCAAGTACCGACAGTAA
>JALNWO010000007.1 GCA_023230825.1 Acholeplasmataceae bacterium
TAGTTTTTTAATTGCCATTACGAAAAAATATAGTAATTATATATGGTTAGGTTTTGATGTCACCAACGTAGAAATGATAAAAGAACAACTTCGAGTTGCTGAAAAGTCAATTAAAGAAATTACTAAAGAAACGATTAAAGTCGTTGATTATACGAAAGAAATTATCGTTGTTTTTGATACGAAAGGTCATGTTGTTGAAGCATCTAAAAACTACTTAACAACTTTTAATTTAACCGAAAAAGAAGTGATTGGTAAACATGTGAATGAAATTGGTATTAAAAACATGGAAGATTATCGCTCGTGGTTTCAAAAAGCGTTAACGGAAAAAATCTCATTTGCAACAACAGAATACACCGATAACTCCAAACCACTTATTATTTCATGGCGCAATGTCTTATTAGAAGATGAACATCAACAACCTTATCGGATTTTAAGTATTGGTGAAGATATTACCGAAAAAATTCAATTAACAACTCTATTAGAACAACCCGCTCATTATGACTCAGTCACGCATTTACTAAACCGATTTGGTCTAGAAGAAAAACTTCACGACGTGCCGAAAACAAAACAAGCGACGGTCTTTGTTATCAATATTGATAATCTTCATGAAATCGATGATTATTATGGCAATGAATTTACTAATAAATTATTAGTTTTAATTACGAAACCTTATCAACAACTACTACAAGATACTGATTTAATGGCGATGTTTACAAGAAAACAGTACGTTTTAATCTTCTTTAATCGAACCGATGAAGAAGTAGTTCAGATTAAAGAAACGTTAGAAACTTATTTTATTCGTAGTTACCTTGTGGAAGAAACCCACGTTCAAGTCAAATTAAGTATGGGCTTAGCTCAACATTTAACTTCTGAATCAACGCTTACTGAAACCATTCAAAATGCAAGTATTGCCGCGACGCATGAACAAGAAACACTCTATTTATCCGTTGTATTATACGAACCAAAAATGAAAGTAGAATTAGAAAGAAACCTCTTAATTTCAAATCATTTATTTAATGCAATTGAAAACGATGAAATCAACGTCTATTTTCAGAAAATAGTTGATGGACGTACCCAAGCTGTTGTTTACGTTGAGACGTTAGCACGGTGGAAAAGCCCCACATTGGGTAATATTCCCCCCAACCATTTTATTGAAATCGCACGCAAATCTAATTTAATTGAGATGTTAGAAGCTCAGTTGGTTGTAAAAAGTCTTCAACAATTTAGTCAATTAAAGCTAGATCCTTATTACCGAAAGACAAAATTGACGTTAAACTTAACACCAGAAATGTTTCTAGACAGACAATTCATTGAACACATTAATACACATGTTGAATTAAATGATCTTCATCAACAAGATGTTGTAATCGAAGTATCAGAACAAACATTCATTCATAATTTAGCAACTTGTCAAGAACGGATTTTGCAATACCGTAAACAAGGTTATTTAATAGCGATTGATGATTTTGGCAGTCAATATTCCTCTCTGATGGTGCTTGGTGATGTATCTTATGATATGATTAAGATTGATAAACAATTTATTCAAAACATTAGTCAAGGTCATCACTTAAACATTGTTAAGTTTATTTGGCAACTAGGAAAAGATTTAGGAAAGACGATTATTGCTGAAGGTGTAGAGACTGAAGAAGCCAGTCAAAAATTGATTGAACTTGGTATTACCGTTCATCAAGGCTTTTATTATCACGTTCCTGAACCACTAACGACTTTACTGATGAAAACGAAGAAAGAGGCATAAAGATGATTCATATTTTATTAAGCCGAGGTATTTTAGGAGATTCTAAATGGGTCCAGCAATTTCAACCATACATTTTACCAAAACACCGTGTGTGTATTGTCGCCCTTTCATATTTTGAAGAACATATTCCCCATTTTGACGCGTATGACTTGTATTATCGAAAAGGGGGTGAATACTATCAAAAAATGATTGATAGTTTTGCACCTTATGGAATTAAAGAAGATCAGATTACTTGGATTTATCACAATGATAAAAATATTGATATGATGAAAAAACAGATTCAAAGTGCCGATATTTTGTATTTTCCGGGAGGCGCACCCGATTTAATGATGAAACGAATGGATGAACTAGGACTCATTGAAACAATCGAAAAACACAAAAAGATTGTTATTGGTTCATCGGCTGGAGCGATGATCCAATTTGCTGAATATCATATATCACCTGATAATGAATACCACCGTTTTTCTTTAAATAAAGGTTTAAATTGGCTTGATCAGTTTATTATAGAAGTTCACTATCGACGTCGTAAGAAACAAAAAAGTTCTTTAAGAAAAAGACACCGCGAAACAAAAAAAGATATTTATGGCATTCCCGATGATGGAGCAATTATTTTTGATGGTCAAACAGTTCGTTGTTTAGGTGGTGCTCGCCAACTTTATAATAAAAAAGGTGTTATTCCTAAATGAAAAAATTTCTTATTATCCTAAGTATTATTGGATTGCTTTTTAGTATTATTGTTTACTATACAACAAACAACATCGCTTACCATCAGCGGCTATCTACCATTTACAACGAAAAAGCAGCTCACGCTTATGAAACAGGCGATTTTTCTAATTTTGTTGCTTTACAGGCTATTTATTATCAACATCTTAAAACCGTTGAAACTGATGACTACCGTTTAATTGCTTATCAAGTGATTGGTCGGGAAAACAAAAAAGAGATGAACCAAGTAGGACTGTTTGTTGTCCCTAAGACAGATGTTCCTTTTGCGACGACACCCAATGATAACGAAGACCAAACAGCCATGAAAGTTTATCAGTTTACTGGGACTGCTGAACCATTAAAAAATGGTGATATTTACCAAATTGAAAGTAACGTCATCGGTATTTTTTATGCATCTAGTGATGAAACCATTTTAACCGTAAGTGAAACTGGGGAAGTCCAAGCTCTTAAAAAAGGAGAAGCGACCGTTCAACTCATCCATCCCGATAGTCTCCTTGTTATCGATGAAATCACTTTTCAAGTTTTTGATCCTCTTTATGACTCCAATCTCGATCCAAACTATCAATCGATTAGTTACGGTATCGCGATGTTAAATTTTTATTTTTATGCGATCCGTTTTGATGAATCCGTTATCTTTCATTTTGTATTATTCGATTATGACGGCAAGTTGATTGACCAATTGGACCTTGTTTTAACATATGAAGAAGATTTAAACGAGATTACTAGCACATTTCAACCAGGGAGTACTGAAGAAGAACTCAACATCATGATCAACGCTCATGACACCATCATGCCGAAAATTGTAAGAAATATGACAATTTATGCTTTGGCTATCCTTTTGGTAGGATTCGCTGGTTCTTGGGTCATAAAAAAACGACAAAGATAATCATAAAGATTGTTTTTTATTTAAAAAGTTTGTTATAATAAAGATAGTTGATAATAACAAGATATGAAAACGTCGCTTACCCTTTTTGTATCGATTGTTTATCTTGTGATTTATTAACATGGCCCCAGTGATAATCTCCCCCCCACATCACTGGGGATTTCATTCATAAACAAAAAAGGACATCTCGTTGTCCTTTTTTTTTATTGGTACCCCCTGTAGGGATTGAACCTACGACCCACTGATTAAGAGTCAGTTGCTCTACCAACTGAGCTAAGGGGGCGCTTTAACGTTTTTAATTATAGCACAACATAAATAAAAAGAAAATAATAAATGACCAAAAGAAGAAAAGATAAGTCCTTTATCCCGCTTTTTGTTTCTTATGGTATAATTTTTTTAAAGAGATTTATAAGGAGAACGTATGTTTAAATACACCCTTGCTTTTTTAATCCATCAAGACAATGTTTTACTCATTAACCGAAATAAAGCACCATGGATGGGTTCATGGAACGGTTTAGGTGGTAAAATTAAAAACGGAGAAACACCACAAGAATGTATTTATCGAGAAGTGCGTGAAGAAACGGGTCTTGATTTAGATATCAATCGTTTTATTTATAAAGGTTGTGTGACATGGAACGTTTTTCACGCACAGGGACAAGGATTATATGTCTACCTTTATTATTTGCCCGATAACTTCACTTTCAATACACCTGTTCGTGTTCAAGAAGGCATTTTGGATTTTAAAACAATTGCTTGGACAACGAATTTGGAAAATGAAGGGATTGCAAAAAACATTCCTTATTTTTTACCAACGCTTTTAGAAGATGAGAAAAATTATCAGTTTCATTGTCTTTTTAAAAAAGGTCAGTTGAAAAAAGTCATTGTGAAGGAGGGGAATCCATGCCAGAAATCATCATCGTCTTAGCGCTTTTAATTGTTGTTTACGTTGTGATTTTATCGATTTCTTACCAACAAACGAAAAAGGTTCGTTTAGAGGTAATTGAAACATTAAAAAAATATGGTGAACTCGTTTTAGAAAATAAGCGTTCTCTATTAAAAATAAAAGATCAAACATATGAAATTTTGTTTTATAAAATAAGAAAAAATGATGAATTGACGATTAATAGTGCAACGATGTGGGAAGTTCATAGGACCGGGGGCAGCTTTTTAATTAACCAAAGTCAATTTCTCGAATCACCCTATCCTAAAATTGTAATTGTTTATCCCTTAGAGACACAAATTAAACGATATATCAACGAAAACGAATTGGTTTTTGTTGATGAAAAAGATGTCTTTTATCAAATGCGTATTGTAAAGAAAAACCAATTAGAAAATGTTCTGCAGGAGTTGAGTTTATGAAAAAAAGTTTATTGATTCTTTTTTTAGTCTTAACAATAATGACGCTCGCATCATGTCAAAAAAAAGGAAGTTATACATATTCTGATAACGACCCCATCATTTTAGAAGTCGACTCAGAAACTATTAAAATTTTACAACTAACCGATTTACACTATGCATACGGGATTAGTCACCGAGATCATCAAACCGACAGTCTAATCCGCGATCTTGCCAATTCTGATCAGTACGATTTGATCGTTTTAACAGGTGACGTAGTGATGAGCCCGCAAGCACCACGACTCTTTCGCCAACTCGTTCAAAAAATGGAAGCGTTAAAAATCCCGTGGACATTTGTTTTTGGTAACCATGAAAGCGACCATCATCACTTACAAAAATTACTTGATCAAACAAAAGACACCGAATATTTATTATTTAAAACAGGTCCAGAGATAGAAGATGGTGGCGTTGGTAATTTTAAAATTACGTTTACCTATGAAAATAACCCACTTTATCATGCATACTTTTTAGATTCAAAAGACGAAGTTCCAAACGACCCTGAAGCAGATGGCATTTATGACTATTTATCGGTTGCGCAAGTCCAGTGGTATGAAACATCAGTTCAAAATGACACTCATGATTCAATTGCCTTTATGCATATGCCGCTTAGACAATATATTGAAGTTGGCGATGATTATGACGGCGTTTTTAAAGAAGGAAAAGTGTATGCCCAAGGGAAAGACACTGGTTTCTTTGATGCCATGGTTACTTATAATAGAACCAAGGGTGTCTTTGTTGGTCATGACCATTTAAACGATTTTTCTTTTACTCATACTGGCATATTACTAGCATATGGAAGAAATTCAGGCTATTCAGCATATGGCTACTTAGACCGTGGAGGTCGCCATATTGAAATTAATAGTGGCGTCTTATCGACACGAGTTGTCCTTCATAAAGAGGTGAGACCATGATTAAGAAAAAAGATCGTTGGCTGATTGTATTATCGTCCTTGTTTTATGTCATGTTAGGTGTCTTTTTTACGGGCTCCTTTTTATGGCTTTTACTTTTGGTTCCAGGTTTGTACTATATCGTTAAAGGAGGGAAAGAAAATGTTTGATTTTCTTGTTTTTATTCTTATTAATGCTTTTTGGTTTACCCTCTTTTTAGGTCCTGTAACGGTTGTAACATATCGTTTGATTTATGCTTTGAAATTTGGTGAAACACCTAAAGAAAAATGGCTTATGGTTTGTTTACCTCTTTCTGTTGGTTTCTTTCAGTATGAAAAAAACCAACCTCGCTGGGGTTTGATCTATCGTATCATCTTAATTGTCTTTATTACATCAACAATTTTGGCATCATTTTTCATTTATTTTACTGAAGTGGAGTTTATTTAAATGGAATATCGTGTCATTAAAAAACAATATAACGGAACGTTGTGTTATGTTTGTGGTATTCATAATGATCATGGCATCCAAGCACAGTTTTATCAACTTGAAAATGACCATGTCGTAGGTATCTTTAAGCCCGAAGAACACCACCAAGGCTATCCAGGCATTATGCATGGTGGCTTATCAGCGGCAATGCTAGATGAAACCATTGGTCGCTCAATCCAAGCTGCAAATGAAAACACATGGTGGATGACCATTGAATTAACAACGAAGTATTTAAAGCCTGTACCACTTTATAAGAAGTTATACTGTGTTGGCTATTTAACGAAAAAAACCTCGCGAATTTTTACTGGTGAAGGTTATATTTATGATGAGGACGATAACATCTACGTGACCGCAACATCAAAATACATTATTAAAGACTTAGATCAAATTGTCCAAACTGAAAATTTTGTAAAGGAACAATGGTTTTTTGTTAAAGATGATGAAGACATCAAAACCTTGAAAGTGCCTAAATGAGTTTGTTAGATGTTAAAAATTTAACCTTTAGTTACGGACAAGAGCCGCTTTATTTGCATGCTTCGATGCGGTTGTTCGCGAACGAACATGCAGTTTTAGTTGGTCCAAATGGTTCTGGGAAATCAACACTTTTAAAACTGATTGAAAAACAACTCCGTCCCGACAAAGGTCAGATCACATGGTTACCAAATAAAAAAATTGGCTATCTTGATCAGTATCAAAAACTAAATTTGAACCAAACGGTAAAACATTATTTATATGATGTTTTTTTACCACTTTTTGAAAAAGAAAAGGAAATGGAAACTTTATATCACCAAGCATCAATCGCTGATTCAAAAGACCAAAGTCGTTACCTACAATGGGCTTCGGACTTACAAGAACAACTGATGGAAGATAATTTTTACCAAATTAAATCACAAATTGGCAACGTAATTCATGGGTTGGGTTTAGAAATGTCGGTTTTAGACCAACCTTTTAAATATTTATCTGGTGGGATGCGAGCTAAAATTATTTTAGGAAAACTGTTGTTAGAAGAAGCAGATGTTTTATTATTGGATGAGCCAACTAACTTTTTAGATGTTAAACATATAGAGTGGCTCATCAAGTTTTTAAACCAATACGAAAAGGCCTTTATTGTTGTCTCTCACCACGAAGAGTTTTTAAGTTCAATTGCCCAAACTGTGTTCGCGATTGAAGGGCAAAAGATTGAGCGCTACAAAGGTGACTTTAATTTTTATTTAAAAGAAAGAGAATTACGTCATCGTCAACAAACTCAAGCCTTTGTCAATCAACAAAAACTAATTGAAAAGACAGAAG
Source organism: Acholeplasmataceae bacterium (assembly GCA_023230825.1). GTDB lineage: Bacteria > Bacillota_I > Bacilli_A > Acholeplasmatales > Acholeplasmataceae > Mariniplasma. Next base: position 7,421 of record JALNWO010000007.1, read on the forward strand.
CCTTTATTCAAAAGAACATTGTCCGAGCCTCGACAACTAAAAGAGCACAGAGTCGCCGGAAAATGTTAAAGAAAATTGAACGGATCCGTCCTCCTCAACAATCACGAGTCTATCATTTTCGTTTCCCCTTTTCTAAAACCACAGGAAAAGATGTTTTTCATTCTAAGGCTTTAGAAATTGGTTATGATGAGCCACTCATTGAGCCGTTAGATTTTGCCATTCTTAAGGAAGATAAAGTTGTTATTACAGGTAAAAATGGAGTTGGAAAAACAAGCTTTTTAAAAACTATTCTAGGCATCATTCCAGCTTTATCAGGTTCTTTTCATTGGATCGATACGGCCGACATTGCTTATTTTTCCCAAGATGAAACATATGATGAAATGGTAACTCCCTTTCAATATATCCATCATTTATACCCGCGTTTTACTAAAAAAGAAATTTATGCTTTGTTAGGTGCTCATGGGATTTCTTATGAAATGGCCGAAAGGCCGCTTAAGAAACTTTCTGGTGGTGAACAAACAAAAGTTCGTCTCGCTAAACTAAGACATCATCAAAGCAATGTCTTAATAATGGACGAACCAACGAACCACCTAGATGTTGAAGCAAAAGAAGCGCTGAAAGAAGCGTTGATTGAATACGAAGGAACACTGATTTTAGTATCTCACGAAAAAGAATTTTATGAAGCAATTTGTGATTACGAAATATCGTTATACGAAAGTGATTAATTTTTTATAAAAAAAATCACTTTTTTCTTTACAAATCTAAACAATGGTGATAAAATAAAAATGACCCCCCCTATGAGGGGTAAAGAAAGGTGATAAAAGATGAAAACAGTAGAATTTTCTGTTCAAGGTATGACATGTTTTGGTTGCGCACAAGGTGTTCAACGCGCAGTATCTAGACATAAAGGTGTTCAAGAAGCAATTGCTAGTAACATCGATAAAAACGTCATTGTTAAATATGACGAAACTTTAGTTAAAGATGAAGACATTACGCATTTAATCGGCCGTCTTGGCTATCAGGCGACTCCTGTCAAATGACGACGATTAAACTTAAAATATCAGGAATGACTTGTGCAACATGTGCCAACAGCATTGATAAAGTCTTAAATAGTGAGCCGGGAATTGTTGAAGCAAAAATTAATTTGGCCAACGATACCGGCAGCATTGTTTTTGATGAGGCTCAAATTCAAAGCGATGCTGTTTTAGATTTAATTGAAACCATTGGCTATTCAGCAGAAATCATCAATGAAAACATTAAGAAAATTACTGTTCGTGTTGATGGCATGACGTGTGCAAGTTGTGCCGGCAGTGTCGATGACGCTGTTCGTGAACTTAAAGGCGTTCAAGAAGTTTCGGTGAATGTTGCAACTGATAAAATGACGGTTGTATATGATCAAACAGAACTTAAACTGAGCCAAATTAAAAAAGCTGTTCAAGATGTGGGTTATGATCTTGTTTTAGAAGAAGAACTTGACGACGCCGTTGATCCTGATGTTCTCAAAACGCAAAAAGCAAAGAAAAATTTAATTTATGCTTTAGTCATCTCGACATCGATGATGATTTTAATGATACTTCATATGGTTGGGATAAATATTCCTTTTTATACGATTATTGAAGCCGCTTTGGGTTTCCCCGTGATTTTCATTTTAGGTCGTCGTGTGCATCGTGGGAGCTATCGTTCACTTAAAGCCAAACGAGCAACAATGGATGTTTTAGTTTCTTTAGGAACCATTCCGCCATACTTTGTTGGCTTACTCGGTCTCTTTTTTCCGATGCCAACATTTATTGAAATGGCAGCTTCAATTATGACATTTCATTTATTAGGTAAATACTTAGAAACGAGAGCTAAAGGTAAATCGGCTTCCGCCATTAAGAAGCTCGTCAACCTAGGTTCTAAAACCGCGCAAATTATTGTTGATGGTGTTGAACTTGAAGTTTTGACTTCTGAATTGTCTGTGGGTGATGTGATGATTGTTCGCCCTGGTGAGAAAATTCCTTCTGATGGAAAGATTATTGAAGGTGAATCACTCGTTGATGAATCACTTGCAACTGGTGAATCCATGCCTGTTTTAAGAGGTGTTGGTGATCCTGTTATTGGTGCAACCATTAACAAACAAGGGCTCTTAAAAGTTGAAGTAACAAAAATTGGTAACGATACCTTTTTAGCACAAATCATTGAACTGGTCGAAGCTTGTCAAGGGTCAAAGGTACCCATTCAAGCGTTTGCTGACCGGATTACCGGTTACTTTGTTCCTGCCGTTTTAGTATTAACCATTTTAACTTTCTTATCGTTTAATCTTTTCTCAGGTTTCCACTTTAACATTCTTCGCTTTTTTGAAAATGCACTACCGTGGGTGAACACAACAAGCCCCGTATGGCAAACTGCATTCGTGTCCGCAACCGCTGTTTTAGTTATTTCCTGCCCCTGTGCTTTAGGATTAGGGACACCAACCGCATTGATGGTCGGTAGTGGCTTAGGCGCCGAAAACGGCATTTTAATTAAAAACGGTGAAGCCGTTCAAACGTTAAAAGATATTAAAGTCATTGCTTTTGATAAAACAGGAACCTTAACATATGGTGAACCTGTTGTTACAGATATAGTTGCTAAAGATGAAAATCATCTTTTAAAAATTGCTCAAGCCATTGAAAATGGATCCGAACACGTTTTAGCATCAGCAATTATAGATAAAGCCAAAGCAATGGATATTCCTCTTCTACAAGCTGAACAAGTTGAGGCTGTTATCGGTAAAGGAATCCAAGGTCAAGTAGATGGTAAGATGTATTATATTGGTAATGAAAAATTGATGGATGACCATGCGATTGATATCACTGCATATGCAGAAGAGCTTGACCGTTTGGAAAGTGAAGCAAAAACAGTGATGATTGTTGCTTCGGCTGAAGCTGTTCTTGGTTTAATAGCTGTTGCTGATGAACTTAAAGAAAACGTAAAAGTCGTTATTTCAGCGTTAGAAAGACAAGGCATTAAAACAGCGATGATTACCGGGGATAACGAAAAAACAGCTCGTGCTATAGCAGAAAGAGCTGGAATCACGCATGTAATCGCAAGCGTTTTACCCGATGGTAAAGTCGATGAAATTATCAACCTTCAACAACAATATGGTCTCACTGCGATGGTCGGCGATGGTATTAATGATGCCCCTGCTTTAAAACAAGCCAATGTTGGTATTGCCATTGGTACGGGGACAGATATTGCGATTGAGTCATCTGATGTTACACTTGTTAGAGGCGATTTAGAGGCAATTTTACAAGCCGTTGAACTTTCAAAAGCCATTTTTAAAAAGATTAAACAAAACTACTTCTGGGCATGGTTTTACAATGCTGTTGCCATTCCTTTTGCTGTCTTTGGTTTATTACACCCAATGATTGGTGCTGCAGCGATGTCTTTAAGTAGTCTCAATGTCATTTACAACTCTTTAAGACTAAAAAAGGTCAACTTACAAAAAACGTTGGAGGTGGAACGTGAAGCACGATCATCGAAGCTCATTGAATCTACTTAAAACAGCGAAGGGTCAAATTGAAGCCGTTATTCGCATGACAGAAGAAGACCGTTACTGTGTCGACATTGCGAATCAAATTATGGCTGTTGAAGCCTTATTAAAAAAGGCAAATTTACAAATCTTACAACAACACATTGAAAGTTGTGTCCGTGAATCTTTTGTCGATGGCACCCGTGATGAAAAAATCAATGAAGTTTTAGGCATTTTAAAGAAATATGTTCGTTAAGTAAAAAGAGGCTAGCTAGCCTCTTTTTTATCGTAAATTGAATCATCAAAATTATCGATTTCTTTAATCAATTCATCATAAATTTCTGATTCTTTCACTTTTTTAATAATTTCACCTTTTCTAAATAAAGCAGCTGTGCCTCCGCCTCCAGCAATACCAATGTCGGCGTGTTTTGCTTCTCCAGGTCCATTGACTAAACAACCCATAATAGCAACGTTAATATTTTTATTTACTTTAAGAAGGTAAGCTTCAACTTTTTTAGCAATATCAATCATATTAAATTGAATTCGGCCACAAGTCGGACAACTAATCAAGTTAGGAACTTTATCCTTGAGCCCTAAATTTTTCAAAATTTCTTTTGCGGCTTGAATTTCTAAAACGGGATTGTCAGTTAAAGAAACACGAATGGTATTCCCGATGCCTTCATAAAGAAGAATGCCGATTCCCATCGCACTTTTTATGCCGCCAGTAAAAGCAGTTCCCGCTTCAGTAACACCTAAATGAAGCGGATAGGGGAACACTTTAGCAGCTTCCCGATATGTTTCAATCATTAAATTCATATCTGTTGCCTTCAATGAAAGAGCGATGTCATAAAAATCAAGCGATTCTAAAATATCGACATGATGTTTTGCCGTTTCAATCATTAAAGCCACGGTAGGCTCTGCGCGATTGGGTAAAGATCCACTATTGACACCAATGCGAATAGGAATCTTTTTTTCTTTACAAGCTTGAACTACTTTTTTAACATGTTCACGTTTAGGGATATTACCGGGATTCAGACGAATTTTATCGACACCACTTTTAATCGACTCTAAAGCCAATCGGTAGTCAAAATGAATATCAGCAACAATAGGAATAGAAATTTGCTTTTTAATTTCTTTAATGGCTTGAGCGTCTTCCTTATCTAAAACAGCCACTCGAATAATTTCGCACCCAGCTCGTTCTAACGTCTGGATTTGCTTAACGGTTGCGGCAACATCTTTTGTGTATGTATTTGTCATTGATTGAATATATACTTTATTGTCTCCTCCCATTTGGAGAGGGCCAATTTGAATTGTTCTTGTCGTTTCTCTTTGTTTCACTTTATCACCTGGTTTTATTATAATCGAAGGAAGATGAAAATGATAGTTATTTTACTTATTCACAAAAAGTATCAAAAGCATTGAAAACAAGGTAACCTTTTGATATAATACACTCGTATGTACGGAGGGATGAACATGAGAGAACTCGTAAAATTGGTATGTACTTCATGTGGCAATGAAAATTATCATACAGACAAAAATAAAAAAACCAAACCCGAAAGAATTGAATTTAAAAAATATTGCCCAAATGAAAGAAAACACACCATTCATAGAGAAAAGAGATAAACTATTCACGGAATAGTTTTTTTCTTGCAAAAAAAGAGGTTCAAGACAGAGCCTTTTTTTTAATAGATAAAATAGCACATTTGACTTGACAGTGCCAATCAAATGGTTTACAATAATATTGGCACATTATTATTTGGAGTGCAAGCGGGGTGTTACGATGATTACAAGTCGTCAAAAACTGATCTTAAAAGCCATTATTGAAATCTATGTTAAAGACGGAATGCCTGTGGGTTCGAAGGCTTTAACACACTTACCATACCTTAATTTCTCAAGTGCGACTTTGAGATATGATATGGCGAGTTTAGAAGATCTTGGCTTCTTAGAAAAAACTCATACATCGAGTGGGAGAATCCCTTCAGAACATGGTTTGCGGTACTATGTTGAAAATTTAGTGACCCGTGACCAAGACGTTCTTGAATCATTCCCTTTGATTGATGAGATTTTTTTAAGAGGAAAACTAGGTCGTGAAAGAACGATTGAAGAAGCGATTACATTATTATCAAATTTAACGAACTACACAGCTTTAGCAATCGGTCCAAGTAGTGAAACAGCGAAAATTAAAAAGATTGACTTTATTCATTTAGGCCCAACAGAAGCAGTCATATTAATTGTAACTGACCAAGGCCATGTTGAGCATCAATCGATTCAAATTCCAGCCAATGGTGATTTCAGTGGGGTTCAAAAAGTGATTCAAACTTTAAATGACTTACTTAAAAACCGAACGGTTTTAGAAGCAGAAGCGATTTTACATGACTCTGTTTCTAAACGCCAAATCGATTCATTCATGGCTTATCAAGAACACATATTTGATTCATTCATCGATGCTTTTTCTAAATTTGCGCAAGAAAATTATTATTTATCAGGGATATCAAACATTTTAAATCAGCCTGAATTTGATAATCGCGATCAAATTAAAAGTTTCGTTGAGATGTTAAACAGGCGGGAACTCTTAACCGTCATTGGCGAAGAAGACGGCCTAGCCGTGCGTTTTGGAAGCGACTTAAAGTTAATTCCCATGGAAAACTGCACTGTAGTTTCAATTCCTTATCGCATTAGCGAAGAGGAACACGGAACGATTGCGGTTGTAGGACCCACAAGAATGCAATACAGTAAAGTGATTCCTTTAGTTGAATATATTGCCAGCAACTTTAGTAAACTATATAAAAAATAAGCAAAGGAAGTTATTAAATGGAAGAAAAGAAAGTAGAACAATTCAACGGTCCTAGCGAGGATGAAAAAAATGTTGAAGAAACACCAAAAAAAGAAAAGAAAAGCAAGCAAAAATTACATCTTGAATCATTAGAGTTAGAAATTGGAGTTTTAAAAGATAAGTTATTAAGAAACACTGCCGAGCTTGAGAATTTCAAAAGGCGAATGACTCAAGAGCGAATTAACGACAGAAAGTTTGCCTCAAAAAATTTAATCCTAGATCTTTTACAACCTTTAGATCAAATGGATAAAATCGTGAATATGCCGACAGATAATGAAATGCTTAAAAACTTTTTGTATGGATTCAAAATGTTAAATGATCAATTTTTTCAAATTTTAACAAATGATGGCCTCAAAGAAATCGAAGCCCTCAATCAGCAATTTGATCCCAAGTTTCATCACGCAGTTGAAAAAGAAGCCGATGAAACAAAAGCGAACGGAATCAATTTAGCTGTGATTCAAAAAGGTTACTTATACAAAGATCAATTATTAAGACCAGCCATGGTAAAAATCAATGAATGGAGTGAAAAAAATGGCAAAAACAAATAAAATTATTGGTATTGACTTAGGAACTACAAACTCTGTTGTCTCCGTCATGGAAGGTGGCGAACCGAAAGTTATTACAAACGCTGAAGGGGGAAGAACAACCCCATCCGTTATTTCCTTTAAAGGGGAAGACATCAGTGTTGGCGAAGTTGCTAAAAGACAATCAATTACAAACTTAAACACAGTATCATCCATTAAAAGACATATGGGTGAAAAAAATTACACGGTTGATATTGATGGAAAAAAATATACACCGCAACAACTTTCAGCGATGATTTTGCAAAACTTAAAGAAAACCGCTGAAGATTATTTAGGTGCTGAAGTGACGCAAGCCGTTATTACAGTTCCTGCTTATTTTAACGATGCAGAACGTCAAGCAACTAAAGATGCTGGTCGGATTGCAGGTTTAGATGTAAAACGGATTATTAACGAGCCTACTGCAGCTGCTTTAGCTTATGGTATCGATAAAACCGATAAAGAACAAGTCATCTTAGTCTTTGACCTCGGTGGGGGAACATTTGACGTCTCCATTTTAAGACTTGCAGACGCAACATTCGAAGTCATTTCAACAGCAGGAAATAACAAACTTGGTGGCGATGACTTTGATACAGAAGTGATGAATTACTTAGTCGCGGAATTTAGAAGAGAAAATGGTGTTGATTTATCCAAAGATAAAATGGCAACACAGCGATTAAAAGATGCTGCTGAAAAAGCGAAAAAAGAATTAAGCGGCCTAACTACTACACAAATAAGCTTACCGTTTATTACGATGGGTGATGCAGGTCCACTTCATTTAGAAATGAATTTAACACGAGCAAAGTTTGATGAGTTAACTGCTCATCTAGTGCAAAAGATTCAAACACCTTTAAGAAGAGCAATGTCAGACGCTAAATTAACTGCAAACGACATTAATCAAGTGATATTAGTTGGTGGATCAACAAGAATTCCAGCGATTCAAGACGCTGTTAAACGTGAACTCGGAAAAGAACCAAACCGCAGTGTGAACCCAGACGAAGTTGTTGCGATGGGTGCAGCCATTCAAGGTGGCGTTTTAGCGGGTGACGTAAAAGACGTTTTATTATTAGATGTTACCCCATTATCACTAGGTATTGAAACACTTGGTGGTGTTTTCACAAAATTAATTGAAAGAAACACAACCATTCCAACAACTAAATCACAAGTATTCTCAACAGCAGCTGACAATCAGCCAGCAGTTGATATTCATGTTTTACAAGGAGAACGCTCCATGGCTCAAGATAATAAAACCTTAGGACGTTTCCAATTAACTGATATTCCACCAGCACCTCGTGGTGTTCCCCAAATTGAAGTATCGTTTGATATTGATGCCAATGGTATTGTTTCTGTTAAAGCAAAAGATTTAGGAACAAATAAAGAACAAAGTATTACAGTCACGGGTACAGGTGCCTTATCAGAAGCTGAAATCGATCGTTTAGTTAGAGAAGCTGAAGAACAAGCAGAAGCTGACCAACAAAAACGTGAAGCAGCCGATACGAAAAATGAAGCTTCAAGTTTAATTTTCCAAACAAATAAAGCAATGAACGATTTAAAAGATGAAATTGATGAACCAACAAAAACAAAACTTGAAGGTCAAATTAAAGATTTAGAAGAAGCCTTAAAAACCGATGATATCGCAGACATTCGTGCGAAAATTGAGATTTTAGAAAAAGACGCTCAAGAAATTGCTGTCAAAGCATATCAAAAGAACCAAGAAAACACGGCAACAACTGATGAAAAAGATGATGATAATCATAAAACAGTTGATGCTGAATTCGAAGAAAAATAAGCCAAAGCAAAATGTTTCTTGGCATAATTGGAGTTGATGCTTAAATGGCAAAAAGAGATTACTACGATGTATTAGGAATAAAAAAAGGCGCAACTGAAGAAGAAATTAAAAAAGCATATCGCACCCTAGCAAAAAAATATCATCCTGATATTTCTAAAGAAGACGACGCAGAAGCAAAATTTAAAGAAGTTCAAGAAGCGTATGACACACTAGGGGATGCTCAAAAACGGTCACAATATGACCGTTTTGGCCATCAAGAAGGTCCTTTTCAAAATGGTCAAGGTTTTGGTGGTTTTGGTGGATTCGGCGATTTTGGCGATATCTTTTCCCAGTTTTTTGGCGGTGGTCAACGGACGCAACGCTATGGTCAATCAACGGGACCTCAACGCGGTAACGATTTAGAAAAAGGCATGACCATCGATTTTATGGAAGCGGCTTTGGGAACGAAAAAAACCATTTCCGTACAAATTGATGAGGAATGTCATGTTTGTCACGGCTTAGGAGCGGAGTCTGCTAAGGATATCGAAGTGTGTGATCGCTGTCATGGTGATGGCTTTATTAACGTCGATCAAAGAACGATGTTTGGAACCATGCGATCTCAACAAGTGTGTCCTAAATGTGGTGGACAAGGTAAAATTATTACGAAAAAATGTAATCACTGTAAAGGCAGTGGTCGTGAAAAAGTGACTAAGACGGTTGATGTTAATATCCCAGCCGGTGTTGATACCAACATGAGTCTTAAAGTCGCAGGTTATGGTGATGGTGGCAGCCGTGGAGGTTCGAAAGGTGACTTATATTTAAACTTCCGCGTTCGTCCCCATAAATTTTTTAGACGAAACCATGACGATGTGATTTTAGAAGTCCCCCTTTCGCTCACACAAGCTGTCTTAGGGACTACAGTCGAAGTGCCAACGATTTATGGCGATGTTAACTTAAAGATACCTGCTGGAATTGAGCATGGAACCATTTTAAGAATGCGTGATAAAGGGATTGCTAATGTCCGTACCAAACGAAAAGGTGATCAACAAGTCGTTGTTCAAATTAAAACACCGAAGTCGTTAACGAGCGAAGAAAAGACTCTTTATGAAAAATTAGCGAAGCTTGAAGCGAAACAAAAAGATTCTGTTTGGGACAAATTTAAAAACATGTTTAAAAATTAAAGACCAAAATGATAAGGGAACCAAATGAAAGCGACTGATTGCTTAATGGTTCCTTTTTTGCATGTCATTATTCTTGGGAAAGAAATGAAAAAATGATATAATTTTGGTAGGTCAATAAGGAGGAAATGAGATGATCTTAATTCGCCATCATAACGAAGGCAATTTAAAACCTTATTTTTATTTTGCCCTTGAGGAATATCTTTTAAATGAAAAATTGAAACCAGGAGAAACTTATTTTTTTACTTGGGAAATTCATGGCGTCGTTGTCGGTAAAAACCAAGTGATAGAAAATGAAGTGAATCTAGAGTTTTTACGAGAAAATAATATTGATGTCTACCGCCGTCCAACAGGTGGTGGTTGTGTTTATGCCGACCATCGCAACACGATGTTTTCCATTATTACTAAACGAGAAGATAACACGTTTAGCTTTAAAACCTATTTATCAAAAATTATAGAATCGATGCGCTTACTAAATGTTGAAATCGAATTTAGTGGCCGAAATGACCTCCTTTTTGAAGGAAAGAAAATTTCTGGAAACGCCTTTTTACAAAACAAAAACGGCATGTTAATGCATGGAACGTTTTTATATGATTGTGATTTAGAAACGATGGTTCGTGCTATTACTCCATCCGATGAAAAACTTGTAAGTAAAGGGGTTCAAAGTGTCCGTTCTCGTGTGGTTAATTTAAAGCCTTATTTAAATGGTATGACTCAAGAACAACTCATTAAACACTTTGAAAATACTTTAACAAACAAAACCATCGAAATCACTCCAGAAGAAGTTGTAAAAATTAAAGAGATGGCAAAAAAATATGAAACAACGGATTGGATTTACAAAAAACAACCACCCCACACAAAAACAATTAAAAAACGAATTCAAGGTGGTCTTTTTGAAGTCATGCTTGATTTACGAGAAGGTAAGATCCAAGGTTTCAAAATTTTAGGTGATTATTTTGATATTCAACCAATTGAACCGTTTGAAAAACAGTTTATTGGCTTAGAATACACAGCAAAAACAATCAATGAAGTGATGGCTAAAAATAATCTTGCTAATTATATCTTAGATATAAACCAGCAACAATTCCACGATTTATTGTTAGAAGGCGTCCTTGTTGCAGAGTAATCTGACTGAAAAAGAAGAAATACCGAAAAATGTTTGACTAGTTATTCATACATTTGTTAAAATAAGATATAGATGAAAGGTGGTTGTCAAATGAAAAAAGAGCGAACCAATCCAAAAAATGAGAAACTCGAACCAGAAATTGATGTGACTAATCTCCAAGAAAATCCTGTTAAAAAAACTAAACCTAGAAGACAAAGAAAAAGACCAAAATATTCTAAAAAATATTTCCGGAAGATGATTGGGAAACGGAAGAAAGCTTTTTATGAGTTTATCCAAGCTGATTATCAAACCGCAATTGCTCGTGGTGAACAACTATCAAGTCTAGAAAGCAAAGACTATGATCAAGCAATTGTCTTAACTGTTCCAGAGCCTTTTTATCCGGGCTCACGTGTCAATTATCGCCTCGATAAAACAGGTAAAAACAACTACAACCAAATCCATGACCAAGCGTTGGTGACGATTTTATACTTTGGTGAAGATCACTTACATTACTATCAATCACAAATTGATCACCGGACCGGTCATATTGCCAATGACGTTTCTGGCGAAGTCAATTACTTTGACATCGTCCACATTCAGACGTATTTGAACTATGATAATATCGAAAAGCCAAAATACTTAATTTTAGATCTCTTTTTAGGATTAAGTGATGGAACCGATGTGACATTCCACTTAAGAAATCACCAACTTTTTGAAGGTTATGAACTAGAAGGGTTGTTAACACCAACCGAGCAAAGCATTCTCGATTTAATTAAACTTAAAGTCCGTCAAGCAAAACAAATTTAAACCTACTTAATGATTGACTTTTCTCCTTATCTTCTGTATAATTGGTCCGTTGAGGTGATGTTTATGAAAATTTCACTTGAGTCACTCAAAGATAAAACCTCATTGACTTTTACGTATGATTTTCAAGACTATATTAAAAATGTAGAAGATATTTTAGAGATAGAGCCAGCAAAAATTCATCTTAAGTTACAACACGAAGAGGCGCAACTATCGGTCGTTTTAACGGTAGATGTTAAAATGACCCTTGCTTGTGCAAAAACCTTTTTGCCTGTGCCCTACCATTTACAATTTACTGAAGATGTCATCTTTGGTTCAAACAATGATGTTGATTACGCTTTATCTGATGACTTAGATCTTGCTGATATCATCTTTGGTTATATTATGAGTGAAAAACCATATGTAGTTTATCATCCAGATGCAAAAGAACTCCTTTTTGAAAAGGAAAAGAGTCCACATCCTGCATTTGCTGAGTTAACAGAATACTTGAAAAAATAGGAGGTGAACAGATGGCTGTTCCATTTAGACGAACGGGAAAAACTGCGAAAAGAAAACGCCGTACGCATTACAAACTTAAAGCACCGGCACTCGTTGTTTGCCCACAAACTGGTGAATTCACACTTCCGCATCGTGTAACACCAAACAGTGGTTATTACAAAGGTCAACAAGTATTAACCAAAAAAGAGGCGAAAGCTGACTAAAAGAAAGGGTACATCGGTACCTTTTTCTTTTGCATAAATTGACAATACTTTCACTTTTCGTTATAGTAAAAGTGATATTTAAAAGGAAGAACGACTATGAAACATGATTCAGTTTTATTAAATGAAGCGATTGAAGGTTTAAGAATTCAACCAAACGGAATATATGTTGATGGAACTTTAGGCGGCGGCGGTCATGCTGAAGCTATATTAAAACAACTAAAAACAGGTTTTTTATTTGCTTTTGATCAAGATCCATTTGCCATTGCTTATGCCCAAAAACGGTTAGAAAAATATCCACATTTTCAATTAATTAATCGTAATTTTATCCATCTTGAGGAAAGTCTCAATGAACTCGGTGTCACTCTAATCGATGGTTTACTTTTAGATTTAGGAATGTCCAGTTTTCAAATCGATGATGCAAATAGAGGGTTTAGCTATTTAGAGGAAACCTCCCTTGATATGAGAATGGATCCAAACCAAACCTTAACAGCTGAAACCATTGTCAATACATACGAATTTGCTGAACTTAGACGGATTTTTACCGTTTATGGTGAAGAAAAGATGGCTCATCAAATTGCGAAACGTATTGTTGATTCAAGACCACTTAAAACAACGAGTGATTTAGTCAAAATTACTGATCAAGTTAATCGTAATCAAAAAGGTCATAGTGCCAAACGGGTGTTTCAAGCATTAAGAATTGCAGTTAACAATGAACTCGACGTTTTAGAAGCTGTTTTAAAACAAGCACTCCGTGTTGTTAAACCAGGTGGTCGAATTGTCGTGATTTCTTTCCATTCATTAGAAGATCGAATTGTCAAACATTTCTTTAAAGAAGAAAGCACATCAAAACTTCCAAAGAATTTTCCTGGTTTAATCGATGAAACATTTAATTTAAAAGTAATCACAAGAAAACCCATTTTACCAACAGAAGCAGAAATGAACGAAAATCCTCGAGCAAAGTCAGCAAAACTTAGAATTGCTGAGCGAATATAAAAAAAAGGCGCATGCCTTTTTTTGTTAAACTTCACCAATATTGTTTTATTTCTTTTTATGCGCTGAAACAATAATACGGATATATTCTAAGTCAAGATCTTGAAAAGCTTCATGATTGACTAAATAATCAAAGATTTCAGGGCTGTTCACTTCAGTAATTTCATTCGTTTCTTTATTGAGAATATGGATATGGCTATCAACACTGTGCATCGGGTTGTCCATCGCCAAATCGTAATATTTTACATTGTCAATATATATTTCGACAACCATTTTATGTTCCATTAAAAACTCAAGGTTATTATAAATGGTTGATACATTATAAAAGCCACGGCTTGCTAAAGCCTTTTGAATTTCTTTGAAAGTCAAGTGCTTATTTTCAAGAATCTCTATCATCGCTTTACGAGATTTTGTTAGTCGGAGTCGTTCTGATCTAATTTTATTAAAATATCTTTCTTTTAAATCCATATGTCGCACCCTTTCGTTCTTTTTTCTAGCTTCAATTATTGCACCTACATTATATCAATTATAGTTATTAATACAAAGCAAAACGCTTGATTGTCGACTCTTAAAGCGGTTTTAAAATGGTATAAAAGTGATGATTTTTACCAACATTAAGATGAATTATGTTATAATATGGTTGGTGATTTTATGAATATCGTTTATGGGGGATCCTTTAATCCACCCACCCTTGCCCACTTGAAAATTGTTGAAACTTTATGGCAACATTTTCCTGAGGCTCACATAATTATTTTGCCGGTAGGAAATGATTATCGCAAGCCAGAACTTGCGCCCTTTAAGCACCGACAAGAGATGCTTAAACTCTTATTTAAAGACTATCTCAATAAAATCACAATTTCTTCTTTAGAGGCTGATGTTGGCTTTAAAGGTACAGTTTATGCTCTAGATAAGTTAAAAGAGTCTTATGATAACCTTGCCTTTGTTGTAGGTTATGATCACTTGCAACAGCTAGATACATGGATTGAAGCAAAACGATTACTAGCAACATATCCTTTGATTTTAATTGATCGTAATTTAAAATTAAACCGAGCTTTAATTGAAGAAAAATTTAAAGCTTTTGACCATCAATTTTATTATTTAGAATTTGATATGGATGTTTCGGCATCAAAAATCAGAGAAAATAGCGAACAATATCGACACTTTACAACTGATCCTGTTTATCGTTATTTAAAAAAATATCGTTTGTATGAGGAGTAATTATGTTTAAACACGGCTTTCTCAAAGTTGCAGCTGCAACACCCCCAATTGAAGTGGGTCATATTGAACACAATCAAAATGAAATCATTCGTCTTTTAGACCAAACGAAAGCAGGGATGATTGTTTTTCCTGAATTAACGATAACTGGCTATACAGCAAGTGATCTCTTTTTTCAAGAAAGCTTTATTAAAGAAGCAAAAGAAACTTTAAAAACGATTATGGACACAACAACTTATCAAGGTGTTTATCTTTTAGGAATGCCCTTAGAAATTAAGGGAACGCTTTATAATTGTGCTGTTGTTGTGCAACAAAAACAAATATTAGGTGTCATTCCTAAATATTTTTTACCAAACCATCACGAGTTTTATGAAAAAAGATGGTTTCATTCAGGTAAAGATGTTGGTTTAACAGCGATTGAGTTATGGGGACAAATCGTTCCTTTTGGCAGACTCCTTTTTGAAGATAACCATTTAGGGATTCGTTTTGGAGTTGAAATTTGTCAAGATTTATGGTCACCATATCCACCCAGTGATGAAATGAGTTTAGCAGGTGCCAACCTGATCTTTAATTTATCTGCCTCAACAGAATACATTGGCAAAGAACATTTACGCCGCCAAGTTGTTTTAGATCACTCACGAAAACAGATCGCCGCGTATGTTTATACAACAACAGGCCATTATGAATCAAGTAGTGAAACTATCTTTTCTAGTCATAAGATGGTTGCCTCTATGGGCGAGATGATTGCCGAAAGTCAACCTTTTTCACTCACAGAAGAAATCTTGGTAGCTGATATTGACCTCACGAGTATTAATTATCAAAAGCGACAAGATAGCACATTTAAAGATTTGCAGTCACACCATGAAAGTCAATATCAAATCGTGCCTTTTACGATAATAGAAGCGGATACTTACGTTTTTGAAACACCGCTTGAGCGTTATCCTTTTTTACCGATTAAAGATCAACAACATCAACTAAAAACAGCTAGAAATATCCAAGTGTATGCTTTAATGAAAAAAATCATGTCGTTACCAAAAGAAGTCCAAAAACTTGTCATTGGTGTTTCTGGAGGTGTCGATTCGACATGGGCGTTGTTGGTGGCGCACGAAGCAATGAAAAGATTAGGCCTTGATTCTAAAAAGATTATTGGTGTCTTAATGCCCGCTGAAGCGACCCGGAAAGAATCGATGAACAATGCTTTAGAACTTGTTCAAAAACTGGGTGTAACTATCTTAGATATTTCGATTAAAGATGCAGTCGAACAACATCTAAAAGACATCGACCATCAAGAAGAAGATGTGACATATGAAAATGTTCAAGCACGAATTCGCACTTTAACATTAATGAATTTAGCAAATAAACATGGTGGCATTGTTTTAGGGACAAGCGACTTATCTGAAATTGCTTTAGGATGGATGACTTATAATGGTGATCAGATGAGCATGTATGCCATTAACGCTGGTTTACCAAAAACTGTGGTTAGAAGTTTGTTAATGTATTTTAAAGATACTGAATATCGTGATCTTAAAACAACGATTGGTGAAATTATCGATCAGCCAATTTCACCTGAACTTATTAAAAACCAAGAAACAGAAATGACGTTAGGCCGTTATATTATTAACGATTTTATGTTGTACCACCATTTACAATGTGGTGCGGATGAGATGAAAATGAAATGGCTTTTAGAAATGGCCTTTGCTTTATCAGACAAAGAAGCTAAAGCGTATGTTAATCGCTTCTTTACCCGCTTTTATAACAATCAGTTTAAGCGACAAACATTACCCGAAGGACCTAAAGTACTAGGCGTTAGCCTCTCCCCAAGGGGAGAATATCGTTTACCTAGCGACATAAAAAAGAAAGTGAAACTATGAATCAAAAAAATAAAAAAGTAATGATTGGCTTAAGTGGCGGCGTTGATAGTAGTGTTGCTGCTTACCTTCTAAAAAAAGAAGGCTACCATGTAGAAGCCGTTTTTATGCGCAACTGGGACAGTGCAACAAACCAAGATTTAAAAGGTAATCCGACAGCTTTTGATGAGCTATGTGAACAAGAAAAAGATTACCAAGATGCTGTTAAAGTTGCTGAAAAACTCCAAATCAAGTTGCATCGCGTCGATTTTATTGAAGATTATTGGAATCGTGTTTTTACGTATTTTCTTGATGAATACAAAAAAAACCGAACTCCAAATCCTGATGTTTTATGTAATAATGAAATTAAATTTAAAGCATTTATTGATTATGTTCAACAATTTGACGCAGATTATATTGCCATGGGTCATTATGCTCAAATTCGTCATGAAAACGGGTTACCTCTTTTAGTTAGAGGTCGCGATACCAATAAAGACCAAACGTATTTTTTATCACAATTAAAAACCGAACAGTTAGAAAATGTGCTTTTTCCTATTGGTCATTTAACTAAAAAAGAAGTTCGTGATATTGCTCACGATCAAGGACTTATAACAGCAGAGAAAAAAGATTCAACGGGTATTTGCTTTATTGGCGAGCGCCATTTTAGCGAATTTTTAAGCAATTACCTTCCTGCTCAACCCGGTGATATGCGCACTTTATCAGGGGTCTTTATTAAAAAACATCAAGGATTAATGAATTACACCATCGGACAAAGAAAAGGGTTAGGTATTGGAGGATCTCAAGATTTTAGTGGAGCTTGGTATGTAGTGGGTAAAGACTTAAAGACTAACACATTATTTGTTGAGCCTGATAAAGAACATCCACACTTATATTCTGACGAAGCAATTATTACCGATGTTATTTGGCGTGGACCAAAAACAGATGGAAAAATGACCGCTAAATTTAGATACCGTCAACCCGATCAAGATGTGGTCGTAACTTGGATAAATGAGACAACCATTCGGGTTCGTTACCCTCAAAAAGTAAAAGCGGTGACACCGGGACAGGTGTGTGCTTTTTATCAAAAAGAAGTCTGTGTCGGATCTGGCTTTATCGAAGAAGTCTTTATGGATGGAAAAGAAAGAGCTTATCGATAAAAGGAACGAAGGTTCCTTTTTTTGCAATTAATCATGTTATAATTTGTTTGATAGCGAAAGAGGTATTTATGGATCGTTTAAACGGCAAAATTAAAAATTATGTATATCATAACGAAGAAAATAGTTACTCCATTGCTAGAGTAATTACGGATACCGATGAGCAAATTACCATTGTCGGTTATTTTCCTAAGTTAAGCGAAGATGTCATGTATGAATTTGTTGGTGAATGGACGACTCATTCAACGTATGGCGAACAATTTAAACTGACGTCTTTTCATAAATCAGAAAAACAATCAAGACTGGGTTTAATCAGTTATTTATCAAGTGATTTTTTTACCGGTATTGGTCCAAAAACAGCGGCGAAAATAGTCGATTACTTAGGAGAAAAAGCAATCCAAGAAATTTTAGATAATCCCGAAGTCCTTGGCGAGGTTGGTCTTAACCGAATTCGGATTGCTAAATTCCACCAACAACTACAAGAGAACCAGATGTATGAACGGATATTGGTTCACCTTTATGGCTACGAAATTACTGCAAATGTCGCGATGAAGTTACTCAACAAATACCAATTTAAAACAATTGAAGTTTTAGAAGAAAATCCTTATCAACTCATTGATGATATTGAAGGTATTGGCTTTATTAAAGCAGACCAAATTGCCCAAAAATTGGGATTAGAAAAAAATGATGTTAAGCGCATTCAAGCAGCCATTATTTATACATTAGACCATTTGACTTATCAAAATGGTGATATTTATTTAACGGCTGAACAACTTCAAGACCGAGTTCATTATGTTTTGGGAGAACCCATGGTTTTAGATGAAGCCATTGAAATTTTAATCGATAAGAAGAAAATTATTTTTGATGACGATAAATACTATTTAGCGTTGTCTTATCATACAGAAATTAAATTAGCGGAAAAAATATTAACTATCCAGGAACACCCATTTAAACAACCAGATATTGAAGCCATCGAAACCTTCATTGATTTGATTCAAGTTCAACAAAACATCGCTTATACTGATATTCAAAAAGAAGCTATTAAAGTTGCCTTGACCAATAAAATTACAGTTATTACAGGTGGGCCAGGGACCGGAAAAACAACGATCATTGAAGGCCTTCTTCAAGTTTATTTTCGTTATCATCGACTTAAAGCTGAAAATCCATCTTTGGTTGAAAAGATTGCTTGTTTAGCGCCAACAGGACGAGCTGCTAAACGGATGGAAGAAATTCTTGATTTTCCCGCCTCAACGATTCACCGCCATTTAGGGTATAACTATGAAGGCATGTTTATGTACGATGAAAGTCATTTGCTGAGCCAAGAACTCATTATTATCGATGAGTCATCAATGATTGATTTATTTTTAGCCTTAAGGCTGTTTTCTGCAATTAAACCAGATGCCCAAATCGTTATCGTGGGCGACGTTGATCAACTCCCTTCTGTGGGACCAGGACAAGTTTTACAAGATATAATTGAATCGAACAAACTTCCTGTGATTCGTCTTGATGAAATTCATCGACAAGCGAAAGATTCTAGTATTGTTCATCTGGCTCAACTTGTAAATCAACAAACAATTTCCAAGGCAGATCTAAAAACAGAAAATGATGTGTATTTATACAGTGCACAAGCCGATAAAATTAAACAGACCATGATCCAACAAATTAGTGGAGCTTTAAAACAAGGCTATGACATGGTCGAAGACATTCAAGTGCTTGTTCCTTTATATAAAGGTGATTTAGGGATTGATGCGTTTAACGAATTATTACAAAAAGCTTTTAACCCTAACCAAACAAGAAAAATGGTTTATCAAGAAACGACCTTTTATGAAAACGATAAAGTTATCCAACTTGTCAATGACCCTAAACGAGGGATTATGAATGGTGATATTGGTCTTGTTGAGGCGATTATTACCGATGAAAACGATAAGCCAAAAATGATTGTTACTTTTGATGGTAATCGTGTTATTTATGAACAACAAGATTTATCTGAGCTCAGTTTAGCATATGCAGTATCGATTCATAAAGCGCAAGGAAGTGAATATAAAATTGTGATTATTCCAATGGTTAGAAGTCATATCCATATGCTAAAAAAAGAATTGCTTTACACAGCAATTACGCGCGCAAAACAATTTCTCATTATTTTAGGGGATATGAATTTACTTGTTTATGCCTCAACTCATTTACAAACAAAACGACAAACGACGTTGGCTTATCGTCTGAACCACCAACTTGAGGTAGACTTAGAGGATGAGATATCACCGTATGATTTCTTATAAAAAACGCTTATTAGCGTTTTTTTATTAATTAAAATCGATCATCTTCGTTGTTTTTTTGTTTCTTTGGCCTGATAAGTGGCGGTAGTAATTGACGTTGGCTGCTACAATATAAGGAATAATATAAAGGAAATATAAACCAAACGTTAAAACGCCCAAAACAAAATGGAAGAAAAAAGAAAGATGAAAGAAAAATAGATTCATTTTATATCCACGCATCATTTCTTGGGATTGTTTCATCGCTTCAGTCACAGATAAATCAGGATTTTCAGCCATAATATAAAGCGCTTGAGAATAACGATAGGCAAAAATAATGCCGGGAATAACAAATAGTAAAGTACCAAGTAAAACGAAGATTGCCGTTAAAAAGGCGACACCAATGAGTTTAGCAGCGTGGTTAAAATCTTTGAAAAAAATGAAAAGATGGTAAAAATCAATTTCTTTTGTCTCAAATAACTTGAGTGATAACCAAAAGAGTCCACCAACTAAAATAGGGGCAATGATAGAACCAATAATTGTTGCGGCAGTTAAAGCACCAAGTGCTCCGACAACAATGATCGCGACTAACATCATCAACCGATTTCCAGATAAAACATCTTTCGCTTCAAGTTTAATTTCAGAAAAATTCATCATAATCTCCTGTTAAATTTTTATTATTTCTTTTTAATGATAATTAATAAACATTAGCGAACAGTTTCACCGCTTGCAATGACTTTATTTGGAAATGTGTATGTGCTGAAAACGCGAACGTTACGACCAATAATAACTCCCTCTGGTATTTGTGCTCGTTTTTCAACAACGGTGATTCCTGATGATAGTAAATCAGGTTTTTCTTTATTTGGTGTATAGTCGTTTCCATGTCCAAGTCTTGCCTCGTGACCGACGACGACACGCTTATCTAGAATGCATTTATCAATATAGGCATTTTCTCCAATAATGGCATTGTTTAAAATGACGCTATCTTTAACAACTGTTCCGGCACCAATGCGAACACCTGGGCTAATGACAGAGTTAATTACCGTTCCTTCAATGACTGAACCGTTGGACACAAGTGATGTTTGGACGACGGCATTTTTACCAATTTTAACGGGTGGTAAATCCTCACTCTTTGTAAAGACTTTCCATGTTGGATCGTGTAAGTCGAGCTTCGTAAAGTCTTGAGCCATTTGGAGATTGGTCTCCCAATAGGCATCGTATGTCCCGACATCGACCCAGTAGCCATCAAATTGATAAGCGAAGACTTCTTCACTAGTCGTGTCAATTAAATGCGGGATGATGTGTTTTCCAAAATCTAAATCATCGCGATCTACGGCGAGCAATACTTTTTCTAATAATTCTAAATTAAATAAATAAATTCCCATAGATGCCAAATTAGATTTAGACGTTTCTGGTTTTTCCTCAAAAGCGATGATTTCATCGTTTTCATTAATCGACATAATACCAAAACGACTCACATCCTTAGGATCTACGGGTTGAGTCGCAATCGTTAAAGATGCATTTTTTTCTTTGTGTTTTTGAATTAGCTTTCGGTAATCCATTTTATAAATATGATCACCCGATAAAATGAGAACATATTTTGGATTTCGTCTTTGAATGAATTCTAAGTTCTTTAAGACAGCATCCGCAGTTCCTAAATACCAGTAGTTGTGTGGCTGTAACAAAGTAATGCTCGAATCACGTCGGTCTAAGTCCCACGCTTTACCACTCCCAATGTGTTCGTTTAAGGAAAGTGGTAAATATTGCGTTAAAATCCCAATATCGAATAAGTTCGATTGGGTGCAGTTAGATAAACAAAAATCAATGATACGAAACTTACCTGCAAAAGGCATTGCTGGTTTGGATCGTCTTTCGGAAAGGATATCGAGGCGGCTCCCTTTACCACCTGCTAAGATTAACGTTAAAACTTCCATCTTTACACTCCTATAATCGTATGATATATTTGTTCATATGCTAAAGCCATTTGTTTAAGGCTATAATCTTTATCCATTGCTTGTTTCATCAATTGTTTAAAAATAGGCAGTTGTTTTTCATATAAATTGAGTGCACTAAAAAGTTGTTCTTTAAATTCGTGAGCATCATAGTGGCGGAAGGAGAAGCCTGTTCCTTCGTGGTTGTATTGATTGTAAGGAATAACAGTGTCTTTTAAGCCACCTGTTTCTCTAACAATGGGTAGAGTTCCATAACGCATCGCGATCATTTGACCGAGACCGCATGGCTCAAAACGACTTGGCATCATAAA
>JALNWO010000008.1 GCA_023230825.1 Acholeplasmataceae bacterium
ACGACGCAATATATTTTTCTCCCTAACGTCTGTCTACGTTTGCTTATTGTCTCTCTTTGCACAACCAATAAGCATGAACAGACAACTCCCTAACACAAGGCTTTTATTAAAGCCTTTTTGTTTATCAAAAAAACAAAACCCACCTCATAAGAGATGGGTTTTATTTGATTAGGAGTATAGTTAAACGCCTTTTTTCGCTTTTCTTAATTGATCAGCGACGGAATTATTCTGTTTACTTATATGCCCTTTTAAGGGTAAGATTCGATCATGAATCGCATCGATAATCCAATCGGCTTGGGGGAAGAAATCCGCATCAAACTCAAATGGTGGTGTAATCCAGTTTTTCGCACCAACAACGACCGGTGGACCATCTAAATAATCAAAGGCCATTTCAGATATGTTTCGTGCAAAATCATTTAAGATTGAACCTCTTGAAACGGCATCACTTGCAAGAACAATTCGGCCTGTTTTTTTAACCGACTCAATGACAGGGTCATAATTAAAGGGGACGATACTTCTCGCGTCAATCACCTCAGCAGAAATTTGATATTTTTCTTCTAAAATTTTCGCTGCTTCGATGGCATGGTATAACGTCGCTCCAATGGTCAAGATGGTCACATCTGAACCGACTCTTTTAATACTTGGTTCACCCAAAGGAATTTCATAATATGCTTCTGGAACACCGGTTGTAACAAACTCTTCACCTTTGTCATAAATTCGTTGGCTTTCAAAGAAGATAACCGGATCCGTACCATTTAGAGCTGCATTCATTAAACCTTTCGCATCATAAGGAGTTGCTGGGAAAACCACTTTTAAACCTGGCATATGTGCAGGTAGGGCAACCCAGTCTTGAGAGTGTTGAGCACCATATTTTGAACCAATCGATACTCTTAAGACAACAGGCATTTTTAATACACCACTGCTCATCGCTTGCCATTTAGCAAGTTGGTTAAAGATTTCATCACCTGCACGACCCATGAAGTCTGCATACATCAATTCAACAATGACTCGTCCACCACTTAAGCCATAGCCAACAGCAGTTGAAACAATCGCTGCTTCTGAAATAGGACTATTAAAGAGTCGGTGATAAGGTAAGGCTTCTGTAAGGCCACGATAAACGGCAAAGGCGCCACCCCAATCACGGACATCTTCCCCATAAGTGATTAAAGTTGGATCTTTATAAAAGCGGTCTAAAATCGCTTCAAAGAGCCCGTCTCTAAGATTGTATTGTTTAATCTTTGGATACATCTTGCCTTGGGGATCAAATGCATAACGTTCTCTTGATTTGAGTTGCTTAACGCGAGGATTTTCTTCATATGGAATAAGCATCTCTGATTGACGCGTTGGATCAAATGATTCAACCTCTTGGTTACTAAACATTAATGATTCAATATAGTGTGGGTCTTCATTTAAATCTAAGTATGGTGATTTTTCGATATCGACCGCAACTAAGAATAAACGGTACATTCTTTCTTTAACTGTCTTTAAGATGGCTTCAAAATCTATTTCATCAGCAACTTTAGCCGCGACTAAATCGCGTCTAAATGTAATTAAAGGATCGATTGCTTCCCATGCTTCAATTTCTTCTTTTTCACGATAGCTCATTGCATCAGAAGGTGAATGGCCGCTATAACGATAAGTAACCACATCTAAAAAGACAGGACCTAAACCCTTTTTAATTAACTCGAGTTTTCTCCGATATGCGTCAATGACGGCTAGTAAGTTAAAACCATTCACTCTTTCACTATGAAGTTGTGACGGGTTAATCCCTGCACCTAAACGAGCAGCAAAGTCATATGCCATCGTTTCTCCTCGAGTTTGTCCACCCATTCCATAACCATTATTAAAGATATTAAAGATGATTGGCAAACCACCTTCTTTACCCCATAATTCATTGTATTGGTCCATTGCTGCAAAGTTTAATGATTCATAAACAACACCACATCCAAGGGATCCATCACCAATGTTGGCGATGACTGTTCCTTTTTTATCATTCACTTTTTTATATAACGCGGCACCGGTTGCGATTGGGGCAGACCCACCAACAATGGCGTTGTTAGGATAAATTCCGAAAGGTTGGAAAAAGACGTGCATGCTGCCGCCCATTCCTTTATGGAATCCTGTTTTCTTAGCGAAAATCTCCGCAAGCGTTCCATACAGTAAAAAATCAATTGCTAAATCTTTCGTTTTTGCCGCGGGGCTTTCAGCTTGGACAACATGATATGTTGATCCTTTTTCATAGTCTTCCATAATTGTTTTTAATTTGTTTTCTGATAACTTATGAATGGAAACTAAACCACGAGCTAAAACTTCACTATGGCTTCTATGAGAGCCGAATGTTAAGTCATTCTCATCCAGTAAATATGCTTGTCCTACGGATGCAGCTTCTTGGCCAATCGATAAGTGAGCTGGTCCTGGATAACTAAATTTATATCCTTCGTATTCCCCTTTAACTTTAATTTCGTGAAGCATACTTTCAAATTCTCTTAAAGTTGCCATATCATGATACATTCTTAAAAAGTCATCACGACTATAATTGTCTACTTCTTCACTCAATGGTTTTTGATAGGTATTTACAGGAATATCTTTAAAGGTAATTTTACCTGGTTTTAATATTTCTCTTGGATCGATAAATTTTTCTTTTGGCATTTGTTCTATCTCCTATAAATGAAACAATGCGTCTTTTATCAATTCACCAACTGTTGGGTGAGGATAAATGATTTGTTTCAATGTTTCAATTTGTATTTCAAGTTGCATCATGGCACTTAAAAATAAAATAATTTCACTTGCATAAAGGGCACATATATGAGCACCTATTAATGTTTGTTTTTTCTGGTCAACGATGAGTTTAATCAAACCACTCTTGTCGTTACTTTCAGCTAAATGCCTTCCTGAATAAGAAACTGGTAGTTTGCTTACTTTAATGTCATAGCCTTTGGCTTTCGCCTCTGCTTCGGTATATCCGACTGATCCTACTTCAGGGTGCGTATAAATAACTGAAGGAACATGTTCATATTGAATGTGATCGGCTTTTCCTAAGATATTGTTCACGCAGACTTCTGCTTCTTTATATGCGGTGTGAGCCAACATGGATTGTCCGTTAACATCACCAA
The DNA here is from genome assembly GCA_023230825.1 of Acholeplasmataceae bacterium. GTDB lineage: Bacteria > Bacillota_I > Bacilli_A > Acholeplasmatales > Acholeplasmataceae > Mariniplasma. The sequence goes on from JALNWO010000008.1 coordinate 3,114, forward strand.
TGGCATAAACATTTGCGATATTTGTCTTCATCTGCGAATCTGTAATAATCGCTCCACCTTTGGTTAATTCAACATTTATGTTATCCAACCCTAAACCTTGTGTATTGGCTTTTCTTCCCACCGATAACAATACTTTGTCAAATGGTATTGTTTCGTTTTTATCATTGACATTATATATTACTTCTTTTGTGTCTACCTTGGTCACTTTCGCATTTAAAATAAATGTGATTCCTTGTTTTTCTAGCGTCTTTTTCAGTTCATTTGCAATATCTAAATCGAGTGTGCCACCAATCGTTGGCTGCATCTCTACAACAGTGACTTGGCTACCAATCTGGGCAAAATAAGATGCCATTTCTAAACCGATAACACCACCGCCAATGACAACCAATTGTTTTGGTAATTCTGTCAAATCCAAAATTTCTTTACTCGTAAGAATTCGGTTGGCTTTTAAACCGGCTTCAACTCCTTCAATAGGAGGAAGAATTGGGGTCGATCCTGTAGCAACAACCAATCGTTCACCACGAACGACTTCTTCGCCCACTTGAATGACAAACATTTCGTTTTCTTTTTTAATAACTTCTGCTGTACCTTCTAAAACTGTCACTTTTGCCGATTTCATTTTAAAACCAACACCAGCAACCAAAGCTTTGACGACTTGATTTTTTCTTTGAACGACATCGTTTAAATGAAAAGTGACGTCTTTCGCTTGTATTCCATAAGGCTCACCTTGTGTCGCATAAGTGTATTGTTTTGCGCTATTTAAAAGGGCTTTACTAGGAATACAGCCTTCGTTCAGACAAACACCACCAAGGCGGTGTTTCTCAATAACTAAAGTGTTTAAGCCTGCTTTGCCGGCTAAATCGGCTGCGTGGTATCCGCCTGGACCACCACCAATTATAATTAGTTCGTAATTTTTCATCATTGATTCCTCACTTAAGTCCCTTCATATCTGCTTCTATCTTTTTTGAAAATGATTCTAAATACAGTTTTAAATCTTTTAAAAATCTGGAAGCATCGGCACCATCTAAAGCTTGATGATCATACGTTAATGATAAGCCCATGGCATCGTAAAAGACATAACGTCCATATTCATCCTTTTTCACTTGCGTTGTGATCGTGTTAACTCCTAAAATACCAGTTTGTGGAGGATTAATAATAGGTGTAAAGTGTTCAATATCAAGTGTTCCTAAGTTAGAAACGGTAAATGTCCCACCAGTTAATAAATCAGGATTGATATTACCTGCAAGACTCGCATTAATTAATTCTCGTGCTTGTCTTGAAACCTCTGATAACGTTAACGTGTCTGCGTAAAATAACGTTGGGACCATTAACCCTCTTTCTGTGTCCACTGCGATACCGATATGGGTGTGATTAAAAACTTTTAATGTTTGATTTTGAAAATGTGCATTTAAATCAGGATAGTCCTTAAGAACTCGTGAAAGAGCAAAAACCAACATATCATTAAACGTAATTCTTGGGAGGTTTTGTTCTTCCTCAATTAATTTTAAATTTTTTCGGTAATTAATCATATCTGTTGCATCAAAAGAAAGCGTATGTGTCAATTGCGCAATGGTTTGTAAACTGTGAAGCATTGCTTTCCCAATGATTCTTCGCATATTACTGAGCGGTTTCATTGTAAATTCAGCACCTGAAATTTCAGGTTTTGTTTGAATTATTACATTTTCTAACGTAACATCACGATCGATAATTCTTCCTTCGGGTCCACTTCCTTGAAGACTTTCAAGGGAAATATTTTGTTTTTTGGCTTTGTTTTTCGCTCTAGGACTGGCAAAAATTTCACCAGATACCATTTGAGTCATGGGTTCAACAACTTGTGTTTGTGTAACCTCGACTGCTTTTACATCTTCTGTTTGCGGTGTGTCTTGTACCGGCAATTCTATATCAATATCAATTTCTTCACCGGGCTCACCAATATAAATTACTGGTTCTAAAACATCAACAATGTCACCAGCTTCATATAAGATTTTTAAGACGACACCTTCAACTTCAGAATCATAGTCAAAGGCAGCTTTATCGGTTTCATAACTAAATAGTTTGGTACCCACTTTTACCGTATCGCCTTCATTGACATGCCACTCGCTTAAAAAGCAACTTTCTACGGTGATACCTTGCTTGGGCATTAAGACTGGTGTAGCCATTATTTCACCTCAATTTGTTTCCCGTGTTTCAAGAGATATTCCTCTGCTTCAACATTCCATAAACCGCCATGACGTTCACAAATTTCATCTAAATCTTTAAAGAAAGGATTGGTCTTACCTAATTCTTTAAAATCAGCAAGTGCTGTCATTGGCATTGAAATATGAGTATAAACAAGTTTTTTAGCACCTGGAACTTGGGGTAAGTTTAATGTTGTTTCAATGACTGAATCTAAGCCCCCGACATGAGAAATTAAAATTTCTGGTCTCAATGTGTTGTTCGAGAACATTTCTAAAACTTCACGCATATCATTGGTATTACCACCTGATGTTCCTGTGACACGATGACCTTCATAATGAAGCGTGTAGTAATTTAAACTTGCGGAGAAGTTGGGGTCAGTTGGACCAGCAAAGAAGTTCAAGCATCCGTTAAAACCAAGCAACTGATCAGCCTGTTCAGCCAATGCTTTCACTGGAGCAAAAACAAAGACGTCATCATAGCCTTGACCTTGATTTAAAGCTTTCAATTGATTCACGGGATCGGTATACTCTCTCGTATTTACATAAATCAGTTCAATCCCTTTTTCCAGGGCGTATGCTGGGGTTACCAAACGTTCGGCACTATCTAATCGTGCTTGATCAATATCCGTAACAACCAATAATTTTGGCGCAATCTCTCGATTAACAGCATATTCAATTGCTGCTAAACCCATCGGACCTGCTGCAGCTAGTAAAATGGTTGCCCCATCTTTTTTAATGTCCATTTCATGAATGTGCGTATCAAAATCTGAACGGAAACTTTCATGAAAAGCGCCGGCGATGCATGAAAAGGGTTCTGCTAGAGATCCAGCAAAATAACCTTCGCCTTCAAATGGTAAAAGACAATTTTGGATCATGACTTCTTCAGGGATAATCACATACGTTGCATTACCACCAATAAATTCATAAGAATATCCTGGCGCATCTAAACTCCCTTTGTAGTTTAGAGCTGGTTGAATGGAGTATTTAGTTCCAATATGATACTTATCTTTCCATTCATCACCAATTTCCAATAATTCTAAAACAAACTCATGACCAACAATGATCGGATTTTCACTAATATCTGAAGGAACTCGCTTATGAGCTTCTCCTTGGTTGACCGCTTTATAAGTTGACATACAAATGCTGTCAGAAATCACTTTTGCTAAGATTTCTGTAGGTTTAATCTTAGGCAAATCAAATGTTTCTAAACGTAAATCATTCACTCCATATAAACGTACCGCTGTTGTTTTCATTCAATACACCTCATCTATTATTTTCTAAGTTAATTATACCACGCATGATTGATACTTGATTAGTTTGCTTATCTTGTTGTATAATAATCATATAATACTCATATATCGAGCATATATGAGCGTATTTAAGCAAGTGGAGGTCATATGATGGCAAATTTGGAAAGACAAGATGATATTCTTGCAATTCTTGCGAAGGAAAAGACAATTAGTGTAAAGAAATTAGCACAAGTTTTATATGTCAGTGAAGCAACCGTTCGTCGTGATTTAACCCATATGAATAACCTTGGTTTACTAAGGAGAACACATGGTGGTGCAATGATGGCCCAAGATGCAGCTCATGAATCTGCTTTTGCCATGCGTGAAGTTGCCAATATTGGCGCGAAGAAACTTATTTGTGGATTAGCCATTCAACAATTACATAATCAAGATGTGGTTTTTATGGATAGTAGTTCAACGATGCTTCCTTTAATTCCCTTACTCCAAAGATTTAATCGAATGTCCATTGTTACACATGGGATTCGAACCGGACTTTTACTTTCAAATTTGGAAAACATAGAAATCTTTTTAGCAGGGGGAAGAGTGGCCAACTTCTCAAATAGTATTTTAGGGAGCTCTGTCATTAATTTTTATGATCAAATCAATGCCGATGTTTCCCTTTTATCTAGTAGTGGGATTAATTTAGATGGTCATATCACCGATAACAACATCGATCATGCCATGTTAAAACAAAAAATGATCAACAAGAGTAAACGGGTTATTTTACTCATTGACCATTCCAAATTTGATAAAACATTTATGACAAGTTCATTTAAGTTATCTGATGTCGACCTTGTAATTACTGATAAAAAACCTTCTTTAGCCTACATTGAATTAATTAAAAGGGCTGGATGTGAGCTGATTTACCCACAATAATTTCACGCTTTTTTTACTTATACTCTTTTTCAGCCATTTTCTTACGATACTTCTCAGCTTCCCAGTTGTTAATAAAATCAACTTCAGTTTTATTCATTACTGATATTTTCATCTTATGGCGTTTAAGTGTGCCAACAATAAAAAGAAAGGCGAAAAGTGATTCATTCATGATTTCTGCTTCTTTTTTGTTGGTTTTATATTTGACTTTGTCATCTGAAAGAATCAGTTTTTGCGGATCTGCTTCTAATACGTTATTTAAAAAAATCAATTGATCAGGATATAGCGGATATTTATTTAAACTTTTAAGCGGATTTTTAAGTAAATCATGATTTTCTAAAATAACGGGTGACGTTGTTTGATAGAGGTTCTCCCCACTTTCAATGAGCGTCATGATTTTTTCTTCATTTTTAATTTTAAAATATTTTATAATTTGGTCGTTAACTTTAGTATGCAATTTAATGACACTCTCAACGTCATTTGTTGAAATAATTAAACCATGATTTTTTAAAAAGATGACTTCAGGGATTTCTTGGTGCTGGGCTTTATATTGTTTAATCGCTTGATGAATAATCATCGATAAGGTTAGTCCTGGATCCACATAAGGTATAACCAAATAGGAAAAAGAACTTTCTCTAAAAAGGGTGTGAATGAATTTCTCGCCCTTTTTGGCACAGGTTAAAAGATTCACATAAACTGAGTGGGTATGAATAACATATTTATTTAAAACTGCATGAAAACCCGCTTCAACACTTGGTCTAAGTGTTTCCTGATTTTCTTTGGGAATAATGATCTTTTGTAAAATCTCTTTGTTAGCCTTTTCTAACTCTTCACCATGTAATTGATCTGCCTCATCTAAAAAGGTCTTTAACATTTGATATTGAAGATGAACGATTCCCTTGGTTTCATCCATTTCCTTTAATTTAAACCCTGAGGCTTTTATAATCATTTCTTTCTCATTCAGCTTCACCGATGTGTTTCCACCACCGCCTTGAATATAATCGGTGCGGCTTCCAGCATATTGTGATATTTTAATCAGTTCTTGTATCGCTTTTTCCATCTGTTATCTCCTAAAACCTTAATCCATCTGTTGACCGCCAGTAACATTAATTGCTTGACCTGTCATGTAACTTGATAAATCAGAGGCTAAAAAGACCATCACATTAGCAATATCTTCATACTCACAGCCCCGCTTCATCGGTACTTGATTGATATAGTGTTCCCTAACTTTTTCTTCTGTTGTTCCTTGGTTTTTAGCGTATTGCTTAAATAAGCTGTTGACCCAAAGTGGTGAACTCAATAAGTTACCCGGACAAATACTATTGACACGGACACCCATCTCGGCAAATTCTAATGCTAAGCTTTGGGTTAAACCAATTCCACCAAATTTGCTCGCAGCGTACGCTCCATTTTTATAAGAACCTTTTTTCCCTGATTTTGAGTTAATTTGAATGATCGATCCCTTTTTGTTCTTTAACATCGTTGGTGCGACCGCTTTTACGGTGTTAAAATAGCCATTTAAATTAACGTCATTAACGAGTTTAAAATCACTCGCACTTAAAGAGTAAATATCACCACTTTTTAAAATGCCAGCATTTGAAACAAGTAGGTCAATTGTTCCCCACTGATCGATTACTTGTTGGGCCATTTTTTCACAGTCTTCATAATCTGTCACATTCAGTTGAATCGCAATGGCATTTTTAAGTTGAGATGCCACTTTTTTTGCACCTTCATAATTTAGATCACAAACTGCGACCTTACAACCTTCTTCATCTAATCTTTTCGCGAGTGCTTCACCCAAACCTTGTGCAGCACCCGTGATGATTGCTACTTTATCTTTAATATTAATATGAGCCATCGTTATTCTCCTTTATCTTTTACTGAGTCTTTGCCTATTTTTTCAAATAAAGCCAATCTCATTTTTAAATCAGGATATTCTTCTTTTATTTTTTCGGTTAATAATCCTCTTTTGGGATCTTTTTCTAAACTTCTTTCATGACCAATTAAAGCCCACGTCGTTTGAATTAAATGACGGAAAGCTGGCTTTTCTAATTCGTCACATTGAAAACTTTGTCTCGGTGAATTAATATCTTCACCACTAATTTGCATCAATTCATATTTTTCACATAAAGCTTTTAGTCTTTCTAGCTGCTTAAGGGTGTTTCTCGAAGGCATATAGGCAATCGCTTCAAATCCCAGTTGTTTCAACTCTGGAACTAAAAGATCTAGGTAACTATCTTCAAAAGTTTGAGGAGCCTTATCGCCGGTGATTGAGTTTGTGACATCGCCTAAATAAGCATATGCAGGAATCCCACCCAATCTTTTCGTTATTTCAATAAATGCTTCAACCTTTGGTAATTCATCTTTGGCATCAATATAGAAAAAAGTTGAATCCGTTTTTAGAAAACCTAAAAGATCAAATAAAAAATAAGGATTGGTATCATCTAAAAGATAGCTTTGATGTTTAGAAGATAAACTTATCTCTAATTCGTTTTCTAAAAACTCAATCAGTTTCTTTGTTCTACCATATTTTTCTTCTAACTTCTTTGCCAAAGCATACATTAAATGGCGTTCTGTAATCGATCCACCTTTTTCAGCTTCTGAACTTTCATAAACATCCTTGATAAAATCAAGTTTGATTTGGTAAGTTTTAAAGCGTTCATTGATTTTATCAACCATTTTTTGAACTCTTTTTCTTCTAAATTCACGTAAAGGCGTTAAAAAGACTTCAAACTCTGGAATGGATCTTGCTGGAATCCCGTGGGCAATGACATACGCACTATCCAATTGATCAGGATTATTCATCCGGCCCCATTTACCCGCTTCAAAGTGGACCCGAAGTTCAACTCCTGTCGTATAGGCCAATCCTAAAATACGGCTTGCTACAGCGAATTCTTCTGCTCCTGCTAGTGTGTCATGATCGACAATCCCACATGTCTTTAAACCAGACCGGTACGCTTCATATGCTGCAGCCGTCGGCGAATAAGGCGAAAAAGAAAAAGTCGTATGAACATGATTGTTGGCATCTTCTTCACGTTTTTTAATTTTTATCTCTAACCGTCCATCCTCTTCTAAACGCAGTTTTAAAGCTTCGATTCTTTCTTTTTCAGTTGAATGATTTAGAGGATGATTGTATGTTATCTTCATGGATTATTCCCTTTGTTTTTCAAATTCTAGACAAGCTTTTACATATGTTTTTGCTTGGATGTAATCTTGTATTTCACCACTGGCAATCATTTGCATGACTATATTACCCAGTGCTGTAGATTCTGTTGGGCCGCTCATAATTTCTTTACCAGAAAGTTTTTCTGTCAATTCATTTAAAAGCGTATTTTGTGAGCCACCGCCAATGATATTTAGTCTTAAATAATTCTTGCCAGTCATCTTCTCAATTTGCTTGATCGCTTGATCATATGCATAAGCTAAAGAATGATAAACACAATAGTAATACTCACCTAAAGTTTTTGGTTGTGGCTGTGAGGTTTCCTTTAAGATTTCATCAATCGTTCTCATCATACTTTTAGGTGACAAAAACCGCTCATCATTCACATCGACGATTCCAGAAAAATGACGGCTATTTTGAGCCATTTCTATGACTTTTTCGATAGGGTATCGTTCTTTTTGTTCCCGGTTGATTTCTTGAATCATCCATAACCCCATAATGTTTTTTAAAAAACGAACCTTGCCAAACGGACTTCCTTCATTGCTAAAGCCATCTTTTAAAGCCGCTTCATTTGTATAACGTTCATCAGATAAAACTCCGATTAATGACCACGTCCCACTCGATAAGAAAAGCGTTTCTTCATCAGCGAGTGAGCCCAATACTGAGCTGGCTGTATCATGGGATCCAACAGTATATAGGGTGGTATCATAACCAATTATCTTTTGGATTTCTTCGCGCATAGAACCCAGTTTTTCTCCCGGCATAATCAGTTCTGGAAAATGGTCTTTTTTAAGTCCCAAATGGCTTAACAACGTTTCATCCCATTTTTTTGTCTCATGATTTAAAAGCCCTGTTGTGGTTGCGATGGTATATTCATTGCGTTTAACACCAGTTAAGTGAAAGTTTAAATAAGAAGGCAGCAGTAAAATACTCTTTACTTGTTTTAAGCGGTCGTTTAAAACATCATCATAGAGTTGATAGATGGTGTTATATAGTTGTGGCTGTACGCCTGTAATGTTAAATTGTTCTTGTGCAGAAATACGTTGGTTAAATGCTTCGCGACTCTTAACTGTTCTCGTGTCACGGTAACTATAAACATCACCTAATCGTTCATCCTTATCATTTAAGAGAGCGTAGTCAACCCCAAACGTATCAATACCGACACTCATAGGGATTTTACCAATCTCATTACATTTTTTCATCCCAAGTAAAATGTTTTTAATGAGTGAATCAATGTCCCAAACAATTTTTCCGTCCTTGCGGACGACTCTATTTTTAAAACGATAAACTTCTTCTAAAACAATCGTCTCATTTTCCTTATGTGCGAGTATGTGTCTTCCACTGGAGGCCCCAATGTCAATTGCCAGATAATATCTATGTGCCATGGTTTCCACCCTTCTTAAAATCATTTTTGTTGATTTTGATAAACTAAGGAAGTTTCAGTTATTTAAGACGATAAAAGAAACTTCCTTACCGTTTTTATTCTCTATCTTTTAAGAAATTGTCTTCGTATGCTTGCATCTCATCAATCGCATCTTGACCTACGGAAATATCTTTTAAAGATAATGCATAGTTCCAAACATCATTCATGGGTAAGTTTTTAAACTCTTCCATTAAAAAGAGACGATTGGTGAAATCACCTTTCAATTCTTTTTCTTCAATTAAATGGGTCGGTTCTAACAAAGCTTGAAGCGCTGCTTTTGCTGTTGCTCTTAACCCAATAGCCCACGCAGTCACGCGGTTAATCGTCGCGTCAAAGAAATCAAGGCCAATGACGATGTCATCAAAGTAATTACCACGTTTAATTTCTGTCATTAAATCAAGTAAATGATCATCTTGAATTACTACATGATCGCTGTCCCAACGAATGCCTCTTGAAACATGAAGCATTAAATCTTTGACAAATGGTTTAACCGCAGAAATTTTATCCGCAACTGATTCTGTTGGATGGTAGTGTCCTGTATCCATAGTAATTCCAACACCATTGGTTAATGCATATGCTAAATAAAAGTCATGTGACCCTGCGACAAATGATTCAGAACCAATACCAAAAAGTTTGCTTTCTAAAACATCGGCTGCGTATTTGGCTTCTTCTTCGCTGTATTTTTCTTTGAAAATTTCATCTAAACTTTCCTTTAGGAGCGTTCGATATCTTAATCTGCTTGCTGGCACGTCTTTTGATCCATCTGGGAACCAAAAGTTGTTAATTACTTTTTTATTTAATTCTTTGCCAATATCCACAGATATTTTTCTTGAGTCCTGACCTGCTTTAATCCAATAATCACGGGTATCTTTATTTAATGAGGCAACACTCATCCCATTATTCATCATCGGGTGGGTAAAGAAGCTTGCATTAAAATCAATCCCATAATCGTTCTTTTTGGCCCAGTCAACCCAATTTCTAAAATCTTCAATATTAAGGTCGTTTCTTGGATTTTGTCTTTCAGCATACATTGAATGAATATTTACTCGATGAGTAAGTGGTGAAAGTTTAAAAGCTTGGTCGATATCTTTTCTAAGTTCATCACCTGTTCTTGCCTTATACGGATAAGACCCAGTAACGACGTTCTCACTTAAAACATCACCCAAACCTTCAAATCCTTGAATATCATCACCATTCCAGCAATGTAAACTCACTTGAACTTTAAACAAAGCCTCAATTGCTTTGTCGGTGTCAACACCGTATTTTTTATATATTTCTTTTGCGTCTTCGTATCGTTTTTTAATTGACATTTTTATTCCTCCCAACAATAATATTGTACGTTCCACTTGTTAGCGTTAATACAGTCATGTTGTCTTGATACACCTTATTTGCATAAGGACTCGAGATTTCTTCTACATTCCCTTCTAAAATAACAGTCGCTTGAGTGTTTGCAGGAATGATTATCTCATGTTCTACTTCTTGATTCTTTACAGCCCAATTAGATTGAATTAAGCCTCGAATCGACTTAAAACTAGATTTGACATATGTTAAAGTTTCAGGGATATGAGGCTTGATGACAATTTCACTTGCACCATAACCATCAATTCTAATTCCACCTAAATAACGGTAAAACCATGCATCATAACTACCAAACATAGGGTGGTTATAAGAGTGCATCACATAACCCATTTCGCTCTCCCAACGTTCCCATACTGTTGTCGCTCCAAGGGCAACCATATTTCCCCAACCAGGGTATTCAGGGTTTTTAATCATTTTGATTAAAACATCTGTATGGCCGTATTCACTAAGGACGTAAAAGAGATGGCGATACGCTTGGTTACCACATGTTGAGTGATAATTAAATTTAATAACGTTATCTTTTATATTTTCTGCAATTTTTTTGCGATATTTTTCTTCAGGAATTTCTAATGACAGAGCCAAACTATTTTCCGCTTGTGTTCCAGAAACATAATTACTAGTTTTCTCGTCAAAATAAGTTGTGTTGATTTTTATTTTAATCTTTTCTGCAATTTCCAAATAGTGGCTGGTTGTTTCATTTTGATCAATTAATTCTGCTAGTTCTGCAAGCGTACGGACATGCCAATATAGAAACACAGTTGAGACAAAAATCGGATCGGTTTGATTATTTTCGAAAACCGGGGCAACCCAATCGGCATAATATGTGTAATCTGCAATATAATCGGTTTGCTTTGTTAGTAAAAAGTCGACCCAGCGTTTAAAACCAGCAAAATGATTTTTAATTAAAGATACATTACCGTAATATTTGTAAGCTTTTATTCCCAGTAGTAAATAAGAGATTGACGTGAAATCAGCGGGAAGCCCGCCTGAATGATACGGTGCCGTATCAGTGATTGCGCCTTCTTCAGTTTGTGTTTCTAAAATGTCTTGGGTAATTTTTTCAAAATAACGTGCCATATCAAAGTTGTATACTTCTTGATACAATCTAACTGTTAAATCATTGAGCCAACCCCATCTTTCATCACGTTGCGGGCAGTCTGTTAAAACAGAGTGGATATTATTTTCCTCGGTAATAACTGCCATATGATGAAGATGATTTAAGATCTCATCACTCGATTCAAAAAAGCCAACTTTTTCAACTGAACCAAAAATATGCTCAGCTTCTAAATTGATTAGCTCAACATCACCAATGAGAGTAGCTTGAACGTATTGGAACCCGTGATAAGTAAATCTTGGTGCAAACGTCTCAATACCTTCACCTTTTAAAATGTATGTGTCTTTTGCTAAGGCACTTCTTAAGTTATATTGATTTACACTACCATCTTCATTAATGCCTTCCGCAAATCGCAATTCGACTTGACTTCCAGGAGCACCTTTTACTTGAATTTTAGCCCATCCTGCAAGGTTTTGACCAATGTCATAAACAATGTTGTTTTTATCTAATTTGGTTTTACTTGCGTATTTAAATGTTCTTATTTTTTCAATCGGTTCAATTGTTTGTGGTCTTAGCTTTCCAACGGGTTTACTCGGGTAAATGGGAAACATCCAACCGTTATTCCAGTCGGGTGTGTAATCTGGGCTACACCAGCCCGCACCATAGTTACTTTCAATTCTAGCATCGTATGTTTCACCATCGTAGATACTATTATATGTGGTTGGTGTCCGTGTCACCCACCAGCCTGGACCCGCACTTGAACTAACCGTCTGAACCTCACCATCATTATAAGTGATTTCAATTTGGGCTAATAAAACACGAGATCCATACCAGCCATAACCAACTTCGAAACCAAAAACCACATCTTTTTGATCTAAAAAAGATTCGATTGCGAATGTATCGAAAAGAATGGTGTGATTATAATCGGTTTCACCTGGATTTAAAACGCTGTTTGAGACTTTTTTGCCATTAATGAAAAATTCATAATAACCAATGCCGCTGACATATGCTCTTGCTTTTGCAATTGGTTTATCTTTAAGTTCTTCTTGTTTCCTAAAGTAAAGCGTCCCACCGGATGCACTGTTTGGTAATGAAACCCATTTTGCAACCCATTCGTTATTCTCTCTCATCGTTGTTTCAAATGTCGTTACCAGTGTATCAATTTCACCTTCACTGCTTCGGACGACAAGTTTCACAAAATAAAGTGTTTTTGATTTAAAAGGTTGTCCTTGATAAACAACCGCAACCATCTCTGGGCTTTCTACGACACCACTATCCCATAAGTTACCTTCGTTTTTTTCTAAAAGAGATGCGTCGTTAGAAACTAAAAGACGGTATGATTTTTGCTTCGTAGAGCCTTGTGCATAATTCCACGAAAAACTAGGATGATCATCGACGATATTTAATGGTTTCGTTTGATAATTCGTCTTAAAAGTATTTATTTTAAACATTTTGGCTCCTTAAATTGTTAAGAAATCTAGCTTAGCATAACACTAAGCTAGATTTTCAACATTATTTTTTATATTTTTCTTTTTCTTAAGAAGAAGAATGCGCCAGCAGCACCAACGGCTGATACGCCACCGACAGTAACTATGATAATGACTGCGGTATTTGCTTTTGTAACATTAACAGTCACCTCACCAGTATACGTTTGACCTTCAACTGTAACAGAGATAACTCCTGTTTGTTCACCTAAAACAGACGTGTCGATTCCACTAATGACTGCATCTTCTAAAGATACTACATCACCAATAGTACCACTTGCCCATTTATATTTAGCAACAACTTTTGTTAAATCAATGTCTTTATTCACTGTTACATTGACAACATCTTCAATAACAATACCTTCAATAAAGTCAACAACTGTTACCGTAATTGTTATCGACTTGTTAAATGCAGGTCTTGCAGCGTCAGTAATCGTAACTTCTATTGTTGTTGTTCCAGCTTTAATACCTTTAATAATACCATTCGCTGTCACTTCTGCAATTGATTCATCTGCTGATTGGTAAGAAAGAACACCAGTTGTTGCACTTGCGGGAACTCTAGAGACACCAGCTGCAACGTTTTGGTTTATTCTAACAGTAATTTCTTCATCTGCAGCAACAATATCAGTATGCTCAATATAAATGCCCCAAACATTGCCATTATAACGATAAACAACTTCTTCTGTAATATAACCTTCAACAATAATTTCACCAGTTCCAGCTATCATTGTGTCAGTTTCATCTTTTAAACCTGTCCATTTGTAAAGTGGAGTTCCAGCGTTAATGGTAATTGTGTCGCCTTCTAAGTAATATTCGTTGTAGTTTGTTTCATCTAAAATGGGTTGTGAGTCTTCGTAGATGAACCCTGGGAAAAGAGCGATGTTTGTTTGTAGTTGGTAAATTCCCTTAATCTCTTCTTCAGTTCCATCTGCTCTACGGTAAGTAATATTTTCAAACAATTCTTGTAAGTATGCAGCATTGGTAATGTTACCACTGTTCGTACTTGTATATGTAAATTGAATGAACGTTCCGTAAATGAACCAATCAACAATCGCAACTTCACTGACTGTTTGATCATAATACTCATAAATTTCAACCGTTAATGTATCTGTATATTCTTCACCTTCATGCGTTATTTTAACTGTAACAACAACATCGCCAACAGTGGCTGTGCTGAAAGAAAGAACTTCATAATTGCCATCTAATTCAATTTCCATACTCTTGGAGTTATCGACATAGATTAAGCGATATGTTGTCAATTCTGGAGTAAATTCACCAAATGGTGTGTTGTGAGCCAAATAGTAGAGATTATATGTATTTACAAGTTCAACACCAATGATATCTTTTGCTTCACCAACTGTGATGTTAATTGTTTTATCAATACCAGCTAAGGAAGCTGTAATAACAACTTCACCTTCGCTAACACCAAGGACTAGACCTTTGGGTGTGACTGTTGCAACAGTTTCATCACTAGATGTAAAGACAGGTGTTCCATATGTTGTTTCTGGAGTGACTGAGTAAACAAGTTGTGTCGTTGAACCAACGGAAATAGCTGTTTCTGGTGCAGAGACTTCAAAACCTGTTGGATCAGCTTCAAATTCAACCCAAGTTGTTCCGGTATAAACATAGACATACTCTTGTTTTGTTTCAGCATAACCGAAGAATGTACCACCGTGTCCATCGTGGTTACCATCAACGGTTCCGCCTTCATAACGGAAAATGGTTAACCCTTCAAATAACACCAGTTTATCACCGGCTAATGGTTGATATGATGAACTTAAGTATAACTCATAACGATGTCCACCTAAGTTTTTTAAACCTGCGATATGATCATGACTTCCCGCAATTGTAATATTTGCTCTAACGTTGTCTAAAGCTTCACCAATAACGTTAATGTATTGCGCAACGTCAACTAAATCAAATTGGAAGTAAACAGCACCCCAGCCAGAGTCTGTACCATAACGCTCAACTTGAGCTTCTGGTAAAGAAACGACAATAAGGGTAAATGTATCACTATGACCATCAATTGTTACTGTTAAGTTGTATGATCCAACGACTGATAAATCAAAATCGCCAGAAATATCATCAAGGGTTACAGGTAATTTAAGTCCGGTTGCATCACCATCTAAAATTTCATAAACAAGTAAATCTTGAACAAAAGCACGACCTGTTGAAACCGTAATTTCTTTATCAGGGTTCGTTACTTTAATTCCAATTACTTGTAAAGCAGCTGGTAAAACAGTGACTTCAATTTCTTCAATAAATTCACCTGCATAGACCTTAACTGTTGTTACACCTTCAGTTAGCGGTGTAATTAATCCTTCTGAAGAAACCGATGCAATTGCTGGATCTAAACTTTCATATACAACAGCAATATTTGATTCTGCTGGTAACACTTCAGGAACCACTTGATAAGTGTCTTCATAAATTGTTAATTCAATTTCATCATCGGGAATTGCTAATCCTGTTGGAGCTACATAAACTTCCCAATAACCACCAGCTTCGGTGTCACCTTTAAAAATAAAGGATTGGTCAGCACTGATTTCTGGACCAAGTGGATCAACTGTATCTTTTAACATCGGCACAAAGCCTTCCTTAATGGTCAAAATATAGCCAAAGTAATCATAGCCTTGACCTCTGTTAATCGAAACTTGTTGGCCGACTGATTCAACCTTAACTGCAGCTGCTTGACCAAATGGATCAATCAATTCAACTTTTGAATTGTCAAGCTCTTGCCAGTAATCTAAAGATAAAAGATCATCAAAGACGACAGCAATACCTTTGCCCCATCCACCAGCGATGTCTGTTGATAAGATTTCTGTAACAGCCATTTTTGGTACATAAACGATTAGAGTGAAAGTATCACTATAAGCACCTAAAGTAACAGTTAAGTTGTATGTTCCTTCCTCTGTTAAATCATAAACTCCAGATATATCATCGAGTGTGACTGCTAATTTTAAACCAAGTTCATCGTCATCTAAAACTTCATAAACATCGAGAAAGTCAATGAAACCATTGTTTAAAGCAACAGCAATTTCTTTGTCTTTGTTCGTAACAACGATACCCACTTGTAGAGCAGCAGGTGGAAGAACAGTAACTTCAATTTCTTCAACAAATCCACCTGCGTATGCTTTAACGGTTGTTACGCCTTCTTCAATTGGTGTAATTAATCCCGTTTTAGATACGGTTGCGATTGCTGGATTTAAGCTTTCATAAACAACTACGGCGTTTGATTCAATAGGTAACACCTCAGGAACTACTTGATGGGTGTCTAGGTATACCGTTAATTCAACCTCGTTTGCATCAACAGAAAAACCAGTTGGAGCAACATATGCTTCCCAAGTTCCACCTGATGATGTGTCACCACTAAATGTAAAGGATTGGTCAATTTTGATTTCTGGACCTAATGGTACATCCGTATCTTTTAACATTGGGGTGAAACCTTCTTTAAATGTTAAGACATAACCATAGTAACCATAACCTTGGCCTCTATTAATCGCAATTTGTTGTCCCACTGATTCAACAACTACAGGGACAGCTTGACCTCGGGGATCAACAAGTTCAATTTTTGAATTGTCGAGTTCTTCCCAATAGCCTAGAGTTAATAACTCATCGAAAGCGACAGCAATTCCTTCACCGTACGCACCAGCTATATTGGTTGACAATACATCTACAACTGTCATTTCTGGTAGTGGGGGTTCTTCTGCAAGTACTCTAATCGTACTAACAGTAAATAAAAGTAGGAAAACAGAAATGATAACTTTAATTTTTTTACTCATGTATTTCTCTCCTTATTCTTTGTTTTTATCTATTATTAAACTACTTGTAGTAATTCCACTTGAATCTAAAATATTGATGTAATAATAAACCATCTCTTCAGCTACATCAAACGTAACTGTTTGTTCGTTAACACTTACATTCTTTCGACCATAACTCGCCTGAATATGGATGTCTTCTTCTGCATATATGAGTCTTGCCCGATCAATTGTGATGTTTTCTGGCAACTCAATGGTCACCTCGTTTTTACTGGACGTTGGTTGCGTAATTATTTTTGGATATGGTTTATCTTCATTCATTGCAGTCGCGAACAAATAGGGTTCTAAAAGGTCAGCTGCAATCCCTTGAGCGTGTAGTAAATTATCATGAATTGATAAATAACCGTTTGGTACCTTTAAATAGGTTTTCACTAAACTATCTAAACGGCTCGATTGATCCACATTACTGCCTAAAATTAACATCGGCGTTTGAATATGTCCAAGAGGATCATCGTTATCAAAAATACTTGCTGCTGGTGAGACACTTAAATAGTCGCTTAAGTTTGAATCTGTTCCTTCATTGTTTAAAGTGACATATATAGGCACTGAGAAACTAAAGCGGTCGTCGTAACCAGTAATAACTGAAGCAATGAAACCACCCCAACTCACTCCGACAACACCAATTTTTAGTTTTTCAACATCGTCTAGATTGTGAAGAAAGGAATTGGCAATAATCGCTGTTTTCGTTGCGTAATAAATCCATGTTTCTTCAATCGGTTTATTAAAATCGTTGAAATGTTGGTTCTTTGGAGTAGGATATACACTGTTTGTATAAAGTAAATTAGGTGTCAGCGACATATTAGCATCTTCTTTTGGTTGGTTTCCTTCTAAATCAACAGCTAACGCAACGTATCCTAAATCGGTCCAGCGGCTAACCCAATCTGGATAAGCGGTTCCGCCACCACCATGAAGTAATAAAACAGCGGGCATGTTCTCTTTGATAACAGCGGGATAACCTAAATATGCGAAAGCATAACTTTCTTGGCCTTGATAATCACTTCTTAACCAAACAGCTTTGATGTTTCGGTTATCAATATCTTTGTCTTCGTCATAGTAAAATGTTGGTTTTTGCCATAGTTCATCTGGATAATTAATTCCGTTTTCATATACTGAGTGATTCGTCATGGTTCGATCCTTTTTTTCTTCTCCTGGTTGTTCCTCTGGTTGACAGGCAACTAAGAAAACAATTAACAAGAGCGAAAGTATTAATTTTAGCTTTTTCATTTTTAATACCTAAACTTTAGTCGACCAATGGGAGCACTATCTCCGGTAACATAGTAATCCATAATATCTTCATAATGCGTTACATTGTCGGCTACTTTAAAACCAATTTGAACATTATTAGCATTTAATCCTAATAGATGAAGCGGGATTTCTATTTGCATAATGTTGTTATTGATGGTGTATTTAACATCACCCACTTTTTCGAAGTTGTATCCTCCCGTTGATTTTTCTAATGATGTTGTCGCTGTATTTGGATTTCGGTTTAGGATATATTGGAATCCAGCAAAGCCTTCGTCATCATTTGTTTGGATAAAGACGTTCATCCAATTTAAATCGGTGCCGTTATATGGTGTAATATTATCAAGTGTTTTAATGTAGAAATATAGATTTTCTTTGTTATGAGCCACTTTAATATCAGTGATATCGTTTCGATTGGAGTTATCAACATATCGTAATGATGCAACTGCACCTTGATAATCTCTTGCCATGGCATCACCGGCAAAATCTTTGTAGTGGGTATTCACATAATTCCATAAGGCCAATGCATTTGGATTTTGAATATCGATGTTCACAAGTTTATGATCGTATTCGACATAATCGGTATATTTGAAACGTCTCACGTTTTGAATCAGCTGTAAATAGAAGTTGTCATTAAAGCCGCCTTTCATTAAATCAATATCACGTGAGTGTTCTTCATCAAAGACATCGACAAAATGAACACCTTCTGAATGTAATAATTTAATGGCCATCCATTCATTAAAACTCGTTACCATAACGTTAAAGATATCGTCTTCACGGCTAAACACATTGTCCCACATTGTTTGGAAACTCGCACCTGCTCTAAAGTTCTCTTCAACCATACCTGTTAAGTTGTTATAGCCTCGTTTTGTTTCTGGATCCATATTGCTCACACTAATTCGCGAATGACTATGTTGTGCAACAGGTACGTTGACGCTGCCGTTGTGAATCCATTGTGGTGATTGCCAACTCATCCAAGGTAAAGCTTTTTCATTGAAATCTCCATTGGGCCATTGTGATTCATAAATGTCAAAGAATTCGTGATGTTCTTGGGCAATAAAATCATCATATGGATAATACTTCGTTTGGTCAGATGCACGATTATTTTCTTCGGTAATTCCAATAATGACTGGTTTTTCATCAAATCTAAACCAAACATCATAATATTTATCGGTTTGATAAAACTCTAGGTAAAGTTTATCAACAGTCATCCCTGAGTGACTGTTTGTATAAAAAATGATTTTAGGAACTGCAAACCCTTGATTATGATATTTTAATAACGTGTCTAAAAGTGTTCGCACTGGTTTCTGATAAATAGCTGCGTTTGTTGTATCAATAGCCAAATAATCAATTCCTGCCAATGTTAGCATTTCCACATGTCTTGTTAAAACCCATGGGTCAGAACTATTATAATAACCGAACAATGGTTCGCCCCAAAAGTGGAATTCATCGGTACGACTGGCGTCACTCCCAGCAGGATCAAATAAAATCTGGGTTCCTTCTTCTGTTTGAAGTAATTCAGTGATGTTATAAATCCCATTTTGCATGTGAGGGTGTTGTCCTAACCAAACTGAATAAAACAAGCCAACATAACGAGTTTTATCCGCTTTGACATTATCCGCAGGTTTAATTTCTCTGCCTAGAGCATCCGTACCCGCTAAGTTCATCATCGTATACATTTGCGGATTTAAATTTCTTTCATCATACTTTTTGTCATCTGCCATACCCGGTTCACATCCTAACAAAGTAATTACAAAAACAAATAACAAGATTGGTAATATAATTTTTTTCATGTCGCCTCCTTAGTAGCCATACACATAGCTGAATCTGCCTATTGGTGCACTATCTCCAGTTACGTAATAATCCATTATCTCATCATATCGAGTGACGTTATCCGCGACTTTAAACTCGACATAAACTTGATTTCCTTTAAGACCTAATTGGCTTAAAGGTATTTTAACCATCATGACGTTACCAAAGACATGCATATCGATATTTGCAATTTTCTCCCACACATACCCTCCTGTTGATTTTTCTAAAGATGTTTGATTCGTTCCAGGGTTTCGATTCACGATGTAATTGTATCCAGCAAAACTTGGAACATCACTTTTTGTCTTGAGAAGGATATTCATCCAGTTAAGGTCGGTCCCATTGTATGGGGTAATTAGATCTACTGTTTCAACTTTAATGTAAAGATGATTTTGATCATGGGTAATTGAAACATCGGTAATATCATTTCTATTTGAGTTATCGGTGTAATTAAATGTACTTGCAGCGTTACGGAAATTCCTTGCAAGGGCGTCACCAGCAAAATCTTTAAAGTTTGCTTTTACTGAGTTCCATTGAACGAGTGTTTCATCGGTAATATCAATGGTGTTTTGTTCATATATGTAATGTTTAGGTGCATCAAAGGCATACTCTCTTGCATATTTTAATGTTTGAATTAAATAATTGTCTTGATAGCCTTTTTTAGGCATTTCAATATCTCGAGAATATTCTTCATTGAAGGTATCTACGAAAAAGATATCTTGACCGTCTTCGTATTTAATTGCGATCCATTCATTAAAGCCAGTAATAAAGACATTATTGACGGTATCAAAATTATTAAAAACTGTGCTCCATTGACCGTCGTAGTTTGATCCCTCATTTACGAGATTCGAATTGTTTGAGAAAGTTGAATAATCAAAGCCTCGGCCATAATTACTTCTAGCTCCCTCACTCATCCGGGCACCTGGGTGTTGGGCCAAGGAAACTGAAATAGTTCCATCATTGAAAATGGTTTGGGGAAATTTCCAATCCATCCACGGAAAACCTCGATTTAAATCTTCATCATGGCCAAATGGCCACTGGGATTCTCTAAAGTCAAAAAAATCAAAATATAATTCTCGTTCATCAGGTCTTAATTCTGAACTAACACCAATAATAAGAGGTTTTTCATCAAAGCTAAACCAAAGATGTTCATATTTACCTTCTTCAAACCATAACTCCCATAAGCGGTTAATGGTCACTCGCGAATGACTATTGGTGTAAAAGACGACTTTAGGAACATCAAATCCTTGTTGGTAAAATTGATCAAGAACTTCAAAAATGGTGTTAATAGCCTCAATATAGATTACTGAGTTCGTTAAATCATATACCAAATAATCAATACCTATCATTGTAAAGAGTTCAACATGTCTCGTTACAACCCAGGGATCACTTGATTGGTAATATCCGTAGAGTGGCTCACCCCAATAATGGAATGCACCAACAGGGCTAAAAAGATCACCATCAATATCGTATAAAGAATCTGGATTCATTTCTAACAGTTCAGAAATGTTGTATAAGCCGGTTGTGTGAAAACCATGCCAAATATGATAAAACAGACCAATATATTTACCATTTCTTTGGTCACCAGGAAGCGCCACTCTTCCGAGAGCGTCGGTGGCAACAATATTGTTAATTGTATATTCTTGGCTTGTTAAATCTCTTTCATCTGTTTCTCTTGGCAATTCATCGTCTTTACACGCGATGAGGCCAATCGCCACAGCCAACATCATAATAAAAATTGTAATTTTTTTAAATAAACTCATAAATCCTCCTCACTTAATTCCTGTCATAACAATGCCTTCAATTAAATGCTTTTGAAAAATGGAAAATAAGATGATGGGCACTATTGTTAAAAAGACACTTCCAGCCATCCGCATATGAACCATGTTGGCGGCTGCATTAACATCTGTAGACTGTAAGAAAATTAAATACGGTAATGTCCTCGGTGCTTCTGAAGACGACATAAAGACAAGAGGTCCATAGTAATCGCCCCAGTTGGCAATAAAGACGGTTACAATAATATAAATTAAAACTGGTTTACATAACGGTAAAATGATTTGCCAATAAATCCTAAATGTTCCGGCACCATCGATTTTCGCCGCTTCTTCCAAATCTTTTGGAATGGCTCGCATAAATTGTCTTAATAAAAAGATATAAATCGCGCCACCACCAAATAAATTGGGAATCATTAATGGCTTCAGTGTATCTAACCAGCCAATCTTTGAATACATGACGTATAAAGGAATTTGCGTAACAATTCCTGGCAGCATCATCGTACTCATCATAAAGGCAAACATAAACTTTTTCCCTTTCCATTCGAGTTTCGCAAAGGAAAAGGCGATGAGTGAAGCTGATAAAGGGACAACAATAATATTAAAGGTCACAACAATGATTGAATTCATAGTTGCTTTTAAATAGTCTGCTTCGGTAAATAGGTCAACATAGTTCGTGAATTGTGGTTTTTTAGGAAACAACTGCACGATTGGATTAATGACTTCGACTGAATTCATTAAACTTTTAGAGACCATAAAGACGTAAGGGAAAATGAGGATAATGGCGATGGCAACCATTAAGGCAAATAACGAAATGGTCACTAATCTTTTTTTGCGTAATGCCTTTTTGTTGGCTAGATCTACTGTCATTATTCTTCATCTCCATAAAAGACCCATTTGCTTGTTTTAAATAAAATAAACGTTAACACAGCAATGAGAATAAGTAATAACCACGCCAAAGCACTTGCATAACCAATGTTTCCTCTGTTAAAAGCTTCCCAATAAATTTTAACGCCATACATAAATAATGAATCATCCACACCACGTCCATCTCTAGGTGCAAATGTTAATGTTCCGTTATACTGTAAAGTCCCAATAACAGAAATAACGACGTTAAAGAAAATCGTTGGCGTGCTCATGGGTATCGTAATTTTATAAAATTTTTGAAAGGCTGAGGCGCCATCGATATCAGCAGCTTCATATAAAGTGCTTGGAATATTTTTAAAGGCAGCAATCCATAAAATCATGCCGCCCCCAATATTCCAAAGATTCATAAAAATCAAGGAAATCATACTTGTTGAAGCTTGGGTGAAAAAGGGGTACCGGTCAAATCCTAAGGACGTTAAAAACTTGTTAAAAATACCATATGTCGGATCCATCATGTCTTTCCATAACAAGCCGACTGCGACCATCGGAATTATGACCGGTAGATAATACAAAACTCTAAAGGTTTTGACACCTTTGGCGTTACGATTAACAAGTAAAGCCAAAAGGTAAGATAACACCAAATTTAACGGAATGCTGATGAGGGCATATGTCAGCGTATTTCCAACTGTTTTCCAAAATGTTCTATCTCTTGAAAAAACTCTAGCGTAATTTTCAAAACCAATAAACCTTTGTGTTAATCCATCTGTTTCTAAAAAGGAAAAATAAAAGGAAACAAACATGGGGATAACTGTAAAAAGCAGCAATCCAATAAGTAGGGGCGCATTAAACAGCCATCCTTGATAATTTTTTTTGAAAATGTTTTTTATTTTTCCTTTGTTCACGTTTAACTCCTAATTGCTTAATGCATCATCAATATCCCTTAGGGCAATATCTAATGCATCTCTGATCGTTCTGTCGGGGTTACTTGCATTGTTGAATAAATCTCTTATTGCTAAATCTAAATCTGGTTTATATTTTGGGTCAAAGTAATTCAAAAATTCAATAGATAGTTTGTATTGAGGACCGTATAAGTAAGCACCTAAATTTAAGTTCTCATAACCTTTACCCCATTCAGCTGTTGTAAAGTCTGCTAAATCCTTACGAATCGATGGCAATTTTAATCCACCTTCAGCCATTCTTTCTTGGCCTTCAAATGATAACAAGTAATTTAAGAATGCCCACGATTCATCTTTATATTGAGTGTTTGCATTGATTGAATATCCAGCAACACCAGAACCAATTTTTGGTGAATCACCAATTAGTGGGAACGAAACAATGTCAATGTTATTTTTTAACTCTCTTCTTTCAGCAAATAAAGAAATGGCTGCTGATTGGAACAAAAAGGGTGACGTGCCGACTTCAAAAGAGGACCCTGCTGTCATTCCTGTTGCGACTGAAAGCCTTTCTGTTACAAGCGTTCTAACTGCTTCTAATGTGGCAATTGTTTCTGGACTATCTAAAATAATATTACCTTCAGCATCTGCAACATCAGCTCCAAATGATCTTAACATTGGATAGTTTACTGATAACCAAGTTGTTAGGTTAGCATCAATGATATAACGCTCATTCATGCCGTTTGCATCATAATAGGTTCTCATTTCTCTTGCAATGTCAAGGAAAGTTTCCCATGTCCAACCATTTTGGATTCTAGTTAGGTCAACACCTGCTTCTGATAAAAGTTTTTTATTGTAAAATGTAACAACACTGTCAGCGCTTCTTGGAATGGCATAAATATTGCCATTAACTGTAACCATATCAATAAATTCTTTGTGGAAGGTTTCTTCTAAATTGAAAACATCTGCTTCCTCTGATAATTCAAAATATTGATTTAGTGGCAATGCCAGATTTTTATCTATTAAAAATAAAATGTCTGGTGTGTTGGTCCAAATGATATCTGGTAAAACTCCTGCTGCTGCTTGGTTACGAACCGTGTTTTCATACGCATTAACTGACACATACGATAATGAAATATTGATGTTTGGATAAATTAAATTGAAGCCCTCAATGGCACTTTCAATCATCGTGGTTTCATTTAAGTTTCCCCCTGGAATTAAAATTCTAAGGTTTGCTTGTGTGTTTGTATCGATGTTAATCTTCGCATCAAAATCATCCAAGTTAGGTGGGTCATCTTGACTTGGTAAACATCCCGTCACTAAGACGAGCCCAAATAATAAAACAATTAATGTAAGTATCTTCTTCATAATATCCTCCTAATTTTCGATAATTGTTGCTAAAATGCTCATCAAATATAATCGAGCTGAATAGTCATTGACGTGATTGATTCCGTTGCCCGTCATATCGTGATACGTTTTAGTTTTCATGAAGTATTCACTTAAACTGTATAAATCAATAATCTTAACATAATCATATGCAGCTTCTAACCTTTCCATCCGAGAAAAATATTGTTCAAAGCGCATAGAATCATACGCGGCTGGATTGGGTTGAATTGCATTTAATAATATAATTTCAACATCGGGGAGGTTTTGTTTTAACGTCAATATCATTAACTCAATATTGTCACGATACATGTTTGGAGAGATACCTCCGCCGTTGTCATTAATTCCAAAATGAATAAAAACCAGGTCCGGATTGGTTTGGCTCACTTGATGTAAAGTGTTTGAATTGCTTCCGTAACTAGATTGTGTGCCTCCAACCGATTTATTATTTAAAATCACTTCAGTATTAAAGTGATCTGCTAAATATTGTTGGGTTAATTCCATAAAATTTGGCATAAAGGGTGCTCTATTAAATGAGCCACTTGATGATAAACCTTCGAGAACACTGTCACCAATAGCTGTTATTCTTACTGTTTCACCGTTCGTAAGTTTGTTCATCGTGTTTGGCATTTTTGAAACATCGTATGAAGGAAATTGTGATAAATCTAGTTCACGAACATCATACACATAGCTAACCGATAATTGGTTTGAATACCAAAAAGGGCTTTCTGTATAAATAACATTGGGGCCCATCATCATATAATCTGTCAAAACATTGGAAATTGAATTGACAAGTCGATACGGCTCTGGAATGTCTTCTCCCATGAGTTGATTCGTAGTCAAATGGGGGAGACTATCCTTTAAACCGATAATTTCATTACCCTCAATTTTAAAATCAACATTTTCAATATATTCAATATCTAAAGTATAATCACGTACCGATAGCAATTTAGCAACGGGAAAAAGCAGCTTCCCACTCATGATTTCGCCGTCTTTAGTTAGTAATACTGTTTCATTGTAAATGACGTTTCCTTTCCAAAAGGGTCTACCAAGGGTTTCATCATCAAAATGATACGTTAAGTTTTCATAATCTTCTTCATAATAAGGAAATGGCGAATAATCGAAATCATCATCTTCAATTTCTCCATTTTTACAGGCAGTCAGTCCGATTCCCAGCATAATAAACATCGTTAAGATAAATATTCTCATAGTTAACTCCTTTATCGACATGATACCGTTTACATTTTCA
>JALNWO010000009.1 GCA_023230825.1 Acholeplasmataceae bacterium
ATACCCCTCAAAGGGATGCTGAATAAAACCTACCCCATACTCACGACAAATATTTTCGGTTTGATCTGTAGAAAACGAATCAACCACAAGAATTTCATCAGCTAGATCCTGTACTGAATCTAAGCAGCGTCTCAGATGCTTTTCTTCATTTAAAGTGATGATCACCACACTAAGCTTTTTCATCAGATAGGATTCATTTAAACCACAAAAATATGAAAGTTACAGCAAGAGAAAAATGAGACAAGAGAAAAAAGCAATGTAGCACCTGTAAGACTCATACTAAATTAGTCCAAATGAGTTGATTAAAATATACATGAACATCTTTACAAACAGAGTCCAATTTACTAACTCCATATTGTCGCTCAGAACCTTTCGCAAATCCTGTAGTTTTGTATACTAATGTTTGATGCACATGAAATCCTGCTGTTACTGCTACATATTTTTGGAAAATCTATATTAAAAAAAGAGGTACGAATGGTAACGTTAAGTCCTTTAATATGTTGTACTAAAAAAATCTTTATCTGGTGTTATCGTAAAATACTCCAAATGCGCCCAGAAAGACAACTCAATTTTTAAAGTAGGAACATTCTCGAATTCAGAACGATGAATTTATTATTTTTGTAAATTTCCTTAAAAACGGGAAAACTTGGGAAAACTAATACTTTTGTTATCTTTACCCCATAGAATTATGTGAGTTGAATTTATATAAAACATAATTAATATGAAAAATCTATTTTACACACTGCTTGCTATTTTATTGGTATCTCTGCTACTTAGCTCATGTAAAAACAACGAATCTAAGCTAACCATACTTGGAGAGAATTCATCCAATATTCATTCTATGCAGGCATTGCAACTTGATTATGAGGAAAAATCTGGAATTAAGTTAGATTTCAAATCTCATTCTTTAGAAGATGCTTTCAATAAATCTAATGAGGATTTTGCCAACAGAACTGGACTTTATGATTTGATCCTTCAATATAATTTTTCATTATCTTCGTTTGTTCGAAACGATTATGTATATAAGTTATCCGAATTAAAAACAGAGACCATTAATAATAATTTTGAATTTGAAAATGATATTTTCCCTAATGTCTGGAAAGAGGTGGGATATTATTATAAAAATCCTAAACAGCCGAATGATAAGGAGATAGAACCTATTTCATACCCATTTGCTGCCAACACGATATTATTGGTATACAATCAAGATTTATTTAATGATGCAGAGCAAAAAAAGAATTTCAAGGAAAAATATGGGAAAGAACTAACTGTGCCAAATGATTTGAAGTCTTTTAGGGAAGTTGCAGAGTTCTTTACTCAACCTGACAAAGATTTGAAAGGAGTTGTTCTACAAGGTGCAATTGGTGGTTGGCTCTATTTTGAGTGGTGCAGCTTTTTACAAGGATTTGGTGGAAAGGTGTTAGATAAAAATCAAGGGTGGCAGGGAAATGAAAATACGCCTGTTTTGATTACCAATGAACAAGCGATAGCTGCAACAGAGTATTATAAATCCCTGAAACCCTTCAACGCTGGTAATTTTGTAACTACTGATGCTGTAGAACAGCAAGTTATCTTAAAACAAGGAAATGTAGCGATGGGATTAATATGGAGCGACTATGCATTGGGGTTAATAGATAAAGGGAATGGAGAGATAGATACTCGTTTTGCATTTGCTCCCACGCCAGGAGATAAAAGCATGATTGCCGGCGGGGCATATTATATCAATAAACAATCGAAAATGAAGGAAGAGGCTTTTGACTATATGGTTTATCTGTTGCAGAAAGAGAATCAAGTCAAAATGATTCAACATGGACTTTGTGCGCCTACAATATCGGCTTATAATGCTCCCGAAGCGCAAAAAATCCCTTATGTACCTGCATTAAAGACTTCTCTTTTGAGAGCCGAATACATGCTGGAAGCAGGACCTGATGCCGATTTGATCAATAATGTTATTACTACTTACATCCAAAAGATTTGGAATAGTGAAATAGATGTAAAAATAGGGTTGAATACAGCTAAGATGGAAATTGAAAAAGAAAGAACAATATTATTCCAATAAATTATGTTAAAATCCCTTAATATATGGAAAGTATGTACCATAGGGTTGTTGTTGGTGGCTCTGTTGGTGCTTTATCCTTTCTTATCTGGCATTCGTTTTTTGGGAGTAAGTGAATTGTTGAATAATATTTCCTTTAAATCCACTTTGCAAACTACTTTGCTGAATGCCACAATATCGGCAATTATATTAGTCGTGTTTGGGTTTTGGGGGGCTTTAGCTTTGCTGAAAATTCCTATGTTTTCAATTACTGGTAAAAATCTTGGTGTGCTAATTATTCCTATTACGCTTGGAAATATTTCTATTGCATTTATCTGTAAATTACTTTTAGGAGAAACTTCTTTTTTCGCAACAATAGCACAGGGTGGACCAGTTGGGAAACTCAGTTTTTTATTATTGCTTGAACTGTATCAATACGGATTCTTGTTTGTATATCTTTTTTGGATGCAATTACAAAATATTAATTATGATAAACTCAATTTCGCAACAGCTACACGTTTTTCCTTTTTTCAGAAACTAAAAGACATATATATTCCACATACAAGAAACCTATGGCTTTTACTTGCTTCAATGGCTTTTGTGTTCACTTTGTATGAAGAGTCTAAGATAGCTTATTTGTTTAAGGTTTCGCAGGGAACAAATTCAGAATTGATTACCAACTGGCTTACGCGCACCTATCAAACAAACCTTCTGGTTAGTCCTGATTTTGCCCGCAACCTTATTTTTAATGCTTCTGCAACAGTATTTGTTGTGGCTATTTTAGGATTGATACTACTCTTTTTAATATTGTATTATTTTATTAAAAAATTAACAAGGCTTAAATTTTATCCAAGATTTTTAAGAACAAGCAATAACTACATATTTTCAAAGAGGATTAGCTATTTTTTTGGCTTGGTATTTAGTTTGACTGCCATTACCCCAATAGTTTTTTCATTTACTAAAATTAATATAAGTTTCAATATTTCTCATTTAGGATTTCCCTTGTTGATGACATTTATAGCAACAGTGGTATCTGCTTTAATGGCCATCTTATTAGGAATAACGGCACGTTTAGGTTGGAAACAAATGCTCAGCTCTTTTAGTCAGCAGTCATTGTTGTTTTTTATACTTTTGTTTGTTTTATTACTGGTTCCTCCTCTTGTTCTGCTCATTACTGGATACAAGTGGATGAGTTTGATAGGATATTCATCATTTACGTTAATTTATGTTATATGGATTGTAGGGCATGTGTTGTTAACTTTACCTGTTTTGGGAAGCTTTGTACTTTTTAACCATTTTAGAGTTGGCAATAATGAGTTAGATTATTTGCAGGTATATAAATTAGGTAAGAGAGAGACTATTCGTTATAGTTTTTTGAAACGCTTTAAGGCTGAATATCTGTTACTCTTTGTAATCTGTTATTCTTTTGTATGGAATGAAGCCGTTCTCAACAATCTATTCTCTGATTTTATTCCTTCCTTTGTTTCAGGAATGAAAATGTTGATTACAGGTAGAGGAGTAGATTATGATAAAGCGTTTGGTTATTTGTTGACATCTTTTGCAGTAGCATCGTTATCGGCAGGGATATGGCGGTTTATAATTGAAAGGGCACATAAACAAGAAAGAAAAGAACTATGAAATCCATTCATATAAAAAATATTGACTTTGCTTATAAAAAGGGTAATTCTGTTTTTCAAGACTTTAACTTGCATTTATCGCAGCAAGAATCTGAAGGAAAAATAATAGCTTTAATGGGTGCAAGCGGTTCCGGTAAAAGTACTTTATTGAAGTTGTTGTTAGGGATTGAACAACCTGTTTCAGGGTCTATTGAGATGTTACCTGTAAATCCTGTATTTTCATATGTACCACAAGAAGCAGTATTGTTTGAACATCTTAGCACAAAAGATAATGCACGTTATTTCCAATTTGCTGGAGGATTCAAAAAAAGGTTTAATAAAGGCTTGTATACAGAATTAATTGAAAGCTTGGGTTTAGAAGACGTGATAAACTCAAAAAAAACCGTCCTGGAATTGAGTGGAGGACAAAAACAGCTTCTTAGTTTATTGCGTGCCTTAAGCATAGAACCAGATTTTTTGCTATTGGATGAGCCGTGCAATGGATTGGATGCTGAAGTTAAAAGAGCATTCCTAAATAAATTAAGAGAAATAACTCAACGTTATGGGTTATTTGTATTGTATATTACGCATCATAAACTTGAAGCACAACTTATTGCTGATGATGTGTTGTACTTGGTACAAGATAAAAAAACAGGAACGGTGCATAATTCAGCATTAGCATCTGTACAGATTTTTATTGACAAACCTCCTGTAATGCATGCAGCACAAGTGTTTAGATTCCCTGACATAAAATTGTTGCCAATGAGTATTAATGAATCTGGAAAAATAATAATTGCAAAAAATGAAAATGACATTGCGCAATATTGGTTGGTGGATGATAAAGATATTTCAATCGACAGGAATGATGGATTCCCATTCAAGGTGATTAGTAAATCTCCAATGTATGTGGTAATAAGACATGAAGCATCTGCAACAGAATGGATGCTACCCAATAGTCTTTTGAAAGCAAATGAAGCTGGCGAAAATATTTTTATAAAGATAAATAATAAATCTGCTGTATATTCTAAATATGGTATATTACTAAATTAATATTTGACAAATGAAGAATTATTTAATTACAGGAGCTACATCTGCAATAGGAAAAACCTTGGCTTTCTCCATTAAACAGAGATTTAGTTCAGACTGTAAATTATTTCTTATTTCAAGATCTCATAACAATGACTTACAGAATTTTGTGGATTCAAATGTGATTTATCGATCAGGAATAGATTTATTGGACATAAAGACTGATGATGCCATTATATCTGAGATAAATACGTTTTTTGAAGGACCATTTAATTTGATTCATAGTGCAGGTGATTTTTGGATACATTTACCATTCCTAAATGTAAACACAAATAAAGCAAGGGGAATGATGGACAGTCACTATGGGACTTTGTATAACGTACTACAACATATACTACCTCTGATGATTTCAAAAGGTGGTGGAAAAGTTTTAACGTTTAGTTGCAATGCTACAGACTATCACTTTCCTAATATGCTCCCTTTTACGGCTGCTAAAGCGGCTGTTGATGCCACGATAAAGTGTGTAGCTCACGAATATGCTGATAAAAATATTGTGGCAAACTCTATTGCTCTTTCTTCTTTGAAAACACCTCAAAACAAGGAGTCAAAACCTTATGGAGATTTTGAAAACTATCTAGATCTTAACGAACTGTCTGATACCGTAATAGAAATAGCAGAACTAAGTAATAATTTAGCAAATGGCAATGTGATTAATTGTTATAAATACAGCGACTCTTATTATAACGAAGGTTATTTCCAGAGAATAAAACAAAAGTAATATTCTAATGGAGAGCAAAACAAAATATAATATTCTAATAGTTGACGACAACCCTTTGCCAACCAAAGAGTGTTGTAGGGTGTTAATTGAGAAGTTCTGCGAGTTCTATGAAATTTCTGATTTTGATAAAAAGAATAAAATAGATGAGTTAGACCAATTATATGAAGGTGATTACACTGATCCAAATTTTAAGTTTATTGAGGGTAATGATCCCCGCCGTAAAGATCCCAAAACTTTTGATTTTGGAAGTAAGATCACATTAACCATATATAATTACGACCCCAAAAAACAAATACAGAAAAATCAAGAAGCTATACTAAAAATTATAAATGATAAGCAAATAAATATTTTCTGGACTGATAAAGGCTATTTAGATTTCGAAATCGATAATGGTAAAGTGTATGATTTACCAGATGATTTAAACTCCAATAAATCAGATGCAATTAAATTATATCATAATGAAAGCATCATTAGTGTATTAAAAACCAATAAAATTAGGCAAATTGCCATATATTTTTTCAATCCAGCCATAATGCACAGGAAAACTGACGAATTGAAAAAGTTTATTTGTGACAGATTGAATAATAGCTTATCAGTAGACAATGTATATGTATTGGAAACATCTCCAATTTTAAATCTGTATAATAGAGACGATTGGCTATCGTCTGGAAAAGAGGAAGATTGTTTTTTAGGAACGCTAAATGCTTATAAGTGTTACGGGACATTGTTAGGTAGTGTACTGTTTGACCTTTTTACACAACTTCCGGAACATAAAAAACAAGACCACCATAATTTTTTTGATTCTAATAGCAGAGATTTCCTTAGGCACTTTAAAACTATAAACAATCTATTATTTCCTACTGAGTTTAAGATTGGGTTAGTTTCGTTTTATGGTAAAATGTTTGGTATTGAGAGGTTTATTATTGATGCTCCATATAAAGAGTATTACGAGATATATGACAAACAGCTTGAGACAGGAGATCCTCCAATAGGATCATTAATACAAATTGATGAAAATGTAGAGTTGAATGATAGTGAAAGATGGTTTTATATAAAGTATAAAAAAACGAATTGCAAAAAATTTATTTATAAATATGAGTTATCTGATAAATTAGAAACAAAAAAGAATTTAATAGGCGATTATCTCCCATTACTTCACACAGCAATTTTTTATGAGCCTGATTTTTATCCTGAAGGTGTATTTAAAACTCCAGATGTTTTTCTTTGTAATAATATGAGTTGTGAATACAGTATCGAAATTTTATATTTACTTAAGAAGGTAAATTATGGTGGTTTCGATGGGGTTACTCACCTTGCTGTATGGAGAAGATGCGATGGCATTTCACCCGCACTCAGTGAAAGAAAAACTATTAAAGATACAATTGAAAGTATTTGGGAAAAGCATTATCGACTAATAGAACCTGAATTAAAAGCAACTCTAGTAAGTGTTTTACAAGAAGAAACAAAAAAACAAGCTCTTTCTGTGGCTATCGCTGAAATTTTCGCGCGCAACTTTGCACATAATATAGGCAGTCATGTAGCTATAAGGGCTACAGACAAAATGGTAAAGCAAAGGGTTTTAGAACTTTATAATATGGATGAAGGGTTTTTAAAACAAGATTGTTTTATTCACTGGCTCGATTATATGGGCGAAAAGTTTGATTTGTTTGAAGTTGCTCGCAATGAATTTGTAGCAGATACAAATCTTTCTCCTAAAAATCTTATGTTTTACCGACATGTATTATTACCTTTTGTTGAGAATACGCTTATTATGGATAATATTGCCCATAGTGAAGGTATAAATTATAAGATAGATAAGTGTTACAATAAGTTAAAGATAAAAACAATAATAAATGGTAATGAGGTCAAGGCCAAATACTCACAACTTTTAAAGCACAATGACTCAAATGGCATTTGCTATTCCGATAATTTTCCTTATTTGGTAAAAACCATTACAGGAGTATCCTTAGAAGATGCGTTCAAGCAAAGCAAATTAAAACAGGGAGAAGATCTTGAAATATGCTTAGGGAGTGAGCACACTATATACAGCATATTAGAAAACATGATTCGCAACAGTGCCAAGCATAATAAAGAAAGGCTGCAAGGCAAAGAGTTTTTGGAAATAACTGTAAACGTAAAAGACGAAGAAGATCCTGATTATTATACCATTCAGATATTTGATAATATTTCTGCAGTAACTGCAGATGCTCTACGAGAATTTCAGAAGAAAATAGACACTTCTTTGATAAACGAAAAAGGAGAGATAGAAAAAGCGAATCTTGGTATTGCGGATATTAAAATAAATGCTCATCTGTTGAAAACCGAATCGGATATTACTGATGAAAGCCTAAAAAAAGCCATTACACTGATATACCGACTTGAATATGAGGCAAACAACCCGATAACGAAAACTGTGCAAAATCAAGAAACAGAGGGAAACGAAAATATAAAAACAGGATTTTACGAACCATTAGAAGCAAAGGTTGTAAAAGAAACAAAATTTGAAACATATGATAATTCGAAAAGCTTAAACAAAGAGAAGCGAATCTACAATTTTGGTTATGAGTTTAAGTTGAGTAAACCTAAAAAAGTAATATGGATTGGAAAAAAAGAGAATAGTGATGAATACAGAAAAAAAGGAGTGGTTTTTGTAGAAAACCACAAAGATTTTAAGCCCGAAAAACTAATACAACAGGTAGAACCACTTGCCAATTATCAGTTTGCCATTTTAGAGTTGGAAGCTGTAAAAGATTTAACAAACAACAGCCCTAACTACGATTGGGATGACTTTTTAATTAAACTACCGCATAGAGTTCTTCTTAACGCAACAGAAGATCAAATAAATGGTTGTGCAGCAATTAAAGAATTGGTTGATGACGGCAGAATCCAATTAGTGGAGTTTACAAAAATACCCGATATAGATAATGACTGGGATTTTAAATTTTTGAAACAACTTTGGGAAGAGTGGCTGAAAGCAAAATGGGGGATATGTAGTAGTAAGAAAGCAAAATTAGTGGTATATTTTGAAGAAGAACAATTTGCAGAAAAATGGAATGATGCAAATATTGATGGTGGTCAAGTTTTTGATTTGATAGTGCTCACAAATACAAATCTAGGCAATGAAAAACTAAATAATGTTAGTAATACAGATGTATTTGTAATATACGACCATCATGCAAAAGGTTGGATAGGTAGTTTAGTAGGTAATAAATACAATGGAATATTCCCTGGAAAATTACAACAGAACAACCTACAATTTTGTCCAGACTTTATAAACAAAGATGCTTATTTTCAGTTTGATAAGAGTAGTGATGACTATGTTAAATTTGCATTCCCAGATACAGGGAATAATCAATTTCTATTTGTATATGAAGCTATTGAGGCTGGTTTGATGAAAATAGTGATTGTTGATGAAAGAATTACAGAAATGCTTAGTAATTATGACAGCGATGACAACATAAAAGGTAAAATTACAAAGGATTTTGAGTTTAATGCCTCATCAAATCAGAATTATACCGACTTAGCCAATAACGGAAATGTATTTATTGTTACTGAATTTGCTAACGAAGAAATTGTTAAAAAAGAAGAATATAAAAACTTGAGCATTATTCTAAGTGATAAGGACTTTAACTGTAGATTTCCAAATGGAGTAATAATCAAAGAAAATAACACAGAGATTAAAGGCGAAATAGAATGTCAAAAGGTGAATTTTGATAGCTTGATAATCCACCGAACTTATTTGGCTAAGCTTTTCGATAATAATAAAAATTTAAGTAAAAAAGAATTAATGAACTTAATTTACAAAACTTTTAAATCTGTAGTGGTTATATCGGGAGGGGGGTATCCGCATTCATTTGAACCACTCAAGGTAAAGTTTAAGCCCTATTCACAACTAAAAAAACATTTCATAAAATATCCGAGCAAAGTTTCACTAACTAAAATTATATAAAATGGCTAAAAACATTATTATTGTAACAAACAAAAAAGAGTCTGAGTTTGACAAATTTCTAAGCAGTGGAGTGAGGTCAATAGAAATTGGAAATGCTCTAAAAATTGAACTTAAAAATAGCAATGGATGTAGTATTGTCGTGTATGTATGTACAGGACTTAGTGTTCCTGTTATAGAAATCAATACTGATATTAAAACTATCGGTAATGGCAAAATTATTCTATGGCATGGAATTGACTTAGGTTTGCCAAACTCATTTGATGTTGGTACACATGGAATACAACCTAGCAATCGATCCCTAGAAAGAAAAGCATATGAGGATCTATTAACAGCTTGGGAAGATACAACTAAATCTGATAAAGATAAGTGGGATGTTTTTGAAGAAGTTTGGGAATACTTCTCAAAAAAAAATGATAAAAACGTTGTTTTAAATGATAAACTCAACTTCCTCCACCAGTGTTTAACTCCTGAAGGGGCGGCAAATGCTACATTAGATCCGAATTGGAGAGTTGAAGATAAGTTTAATAAATTAAAACAAGAAAAAGGCAGTCCCTTTGGTAAAAACTATATAGGAGCTCTCACTGCCTTGCGAGATACCTTACTTAATGAAGTAGGGATAAATTAGGAAAACTGAATTAAACTTATTTTACACATACAATCTTTTGCTTATGAAAACATTTGTATTAATGCGTCAAGAAAGTTATGCTGATATTGTTGCAAAAACAGTTTGTGGTGTTGTCAGAAAAACTGAATCAGAACTTTTGGGAATAATTCCACAAGAGGGTGATTGTTTTATTATTGACGCGCATTACAAAGGCACATATGCCGATTTAGAAGGATTGAAAGTTGTTGGTAAGCTGGTTGATTTTATAACAGATTGTTCGGTTCAAATAAAGCTTTTCAGCTGGTTTTCTGAAAATTACTTACAAAAACATTATAACTTGCCATTTAATCAGTTAAAACACAAAGTTACCTTCAAGCAATTTCCTTATGAAAACCTCAAAAAATATAACTAAAAAAGCGAACAGCCTGCAAAATAAAGTCACCAAAGAAAAGGCTCTTTTTTTAGGGCCTAAGGCTGAGAACCAGGAACTTTACGAATCGTTGATAGTTGAAGTGATACGAGATGCATGTTTTCTCCGGAAGAATTTTCATCCCGAAGACAAAGCACTGATACTCGAAAGTGATAAGTTAGATCCTGTTTATCAGGAAACAGCTGCAAATATGAAGGAGCACCTGTATTCAATTTTGGCCGAATTAAAGAAAAGTGTCCCTTGGTACCATCCGCGTTATATCGGTCATATGTTTGGCGATTTGATGCTACCTTCGATAATCGGTTATTTCAGCACAATGCTATATAATCCGAACAATGTGGTGGGTGAAGTTTCTACCGCAACTACCCGAATGGAACTTGAATTTATTGATTCGTTATGCAAAATGGTCGGATACGGTCCTTGTACTATGTCCGGAAAAAACGCATGGGGACATTTATGTTCCGGTGGAACAGTTGCTAATATTGAAGCTCTTTGGGTTGCAAGAAACCTGAAATATTATCCGTTATCGGTGAAACTGGCTTCTGAAAGTGGAAGCCCAAAGGCCTTTTTGTTAAGGGATATTTCTTTTGATTACTTTCAACAAGATATTAAGAACCTTACATACAACCAATTATTCAATTTGCGGACTTCAGATATTTTGAACTTAGACGATCATATTACATTAAGATGTAAACAGGAAGGTTTTGACATTGATGAAATCGAACAGCTTATTAGAAATTATTCTGTAGAAAAAATTGGGGTACATGCCATCCATAAAATAACAGAAGTTTCGCTACCAGTAGTGTATATTTCGAAATCATCACATTATTCGTGGAAAAAAGCCATGGATATCCTGGGAGTCGGGCAGCGTCAACTTATTGAGGTTGACATGGACAATGGCTATCGAATGAGTTTTGATGATTTTAAAACTAAAGTAACAGATGCGCCTATCCTCGCTGTAGTAGGCATATTGGGTTCGACTAAACAGGGGAGTCTATACCCTATTGATGAATTGGTGAAGTATAGGAATGAATTGGAAAATAGAGAGAAGCGATCTTTCTATTTACATATTGATGGCGCTTATGGAGGTTATTTATGCAGTTTATTCAAAAAAAATGAAGAAGAGTTTTTCACATCAATAGATGCTCTTCACTATCTGTTAGGGGAAAAAAGCTTTTTTCAAGTTGATGGGAATGAAGAATCAACGATTAATATAAATTGGTGTAATAAAATTTTATCTGTGAAAAACGCTGATTCAATAACAATTGATCCGCATAAGATGGGATATATCCCATATCCTGCTGGTGCCATTTTATTTAAAGATACACGGGCCAAAAGTTTTATATCTTATACCCCATCCTATTTGAATAAACCTTCAGATGAAAGCAATCTTGAACTTGCTTTTTTGGGACAATGGACTGTTGAAGGCAGTCGTCCAGGAGCAGTTGCAACATCCTGTTACTTAACCAATAA
Organism: Acholeplasmataceae bacterium; assembly: GCA_023230825.1. GTDB lineage: Bacteria > Bacillota_I > Bacilli_A > Acholeplasmatales > Acholeplasmataceae > Mariniplasma. Next base: position 11,912 of record JALNWO010000009.1, read on the forward strand.
GGTAATGCCGTTAAATAAAGATGCCCATGGTTTGTTAATAAAGAACTCTATTTTGGCTGCAAACAACTTCTGGGAAACAATAATGGATTTCAATAGCAATTCTGAGTTGAATCATGGCTTTAAGGTAGTTCCAACTTATGTTCCGGAGTTCAATATTGTCTCTTACGTGCTTTGCTCCCCAGATAAAATTAAACAAACCAAATACTTGAATATTCTGACTCACAAACTGTTTGAGAAATTTTCTATCAGTAAAGGAACCATTATCCCTGCACAGAATTTTATAGTTGCCAAAGAGGATTTTGGTTATGACGATATTCCAAAAGGCACACTGCTTGAAAAATGCGGGATTGATGAAAATGACCCTGGAAACAAGAAAGAGAATATTTTTATTCTTTCTAGCGTGTTTATGAACCCATTAAGTTGTTATCTTGAAGAGAATTTTTACATGATGTTTTTTAAGGAAATGGTATATCATGCCCAGAATATCATGCCGGAAGTACTACTGGAGATTTTAAAGGATAAAGAAGGGGGAAGGGTTAACGTCTTATGGGTTGAAGACGATGATTTATTTCTGAACATGAAAAAAGATTTACAGCATGATATTGATTTTGGCCGCTTTCTGAATATTGATTTCAAGGATAATTTTCAAGATGCAAACAAGGCAATAGAAAACAACGAATATGATGTGTATCTCTTTGACTTGAACATTAGTAATAAGAATCATAAAACGTATAAACCAAAAGATATTCAGTTGGTTGAAAAATTAATTAACAAAATTCCGAATGAGACAAAAAACCGGATATTGTTTTATTCACAGTACTTTAGTGATGAATTTACCAATTTTCAAGCTAAAGAAGAATTGAAATCAAAAGGGTTTTCTGAAGACCGGTTTATTGCAAAAACAATTGATAACGATCAGGGATTTTACATTGATATTAAATCAATTATAGATGGATTCTTCAGGATTCTAAACAAATAAAGATACAAATTGGAGATGTTAACTTTTCATTGCCATCCTATTGTTGAGAAAATGCTTTCTGAGATCGCAGAACTTTTGTCACCTTATCCTAGCAAGAGAGATATACACTTTATTACAACTTATTTTCCTCAACTGAATAGTATGCCGCTTGGTGGACTTAAAGAAGCTGTCTATCATCGCCTCGTATCTCACAATGATTATATAGTTTTACTGTCTTTTCATGATGTTGAGTCGATTAGAAGGCATGATACATATAAAATACTTGATTTAAACGGAACTTATTTTTTGCGATTACCTTTCAACCTTAACGAGATACAACTGATATATAATAAGTGTTCTGTACCATTGGGGAAAACTGAACCTGAATGGCAATTTTTTGCTACTGAGACTTGCAAATCAATGCTAAAAGAGGAAATCAGTAAGTTAAAGCACAGTGGCAAACTAGCAATTGGGAATACTATCATATATCCTTTAAGAGCTGCCTGCATAGCACATGAACATAATACTTCCGCTTATCATATTTTGATAAACGAACTGCTACAAAAGTTAAAACTATTTTTAATAAAGGAAGAATTGAGCAATCTTCTATTGTTAGCAGATGTAGCCAAGGCTTTGGATGATGTTTTTCTGAATAAAGTGACTGCTTCCATTTCTATTTTACAGGATATTGCAGGTGATAGTGGAAAAAGAGAAATATCAATTCCTGAACTAATCAAAAAAACAAATAATTTTATTCGTATCTTTGACCATTTATTCGTTACATAATGCAAGATTCTATTTTTAATATTCTTTTTATTGATGACGATTGCAGCACTTATTTACCTGTGCTTACACCGGTCGCCAAAAATCAAGGTTTTACTATATACGGGCTTGATAATGTACGTGAAGGATTGAAATTGCTCGGTGAAAACCCCGATGCTATGGATGCTGTTCTGCTGGATATTGCTTTCGGGCAGAACGAAATGCAAGGTTTGGAAGCCTTGAAAGAAATTAAACAGATGTACCCTTATTTACCTGTTATAATGCTGACTGGTAGTGATCAAACAACAGATTTGCATAAGGTAGTGGAATGTATGAGAAACGGAGCTTATGATTATGTGGGCAAACAGCATTTAGACCCGGATCAGTTATTCAAAGTATTATATGAAGCAATTCACAAGTCTAGGCAGCAATATCGTTTTGAAAAAATAATGACCAATAATGATTCAACTGGCTTTTTTCATATAATAAAATCTGTTACTCACGGATGCTTTCACACACAAGCTGTTTTTGGGTTTGAGCTGAAATCTGTAAGCAAAGCAAAAAACAATAGTGAAGAGGATCTATTGAAAAATTCAGCAATCAAGTGGCATAATAATCTGTTGAGAACTATACAAATTGGATATAAAGATAATTTAGTAATTAACTTAAAATATATTGCAGACAAAGGAAAATTCAACTGTTACTTGGTGTTTAGCTTATCAGAATCAGATGGACATTTGTTGAAAACTTCGTTGGCTTGTCTCTTCCAGGATTTAAAAAGTTTTTTCCCAACAATACAACCTGATAATATTTTTCCGTATAGATTTGAAGAAATTACAGATAAGGAATTTCTTCAAAAGACAACCGAATTTTCTGAAGATTTTGTTTATTATCTTTTTTATAGAAAACCTTTAATTGTTAAAAATATCGAAAAATCCGTCATGGGTTTTACTAATCCGGGCGAGAATGCCCATTTACAGGAACAAGAAAAAAAGCAAAGCTATAGTTTACCTTATCCGGCACCAATGCATTATGATTTTGAATTACTTACAGCATTACTCAATCAGGATAATTATACTGAGATAGATGTGCAGATAAAGTCTCGAAGCCTTTCTATTGATGAAACTCAAACAATCAGACAAGTTATTAAAAAGCCTAGCATAATTATTGAAAATCTGAATAATGAAAAGAGAAAGATTTATTCCGATTATTTGGAGAAGTTCGTTGCTTCAGGCAATGATAAGTTTGTAGTAAGTGTACTTTTGAAACAACCACAATCTTATCTCAACCAGTCTTTGAGCACACATATTTTAAATTATTTTTTCGGAGCTTCTCAGGATGTGGAAAACAGCCGCAGAACTTCAGACAACTTGTTTAGATATACTATAGAAGCTGACGCTTCAGGGAGTCAATTGCCTTTTACGTATAGTATTACTAATATATTACAGGCTTTTCATTTACCTTTACCTGAATGTAATTATCTTCCCGGAATAAGCCAGCAATCGCCAATTTTTCATATGTTTCCTCGTAATATTCCTGTCGATGGAATCACGCTAGGGGAAAAGAAAAATGGAAAAGAATCTTTACAGATAAGAATTAATCAAGATGATTTGGCACGGCATTTATATATCATGGGACAAACAGGAACAGGAAAAACTACTCTTTTAAAATCAATGATCAAAGATTGCCTCAATAAAAATGTGGGATTTGCTGTTTTCGATCCACATGGAGATTTATTTAATGATTTATTACATCTTCTACCAACTAATAAAAAGCACAAACTTATAACGCTAAATACATCCGATCCTAAAAATTCAGCCAAACACAATCCTTTGTTGTATAACAAAAATAATCCTCAAGAAAAATCTTTAGTAATCAACGAGTTGTTTCGTATTTTCAATACTTTATATAATTTGCGATTAGTTGGTGGTCCTATGTTTGAGCTGTATTTTAAAAACGGAATGAAATTAATCATGGATGATGGAGTTCAAGAACAGTTTGGGCCCCCTAAGCTTTCAAAATTTGTAGATGTATTTTATAATGAAAACGTACGACGAAGAAGGTTACGCGTTTGCAAAGATAAAACAGTCGTTGATTTTTTTGATTCAGCTGAAAGCACTACAGGAGAAATTAGTTTCAATAATATTGCGCATTATATTGTTAGTAAAGTAAATAGATTTACTGATGATTTTTACTTAAGTCCCATTATTATGAGTCAAGACAATAATATTGATTTTAGACAAGTAATAGATGAGGGGAAAATATTGCTCGTAAAATTGGATAAGGGAAAGATAGGAGCTGACAATACTAGTTTATTAGGACAATTGTTGTTGAGTAGTATTGTTCTTGCTGCTATGTCAAGAGGAGAATTAGATGTTACTAGAAGAAAACCGTTTTATCTTTTCATTGACGAGTTCCAAAACTTCATAAAAGGCGATATTGCAAGTGCATTATCAGAGGTTAGAAAATATGGTTTGAGTTTGATTCTTGCCAACCAAACCTTAGCCCAATTACGAGATCGCTATGAATCAGTTAGTATGGTTGATTCTCTGTTAGGTAATGTAGGCAGCATGGTTTTCTTTCGCCCGGGGATATCAGACTATGAAATTGTTAGACATTACTTTGAACCTGAATTTGAAAGGTCAGATATTTTGAAACTACCTAACTTCAAATGTATTGCACGTTTATTAATTGACAATGTCCCGAGTGAGCCCTTTGTGTTTCAAACCAAACTATAAATTTATGTAACTATGAAATATATAATAATTGATGACAATCAACCTTTTGCAGACGAACTATGCAAACTGTTCAGCCAAAATAAAGAAAACTGTAACCGAGAAATTGTTCAAATAAAATTATCTGAAAACTATGATGACTTAAATGCATTAGCTGATTCTTTAATTTATAATGGTAGAGAAAATAAAGATGAGAATAAAATCAGCGACGATATTATACTTTTTATCAATGTAAATTTAAAAATGGCAGGCAAACAAAGACAGGATCAGATAGGAATAGAACTGTTGAAATGGTTGCGTTTAAAAAACTGTTATAACCACAGTGTCCTATATTCTTTTCAAGAATTTTTAAGTATTTTAAAAGAACCATTAAACAGCATTATACTTTCAACTGGAACATCTTTCATACATCTACCATTTGCAATAGATGAAATCAAACAATTAGACTGCTCATCTCGTACTGAAAAAAACAACTTATTACCGTATTTTCGTGCAGAAATTGATTTGGTTAAAATTAGACATGAATTGGCTAATAAATGGGGACTTTATAGAATGAATTGGATTTTAGACCTCATAGAAGGAGAAACATCCGAAAGGTATGAAAATTTTTACATACTCATTTTAACATATTTAACTCAAGAGATACATGTAAAAGAATTACCAAAAGAATTACTTAAAGAAAGAATTGAGGAATTTAAAGCTAACACTAAGGATATAAAACAAAAAATATTCCTTTATGATGATTGTGCTATTGAATGGATTGATCCACTAAAGAGATTATTAGGTGAAAATATAATAGAAGCATACGACCCAACTTATTTAAATCAAGAAGGCATTATTAAAGAGATTATTAAAGAAAAACCTGGTTGCATTTTACTTGATTTGAGATTGGAAAACGAAAAAGATGTACTTGAAGTATTAAATTATTCTGGAGGGAAGTTATTAACTACTTTGAAGGATAAGTTTAAAACCTTGCCTGTCATTATGTTTACGGCAACTAATAAAGCCCAAAGCGTTAGAAGATTGCTCTCAGCAGGAGCAGAATACGTGTGGACAAAAGAAGGAATTGACGATGGAATTGACAATTTACGCACACTATATAATTTGATAGAATTAATAAATGAGATTGAAAAGGCACTGTTAAAATTCAAAAATGAAACTTATAGGCAAATTTATGAAGCTGAAGTTTTATGTAAAAAAATAGTAAAAAACAACAATCTACCTTTCCCTAAAGGTAAATATATTATTTATATTGATACTAATTACTTAATAAACAGTGTTAAAAGGCAATATTTTAATACTTTCTATAAACTCTTAATAAACAAACCTGATAATTGGAACATTAAAATACATGAAGATGTAGTAAAAGAAATTTTAGTTATTAGCCAACAAGATGAAAATAAAGATAATAATAACTACAGAGTACCTGTTTGTAGGTTTTTGCTACAAGAAATTATGAAATGGCAACAAAATAAGTATATTTATATTGAGTGGCTTTACGGTCAAGCTGATGCAATCAAAGAACAGGATGGAATCGTTAAAAAAACAACTAAAGACTTAAATGAAATAGAAGTATTAGAAGAGAGAGTGAATGAAACAAGTAGTTTCTTTCAAAGATTATTTTATTTGCTTGAGAAAAATAAAGAAGATGGGCACAACACAATAAATGAAAAAATAGAAGAAGTCAATGATGCTATTAATACGATCAATACGACACAAGGAAATTTCAGTCAGATTGGAAGTTTAAAATTACATGCTGACGAGACATTTATTAAAGCTTTACCTAAGGAATTAAATTATGGAAATGCTATTCTTGTTACTGATGATCAGAAGTGTGCTTTTAATGTTGGACATTGTTTTAACAATAACAAAGAATACACAATCAAACAACAATACTATTATAGTTTGGGAGAAAATAATAGGCAGGGAGCACCCCAATCAGTTACAAAAAAAATCAATAATTTTACAAACATATATTCACATTATTTTAACAGTTTTTTCAACAAACTAATAGTAACATGGTGTAACCCTTCAAATTAAGTAATCTAATTTTCAAACATAATCAACATGACTAACAAAATATTCAAACTAACCTCGTAAGCCGGCAGGCAGTTTTATATAGAACTTAAATATTTATTCATAAAAACCATAGTATGTATGTTCTTTTTTTACAATCAGAATCTTAATATAGACAATATTAGAAACGGGAATGAGTGCAAATAAATCTAAATGTTATATTTTCTCAATCTAATTATCTTCATGTTGTTCATAGCTGAGCTTTATATTAAATTTGTTGGCCAACAGAGGGGAATGATGTGGAGCAGATATTATTAAACCCAAATAATGCTTAATACATCTAATTTACGAGTTTAACTTTTAAAATTATTTAACAAATCATGAATATTTTACTTATAACCAATTCAATAAAGGCATCGCAAACATTTATTTATGAGTTACTTCAGAATTCCTGGAATAATAGTTTAAATCAAGATAAGAGAAAGGAAAACAAAAACTTTTCCAAAGAGTCAGACTATTTCAAAATTATTGACACAAAAGATAAGTATGACAGTATTGATAAAAAATTTATTCCAGAGACTGTTTTTATCGTACCAGAACTATTGTGGGATAATGATGGTGTAAATGAAGGTTACGATAAAGCACGAGAGTTAATTACAAAAAAGTATTCATTAAAGTTTGTACAGTTCATATTTCTGTCAATACTTGAAAGGGAAACGTTAAAAAAACTTGTTAACCCAAGAAATAAGGGTATTGTTGAGGCGTTTCCACACGTTTGTTTGTTGGACAGCAATCCAGATATTCAGTTTTCATACTATTCCGATATTCACTATAAACTGATTAAACATCTTGCGATTTCTGATGAAGGTAAGCTTCAAAGAATAAGTCACGAAATAAATTCTATTAAAACCAACATATCAAAAGATACTAGGGAAGTTGGTTATAACAAAACGGACTTGATAACAAAATTGGAAGAACTCTCTTTGTTCCAGCAATGGACTAGTATAGAAATAACCGATGAAATTGATAATGCCAAAAATGCAACCACCAATGAACAACTTGTTTCAATTTCGAAAACTACTGAAAATATTATTGACGAAATAAATCTTAAATTTACTTCCAAGAGTACCTCAAACGAGATAAAAAAAAGGGATAAAACTAATTACAAGGTGTTCATTATCGAAGATGATGAAGAATATCGCAAATTTTTCAGTGAAACATTTTCAAGGTTTTATACTGAAGTTTATCCTGATATTAATGATTGTTACTCGGTTAATAAAACCACAAAAACTTTTACAATATCTGAAGCTAAGGACATAATCAATGCCATTGGGAAAAGCTTTAACATTTTTTTACTTGATTTACTTTACAAAGATAATGCAGGTAATTGGCTTAACTTTAATGGACTTGATTTATATCGTCTCGTAAAGTCAGTTAATCCTTATGCTGTCCTTCGAATAATTACCAGCCTGCCTCGTGGGATAGTAGCAAAACTAGTGGAGGTGATTACAAGTGATACTGAAAAGCCTAATATTGATCAAGTTTATACAAAGAAATATGGATTTGATTATCTAAAAGACAATATCATTGAAAGCATTGAAAAGATTGATGAGGAGTGTCGTTCCAAAGCAAAGTCAAAAACTGTTTTATCTCCCTTCCCTAAAACAGGTGTCTTTTGCTGGCCAGGAATCCCTGATTTGATGTTCAATCTGTTATTTGATAATAAAGACCAGTATTTGAAACATCGTCATATTTCTGAAACTCTATTTTGTAAATTTCAAAAAAACACTCTCACTAAAGCTACTAGTGAATGGAACATGGGACAACTGCCAAAACCAGGAATGAAAAAAACAGTTACTGATTCTTATTTTCTGGGAAAGTTATCAAGCATCATGACTCATCGCTTGATTGCCCTCAATGAAGCATTAAAAAATGATTACTATATAGTGAATTATACTGATTATCTTGCAATCACCAAAAAGATCATGAATATTACCCAAGTAAATAAAGCATATTTTCAGACTAAATTAGGATTCAATGGAACTGAAAAAAGGGAAGATGGAGTTCCTAGTGGTTTCAAGATTTCGTTTATAAATATGTTCCCTGAAGAAATTAGTTTTTTAACAAAAACATTATCTTCCAAGGAAAACCGACTTAAACATGTGCTATTAAAAAAGTTTAGTCCTGTCCTAAATGCATTCTTCAAAAAAATCTTGGGCGAATTGGTAACTTATGAAAATTGGGATGTATTAAACTTGAAATATAATCCGTACAAATCTCAAGAAACAAATATTGATTCTGGTAATCCTATTTCAATCGATTCCCTCCCTGATCTTTCCTTAGAGAATTTTCAGGATTTCCTTGAGGCTCTACTTGATAATTATGACAAAGAGTTTATTGATCAAATCGTCCAGCTTGTAACAGACAACGCTCCCGGAAGTGACAAAATAAAATATCAGCCTGTAGAAATTCTCATTAACAATTTGTATAACAAATAGCCTTCCTGTAACAAGGGAAAACTGACCCCTTCATTTCTTTGTACTCACAATAAAATTAAAATGAGTACAAATGGATAACTTATTACGCTTCTGCCCGATAGTATCAATCATCATTGTTTCTATCAAACTTGTCATGATCAGACATCTCATACCGGATGCGGTTGTTCTCATCACCATCTACGGTCTTCTGATTTTAGTTGGTAACCAGACCATAAATATTAGAAAAAAACCGAGCTAATCAAGAAAAAAAATGAGCGTTTTAACAATTTAATACATGCAACCATGAATAGAACAATTTTTATAATCGCAGTAGTAATCGTAGCCATACTCGGGGTCAGTTACCTGATTATTGAATTCAATCCACAACTCCAATCTAATCCTTGGATTAAACCCATAGCCGAAGTTTTCAGCTTGGTTGAAGATGCTGTTGTACCAGAAAACTATAATGCGGTGTTCTGTATCTTCGACCCTAGTGGCAGCGGTAAATATACTTATAGTGTTCCTAAGATTTCAGTAGAATTTGTTGAAGATATGATTGCTGCCATTGCAGACCAAGGGCATGGCGAAATTTGGTTGACATACATTGCACGTTCAGCATTTAGCACCAAAGTGTTGCACTTCACTGTTCCAAAAAGAATTAAAGCACTTGAGCCTCCGGTTCGTAAAGCCGGTCAGCTCAAAGGTGAGTATGACAGGGTACTGGCAGAGTTCCTGGCTGACTCAAATATAAGTGCTTCGAAAATGACTGCTGAACTAAAAAATTACAATATAGCTAAAGAAAAGTTTCTGAAAGAATGTAGTGAAATGATAAACAATAGTTATGCCCCTAAAAAACGTGGGGAGGATTATAGTGATATAATCGGTTCTTTAAACGCTGCATTAAGGGGTCTGGGGACAATTGTGTCTGATTCAACCCATTTTCGTTCTATTTTGCTTATAAGTGACGGTGTACAAGATATACCGGCAGGCGATTTCAAACAAAAGTTAAATGAAATACCTGCAGATGTAATGTTAGTTACTGTTAATCATAGTGGCTCTCCTAAAAGTATTGTTGCTGGTAAATCAATTGAAGTTGATAATCTTAACCGAGGGTTAGAAAAAGTAATACGTGTTTATAAACCTAAAAACCAATAAGCCATGTATAGAAATTTAATTGCTTCTATGAAAAACCTTTTCGTTTCTCCCGATAAGAAGCTGGAAATGAAAACAAGAGAGATAGCTATGAAAACTACTCAGGATTTAGATAATCTCATGAAGATCATTAAAGACGGTGAATATGCAATGTCTGATCATCAGCAAGTGAGCAACGATCGGGAACAGTTTTTGCTTGATAACCAAGAACTTCAGGTAGACCAAAACGTTGGTAGAAATACCGACCATAAAAGAGCAAAATACATCCTTTGGGTAGTAGTATCAATTGCGAGTGTTTTATCAGTCAAAGGATTAAGATTTTTCCTTGGCGAATTTTATGCAACAGTAAACATGCTTTTAGTTCTTCCTTTGGCTTTTTTTTTGGCATATTTCATTGTTCACGGAAGTATTTACATAAACAATTTTTCCAGCCGGTATAGGGATACAAATACATTCATTTATTACCAGATAATGGCATTTGCTTATGGCATGGTGCTTTTCATTCCCGCCATGAATCTATTGGAAGGGTTTAATTCAAATTACAGACCCTTTGTTATGGCATTAAACATTGTTGGTTGCATACTTGATATAATCCTCCACACCTCCTTGGTTTCAATGAGTAGTGTGTTTACGACTGCCGAGAATTCAAAGAAAGCCATCAAAATCATGCGTTTAAAAGATAAAGCTTTAGCTGCTGCCGATCAAAAACTACGTGCCTTCAATAATACTTTCATCAAGGAAAAGGCTGAATTCACTGGCTCAGTAAAACAATTTGTAAGCAGCTTTAAGGACTTGCAGGCCAGAAACGCTGAAGCTGCTGCAAATACTTTACTTCTACTTGATAATTTTACTATTTGGATAATCAATAACAGAGTGATGCAACATGCTTTAATCCAATACCATGCTAATGAAAATGGCTTGATTGAAATTGATCCGAGTCCTTTAACATCGGAACAAAACTCAATGATTCAAGGCTGGGATACATTCAGCACTGTCAGATTAAATAATACAAACAATCAACAGACCGAAACACTGCCTCGGCAAAGGCAATCAAATGAATTTCCGGTAGCTAACGATGTAATGCTGCAGCCGGAACAAAGGCATATTGAAGATACTACGACTCAAGAACCTGAATTCGACCAACTACAATCGAATCCGGACGACTACGACACTATATTAGGTAATGTCAATCTCAATGATAAAATTTTATGAACCTTAAAAAGATTAAGCCATGAGTGAAATTACAGAACGTAAGAACATCATCAGCATTACAGAAATGAATGTTCAGGACATCCATGCTTCGATGGTTAATCTCAAAGAGATGAGCACTTATCAACCGCTAAACATTGTTTTGTCTAATAATATGGACTCCTACATTCCATCAGATGTTATAAGTACAATTCAGTCAACAACCGGCACTTTAAGTTTTACTTCCACTGCAATCTTAATAAAAAGTCCCAATGCTATACGGGCTTCATTTCAAGAAGTGTTTGCTCCCACATTATCAAATCTGGAAGCAAAGGGGGTGAACCCGATTGTCGCAAGAAAGGCAACATTGCTGGAAACATTAAAAAAGATGGATTTTAAAGTAAAAGAAAATGCTTCTCTCGATAGTAACTTAAAAGCTGTTTTTAAAGCAAAAGATATGAAAGTTTTAAATACTGAAATAAAAAGCCTAATGCATAAACTGAAAGTTTATCACACTGAGGTATTTGTAGAGAATATGGCAACTGCTTGTGCCATTGCTAGTAAAAACATTGGTTTCAGGGATGTTGAAATAAAAACTGTTCAGGGTAAGTTGGAAGTGATTGCTAGTAATAGTCAGGGTCAACACCTTCTTTCTGAAATAAGTCTTGATAGTAAAACTAACCAGGTCAATGCCAACACAGAAACCATTGGCATTACAGACGGAAATTGTACTACAATAATCCAGAGCTTTAATGAAGAACTTAGGAAGATGAACATAAAAATAGGAGAAGAAAAGAACACTTTCACCGGCGGTGTTTGCCAGATGTCTTATGCAAAAATCATTGACAAACAAGCCAAAGTACATAAAAGGCGAAAAGAACTGGAACGAATCAGAAAATTGAATAGTAACAAACAAATAAAAAATTAAAGCTATGACAACAGCAGTTAATGATATACTCAAACCTTATGCTCAGGGCAGAAGTTGTATTATCTTACAGGGCAGAAGCCTGTATGATCTGGAGCTTAATGCTTCCGGTCAGATTCAGCCTTTAATTGAAATTCTCCGAAACCAGGCACTCATTCAGCATAATCTTGTAATGGTTCAATACAGTAGATCAACAGGAGTAACTTATGACCTTTCGGATCTGAACTCATCAGAAAGAAGTAATGTGACCAAGGTTCTTTCCGATTTAGGGATACGGAATACCAGTGGTACAAAGTGCGCAAGTGACGAAAACGAGTTCATTCATATCTTACGAGCATTGCTTCGTCTTGGGCAACAAACAACTCCTTTGACACTCAGAGATGGTGTGCCATTAAAATTTTTGATTCTTATTGAATTCTCGGAACACTTACTTCCTCAATTAAATAACGGAACCCATACTGATGAGCAAATAATGGCGATTGAACTGGCTTTACGGCTTAGCAACTCACTTGGTTTTCGTAAGAGCCAGAACTACACTATCCTTTCGGAGGCGAGACTAGGTTTAATGGAGTCGCTTATTTACCAGAACATGGATTCAGTTACGATTTCTCAACCTGGCATTCCAGATAAATTAGAATTGATTAAAGCTTTGAAAAACCGTTACACAAACGCCAAGGTTGAGGAATTACTAACAGATGAGGTAATTGCCAATCTTAGCTCCGGTACACCCAATCGTTCCCTTGAATCAATATTCCTTACAAGTGAAAAGACAAAAGAGGAAATTACGCCAAAAAAATTATTCAGCCGCAAGCAGTCAGATATTATTTCGCTATCCGAGGGAACCCTTGAAGCTATTGACCACGATAGAATAAAAGGTATTAAGATTGCTGGTACTACTATTCGGAAACCTTTACAGCTACTCAACCGCATTGCAAATGGTCTGAAAGAAGGCAATAAAAACATCCCCCGTAATATCATCCTTTGTGGCTCGCCTAGCAGTGGAAAAACTGCATTAACACTCCTCGCTGCTGCAAATGCTTCGGTGCCCGCCTTTAACCTGGTAAATCCAAAAAGTCAGTGGGTAGGAGAATCCGAAAGACGTACCAAAGTAATGTTGAATTTATTACGTGAACTGGGTGGCTTAGGTCTGATTGATGAAATTGAGCTTCAACTTCCCATGAACCGGAATCAAAATTCTTCCGATTCCGGAGTCACCCAAAACCTTATTGGGCAACTTCAGTCCTTCCTTGCCGATACCTCCCTTGCAGGCAAGGTTTGTCTTGTTGGTACTTCAAACAGACCAAATGCAATTTCGGAAGCTATGCGTCAAAGATGGATTGTCCTTCCTGTACTCATGCCATTGGAACAGGATTATCCTGAAATCATTATGAGTATAGCCGAAAGTTTGAATCCTGAAATATCAGTAGATTTAGGCAATCCCAGACTTTTGGCAGCATCTGAAAGATTTTCATCTACCAATGCAGCCCCCAGGGAAATCCGTGAAGCCTTGATTGCATCTCAAGCTATCCTTCCTAATACATTGAGTATTGAACACATCGAATTTGCCAGCCATGACATCATTCCAAACAACAACAGCATAGCCAGTATTTTCAGTGATTATGTGGCGCTCAGCTATTGCAGGAATAACAGCTTTTTGCCTTGGTGGGATGATGAAAAGAACCTTCCCGCTCTGGATTTTCCATTCCCCGGATATATCAGGGAGATTCTGTCTGATGATCTTTCAATCGACCATCAGAAGTTGAGCAAACTGATTGCTGAGTTAGAACCTTACGTAAATATATAAAATGGAATTGAATAACGCCATCACTTCTTTACAAGGGTACATAGAGGGTTGCCTTCAGCAACCTACTATGCAACACCAGCACCTTTCAGGTACTGGTGCAACTCATTTTCTCGAAGCAAAACTAAGAAGCTATTACAATAAAAAATATGCCTTGACCTTCTGTAATGCAACAACAGCCTTACAAACACTGTGCCTTGCAATGGATTTAAATAATACTGAAATTCTTTCCACCCCATTAAACTGGGGAGGCTCCATAGCTCCATTTCTTTTTCACAGAAACAAACTCCGTTTCACTTCATTTGAACCTGATTCATTGAATCTTTCTCTTAAAGATTTGCCTTCCGCGATAACTCAGAACACAAAAGCTGTATTATCTGTTGATTTCAATGGAACACCTGTTGACTCAGAGGCAATTAAAACCTTTTGTTTACAGAATAATCTATTTTACATTAGTGATAGTGCCCAAAGTTTTGGTTCATATTTCAACCATAAACCGGCTGGATATTTTGCTGATGCTATTGTACTAAGTTTTTCTCCAGGGAAATCATTCTTTGCCGGTGAAGGTGGTGCTGTAATAACGGATAATACAACTATTTATGAGAAATTACTTTGGTATTCTCAACATCCTTCAAGACAAAAAACAGTTTTTGGCATTAGTAACTATAATGAATATACACCCATTAACGGTAGAATGAATCCATTGTCAGTACTTCTTTTAAACGAAATATTTGAAGATACTTTCAAAGTTCTAAAAAAACATCAAAATCAATGTTTCCAGGTTATCATGCTACTTCAAGACAATAATTTAGTACAGGAAACGACTCATATTCCTTCTCCCTCAGCATCTACTTTCTTCAGAATTTCATTAAAATTAAAACCTTCATCCTCCCTGGAGCAGGTAAGAGATATTCTGAAACAGCACTATCAACCTTTTTTTGCAGAAAAGTATGTTCCTCAGTTAATACCTTATGAAACCTCATTCCAAAATCAATTCAGAAGAAGGTTTTCATGCTCTGATGCCCTGATTGAACAATATAAAGTAAACTCTTCAAACCATTGGCTTAGTCTTACTTACTCACCTTCAACTGTACAAATATGGTAATAGCAATTTTAATCATATTAATTCTAATTCTAACATATTTCAACTTTAACAGTACGATGATTCAATTGTATAATACAGTACGAATGACCGGAAAGATGCTTCTGGTTGTTTTCTTTGTATTGCTCGTCTTAGGTCTATTGATTTATTCTCTTATAAAATTTTGAATTAACCCTCTACACATCTGTGGATATACTATCAACTCTCAACGATTGCCATAAGAACCGAAAAAAAGAATTGAAATAACAAGCTTTACTTCAAATTTCAAAAATTAACAGCTTATCGTCAGATAAACCAAAAAAGCTGTTCCATTTATTATACAAACCATGAGAGGAACATCTGGTATTCTCAGCTGTCCGGTCAGCTCATTCACAATTTGTCCTACAGCACGAATACTGTGTATATGTTCTACAGCAGGTCCTGCTACCCAAACACTTTGATAGGAAGCTGAAAAAGCAGCTTTCTCCAATTTCTTCATCCCTCTACCATATACCATCATTTTTATATATCTCCTTAGCCGTTTGTTACGCTGCAAGAACTGCTCAAGCCGGTTAGCCCGTGTTCCGATTTTCTGTACATAAGGAGTATTGATAACAGTGAGTGGCATACCTGATAGTTTCGTACTCAATACGATATCTTTTGCACCATAGTTTATCAATGCCTGTTTATATTCCTTTGATACCGGGGATTCTTCAGTGGCAATAAATATCGTACCCGCCGACACACCGGCAGCCCCCTGATCAATATACTGGCGATACTGTGCGGCAGTACCTACCCCACCGGCTGCAATAACCGGAATATCGCAATGCTTGATCAACTCAGGCAGCAGGTAGGTATTTGATACCGGACCACAATGTCCGCCAGCTTCACTGCCAACAGCTATCAAGGCATCAGCTCCCAAGGCTTCTACCTTTTTGGCATGCTCTAAATTAACTACATCACAAAAGACGCGTATGCCTAATGGCTTGCAACGTTCTATGACTTTAACCGGATTACCTAAG
>JALNWO010000010.1 GCA_023230825.1 Acholeplasmataceae bacterium
AATGGGAATAATCCCAAAAAATGGGACTATCTGAATCCCAAAAAATGGGAATAATCCCAAAAAATGGGACTATCTGAATCCCAAAAAATGGGAATAATCCCAAAAAATGGGACTATCTGAATCACTACACCTTTGTTTTTGAGATACTTACATGAATAGTGTTAACTATTTCCTTATATATATATACTTAAATAGATTTAATATAAAATATATATAAAAGTCTGAATTCAAATTTAATACTTAAAACTAAAAATCCTTTTTTTTCTGCACTTCATCAATGTTTAAATATAGATTTTTAGCTTTATAATAAAAGTTGCAAGATGTGTCTTTGTCTATACATATTCATACTTCATAGTATATAGACAAAGACGCCTCTTGCCTTTTTTTCAAAAAGGAGGAAAAAATTCGGAACTCATTTTTTTACTTATATTGACTTTTTGTTCAACATTATTTTTTTATTTAAAAAATTATATAGACTTTTGTCAATACAAATTAATAATTTGAAGAACGAAGTAATTGTAATGAGAATTGAAGAGCTTAAAAAAAAGCTCTGGAAAAACGAAGCTGAAAAAAGAGGAATATCATTAACACTATTTATTGAAACTATGGTTGAAGGAAATTTAATGAGATTAGAAAGATCAGAATTAATAGACTTTTTAGAAAAGCAAGAAAATATCTTTTCTAAGATTCAAAATAACATAAATCAATTTGCACGAATAGCAAATACTTCGAAAAGTATAGATAATGAATTATTAATACAGTTTCAACAAAAATTAAACGAGATAGTATTGTTGAAACAAGAACAAAATGAATCATTCAATAAAATTTATGAAATACTATATAAATATAAATGATTGTAAAGATTTTGAGTTCAGCTAGTGAAGAATTTCACGGAGTATTATATAACGAAAAAAAAATAAAAAATGAAACAGGAGAACTTCTACAAATGCAAAACTTTCCTTCACATATAAATTATGATTCAACTCAGCAAGAAGTTAGAAATTATTTCAGACTAATTTCCGGGGTTTCTAAAACAAAAACACCCCAGTTTCACGCTGTAATTTCGACTAGGTATAGAGATCATTCTTCAGAGCAATTGAAAATAATAGGTGAGTCTTTTATGGACTATATGGGTTACGGAAAGCAGCCATATATTATCGTATTTCATAATGATACTGACAATAATCACATTCACATTGTAAGTACAAGAGTTGATAAGAAATCGGGAAAAAAAATAAAAGACAATTACGAAAGAATTAAGGCTCAGAAAGCTATTAAAAAAGCTCTCAGTGATCTAGGTCTTCAAAAAGGAGATAAAATCAAAACTGATTTAGATAATTTATTAAAATACAACTACCAAAGCATTTCACAATTAAAAAGACTATTAAGTCTTTCTGGATTAAAATTAGAAGATAAAAATGGCGAAGCAATTGTTTTCGAAAATGGTGCTGCAATTGCTAATATTACGAATAATATCAAATTCAACTCTGGGGATCTGAATCGAAAGAAACAGATTAAGGCTATTCTTTATAAATACAAAGATATATATTCAAATCAAGCATTTAGAACAGTAGATAATAGAAATTACAAAGAATGGCAAACAGATAAAAAATGTAATCCTATAATAAACTGGGAAAGTGAACTAAGTCGTAAACTACATGACAAATTCGGACTAGAGATTGAGTTTCATTTCAAAGACGATAAAACACCGTTTGGTTACACGGTTTTTGATCATTCTCACAATACTATATGGAAGGGAAGTGAAATTGAAAAAATATCTAAAATTTTTTCATTCACAGAGAAAATGATCGATAAGGCTGAATTTGAAAAAATAAACAATTTTAACATAAACTCTAAAGATAAGAAAGAGGCTATTATCAATTATTTTGCTGAAAAAGGAATCAATGTAGAGAACTACATGATTTTCTTCAATAATAAAAGCTTTTCAACTGAATCAATTGAAAAGGTAAAATTTAATTTTAATGGCAGCAATAAAAAAGTCAAATATATAATTGACGAAGAGCAATTCTACATTGGGTCTTACCAATCGCTTTTTGGGAAGCATCAAGAGCATCAAGAGTCTCAAACTTCTTCTCAAAATACAAAATCTAATATCGATAAAATATTAAAATCATTAGCAGATATATCCAATGAATTTTTGACGCCTACATATACGTCAAATAACACAGATGACTATAATAGAAAGAAGAAAAACAAAAAAAGAAGAAAAAGATGATAATCACATTCGCAACACAAAAGGGTGGTGCAGGTAAAACTACGCTAGCCATAGCATTCAGTAACTATCTTAAAATTCTCAATCCTGAATTAGAGATTAATGTTTATGATTATGATTATCAACGTTCTTTTTATGAGAAATGGAAAACAGATAAATTAGGCGAAAGACCTCCATTATATGATGTTAAATATATAGATGATACAAACCCATTAAGTATTGAACAGATATGGAATTTAGAGGAAAGTGATGCATACACAATTATCGATCTTCCAGGTTCTCTAGATATTGAATATATGCCATTGCTTATGTACAGTAACTATATAATCATTCCTTTTGAATATAGCGATGTCAGCACACATTCAACACTTACATTTAATGAGTTTCTCAATGAGATTGACACTCAATCAGAACGAATTTTCATTCGTTCAAAGTATGACAAATCATACAATTATGTTAATCAATTATCATTAGACGAAAAACTTAAATCTTATGGATTATTGATTAAAAATCCGGTATACAAAAGAAATATCCTTCAAAAAATAGATACAACTGGATTAAACTATGATCAAAAATACGCTATTAGAAAGGCGTTTAATGAAATTATTGAAAAAATTAAACATGATAAAAGCATAATATAAATAAAATGGGAAAATTTATTTTATTAACGTTTTGTGTTTTGGTTGTTTATTACCTAATAAATATAATTTATGATCTTTTTTTCAAAAAAGACAAATCAAAACAAAAAAATGATGAGCCCGAAATTGTAATTTTCGACGAAGACACAGTTCACGATATTCAACAGGTAACTATTGATGATGTTGAGAATATAACGACACCCTCATCATTTGACTCAGAAAACTATTATTTGAATTCAGACGAAAATCCAGATGATTTTAAATATGATACAGAACCAGATTTAGAGTCAATTTCTAATGATAATCAAGAAGTAGATCAATCTATTCTAAAAGATTATTCTACTTCAAATGAAAATCTAATTCTAAAAAGAAATGCTTTTGAGGATGGTGATGACCCAGATTTATCTGATGAAACTGAAGACACTTCCACTTTCGGAGATTCACTAAACCATAATAAGGGATTCCAAAAAGAGCTATTTAAAAAAGCTCTCAAGAACTCAATGGATAGAGTATATGTAAGTGAAGTTGCAAAAGACGGTACAAGAATTTATGCAGTCAAAACGGCTGTTTAATTATATTAATTTTTTTATTAACTAAATCTTTTTTTAAAATGAACAAAAATTTCATTACAAATTCAAATCGAACTTTAAAGTTCGGAACCCTGATGCTATTGTTTTTCTTCGCAGGAACTTTCGCAATAGCTTCAACAGGTGCTGGTGCTCTGCAAGATGCAGCTAACACAATTTCGGGTTACATGGCTAACTTGAAATTGTTGATTTATGCTATAGGTGGAATCGTTGGTCTTGTCGGCGGTGTTCGGATCTATAACAAATGGGTTAACGGAGATCAGGACATCAACAAAGAAATCGTTGGATGGGGCGGTGCTGCTGTTTTCATCATTACTGTACCGTCATTCCTTGATGCATTTTTCACATAAGATGGCTTACAGGGTATTCAAGGGGCTTCAAAAGCCCCTTGTATTTTTCGGTTTGAAGGACAAGTATATTTATTATTCCGCAGGTGCTGCGCTTGGTTCCTTACTTCTTGGTGCAATATTATCTTCAATTTTTGGAGTATTAGCATTATTATTTGCTGTGGGAATAGGAGGTGCAATTATCTCATTTATATTTAAAATTCAAGATAAAAAAGGACTTTACAACAAAACTAAAAACACAGATCAAATTCACATTATAAACAAACAGAAGTTTTAAAATGGCAAGCAGAAAAAAAATATTGTTTAAAGAACCATACATTGGTTTTGATAAAAAAAATAGTGAAAATATACCATTCGACATTTTGATTGGTTATGCAGGAAATCCTATTATTGGTATCAAAATAAGCAATAAAGTTCTTCAATATTCAGCTGATCCTGACAGTTACTTTAACTATCATGCTATTCTAAACCAAATCGTTACAACTATTGGTGAAGATCGCGTAATTCAGAAACTTGATATTTTTACAAAACGAAAATATATTCCTGAACCATCAGCAAATTTTCTTCAAAATCAATATTCTGAACATTTCTCAGGACGTGAATTTAAAAGAATTGATACCTATCTCTTTTTTACCGAAAATCTTAAAAATGAAAAAGGGAAATATAATCCAAATGATAAATCTTATAATGATTTAGTTGATAAGGTTCAAAAAGTGTTCATGATTTTAGACCAAAATGAATTAAGTCCAAAATATTGTACATCTAAAGAAATAGACAATCTTTATGTTTCTCTACTTACGATGAATTTTAAAGAGATTCCATCTTATGATAATATAAAGTCAAATGATGAATATTTAAAAATTGGCGAAAAATATGTAAAAGTCATTACACTTATAGATACCGAAAAAATTGAAATTCCTTCTGAGATTGAACCTTATAGTACTATTGGTGGTCAGAGTAACGTCTCTGATACAGCTGTAGATAATTTCACATTCCTTAATG
This sequence comes from Acholeplasmataceae bacterium, assembly GCA_023230825.1. Taxonomy (GTDB): domain Bacteria; phylum Bacillota_I; class Bacilli_A; order Acholeplasmatales; family Acholeplasmataceae; genus Mariniplasma. Next base: position 4,808 of record JALNWO010000010.1, read on the forward strand.
ACCTAAATGATTATGAAACTTTAGTTTATAATCAAGTTATAAATATACCAAATCAGGCACAAAAAACAAGAGATTTAGGTAAAAAGCAAAAAAAGCATGAAGGTGCTGCATCTAATTCACCTTCAAATCTAATAATGGCTAATGAAATAGCTGATTTATTAACTTTAATAGAAGCCGATGGACAATTAATTGTAAACACGCATTTTTCAATAGCTTTCTCAACAAATTCTAAAGACAAACTTGATGAATTAAATTCACAACTAGAAAACAAACTATTTCTAAAAGGAATCATATCATCTAAAAGCGCATACAACCAATTCGAATTATTTAGAGCCTTATTTCCGGGAAATGCAGCTGCAGAATTACAAGATTATGATCTTTTCTTAACTACAAGTGAAGCAGCCTTATGTTTTTTTTTTAAAGAAAAATATCCAGAAAGTGAATCTTCAAATATATTCCTCCAATTCACAGACAGACAAGGTGTACCACTAAAAATAGATTTATCTGATTTACCAATGAAACAGGGAAGAATAAATAACAGAAATAAATTTGTACTTGGTCCAAGTGGTTCCGGTAAATCATTTTTAATGAACAACATCATTGAGCAATATCTTCTTTATAATTATGATGTAGTAATTGTTGATACTGGAGATTCTTATTCTGGCACGTGTGAGTACAAAAATGGAAAATACATTAAATATACAGATGAAAATCCAATCACAATGAATCCATTTTCTATACCAGAATCAGAATTCAATATTGAAAAAACTGATTTTCTAACAAATTTAATATTTCTTATTTGGAAAGGTGCTGATGCAGATATGACAACTACTCAGCGAACAATTCTAGATAAATTAATTTCGTCATATTATCATTCATATTTTAAAGGACAAACAAATTGGTTCCAAACAGTTGAAACTGAAAGGTTACTTTTCTTTTTAAAACAGTTTAATATTTATGAAGATGATATTATAGATGAAATAAATGAAAATTCCTCAAATCATAAAACACATTATGATATTTTAGAAATCGCTTTTGATGCAACAAATAAAGATATAAAATCCGCATATCGAAGAAAAGCAAAAGAGCTACATCCCGACCAAAATCAATCAAATTATAATTCAGATAAATTTAACAGACTTCAAGATGCATACAGCACTTTAATAGACGAAACCAAAAGAAAGGTATATGATGAAACGCATTTAATTCTAGTTAAAAAAAATGAAGTTATAAAACGTCCTGAAACTAAAAACGAATGGGAAATAGCGATAAGAACTAAAGCAATTCAAAAAATAAAAGAAATTGAAAATGAGTTGAAAGTCACATCACTTTCATTTAATACTCTTTATGAATATAGTGAGAAATTTCTACCACTCTTTCTCAATAATAAAAAACATAAGATTACAGATGAAGAATTTAATTTAAGAACTTTTCACTTAGTTCTTGCAGACTTCTATAAAGGAGGTAGATATGATAGAACATTAAATGAGACGGCTGACAGGACTTTGTTTGATGAAGAATTGATTGTTTTTGAAATTGATAATATTAAAGATAATCCAACTCTTTTCCCTATTGTAACTCTCATTATCATGGACACTTTCATTCAAAAAATGAGATTAAGACAAAATCGCAGAAAAGCACTCATCATTGAAGAAGCCTGGAAAGCAATTGCTTCAAAATTAATGGGAGGTTATATAGTTTATTTATACAAAACTGTCAGGAAATTTTGGGGTGAAGCTATTGTAGTAACTCAAGAATTAAACGATATTATCGGTAATGCAGTTGTCAAAGATAGCATTATTAGCAATTCTGATACTTTTATACTATTAGATCAAACAAAATTCAAAGACAATTTCACTTCTATTGCTGAAATTCTCTCATTAAATAAAGTTGAGCAAAACAAAATCTTTACAATCAACAACTTACAAAATAAATATGGAAGATCTAAGTTTAAAGAATTTTATTTGAAAAGAGGTAGTTACGGTGAAGTTTACGGTAACGAAGTCTCTGTAGAGCAATATCTTACTTACACGACTGAAAAACCTGAAAAAGTAGCCCTATCATATTATCAGCAAACAACTAAAAGTCACGAAGAAGCAATTAAGGCTTTTGTTGAAGATTCAAAATCATTCAATTCAGGTGTTGCTGAAATGATTCCTTTAATTAATCTTATTAAAGGACGTTTAACTAAAGAAGCATTGAACTTTTACAATGAAAGATTAAGTGCTAATCAAAATGTAAACATTTTGAAAATAATCGAATCTGAAATGTTAGAAAGGAATTTGTCATTTAACGAATTAATAAATCAACATAAATATGAAAATGTCTATTAAAATATCCTTAATAGCTGTATTGCTCTTTGTTATGATGCCTGTAGCAGCGCAAAATTTATATTTTGACCCTATTACTACGCTTGCACTTAAAGGTTATTCTGATAATTTAAAAAATAAGCAAAATGAAACTATTGAACAGCAAACGAAGCTACAACAAGCACAAGCATTTGTAGCAAGTCAAATGGCTTGGGCAAATGACTTACAAAATAAAATTTACAAAGGTCTAAGAGAAGTTTCGGGAACGGTGCAGAACGGGGTTCAATTAGTACGAATTTATGAAAATGTAAACAAATGTATATCATACACTGGAGATATTGCTGATGTAGTTGCTGATAATCCGGAATTTGCAGTTTTCGGTGCTAAATCAACAGGATTGGCATGGCAAACAATCACAGAAATTTCTGTTGAAATTACAGATATACTACAAGAAGGAGCAACTAACTTGGCATATTCTGGAGACAGATATAAGTTTCTTTATGAAATTGACCAGAAGCTCACAAGGCTTAGAATTATACTCCTACAAATTAAAATAGATATAGAAAGAGCTGTAAATCTAGGTTTCTGGCGAGCAATAAATCCTTTCCAAGGATACATCAATACGGATAAAGATATTGTGGAAAATATTATGTACCAATATAAACATATGTTCTAATGATGAAAAATTTATTAATTCCGGTAAAACTTCTGCTTTTTTTTATTTGGTTTTTTGCAAGTTCATTTTCGTCAACACCTGCGTGGGAAAGGGACAGTGTTTCTTTTCCTATGATGAATCAGGAGATCAGGCACACAATGCAGGAAGATGAACGTCAGACAGATATGCATAAAAAACAAATTACGGCTACAGGTGCGGAATTACATAATCGAACACAATGGGACAAACTGAAGAAAGTAAAAAGAGATATTGAAAACAGACTTTCAGCTGTATCATTTGCACTTCAAGCAATACCAGCAGGAATAGTAATTACAAATGACATTAATGATATAATTGAATCCCAAACAGATTTAATTGAGCTTATGACTAATCATCCATTCTTAGTTATCATGTTACCGGATGAAATCACCTTTCTTGAAGATGCTCAAGAAGTAGTAGCCCTCATGATAGGTATTATTGCTAGCTATGGAATAATAAACCAAATGGAAAAGGCTGAAAGAAAAATATTACTTGATTACGCCTTAGCTGAAGTTAAACGATTAAAACAAACTTCCAAATTCCTTCTTTTCCTAGCAAAGGAGGAAATAAGAATGAAAAACTTAACAATAGCAATTTGGCAAACTGTAATTAATCAGGATAAAGAAATTGTACAAGATATACTTGATAATTTTTAATTATGAAAAAAATAATCACACTTTCGTTATTATTCGTTTTACTGGGTTCTTCAACCCATGGTCAAAACATTACTGTTGTTTTTAATCGTAATCTTTTTATTCAATTAAATAAAAATCACATTATGCGAACAATAAGTAATGAACAAATAAAAAATTCAACTGAAAAGCAAAATGAATTATACAATTCAGTAAAAACAAAAATGGCAGCAATTATTGCTGTACATGATTTTTTATATACAAATTTAAAAAACATAAATAGCCTCATTAATGATGGTAAGCAAGCTTACTATATGGCTGATTATTTAATCAAAATATATAGTGAATTGAATAACCTTATAACCCTAACTATTGAAAAACCAGAATTCGCAGCTATTAAATATGAATACTATCTTGAAATATACGATCAATACCTAGCACTACAAACAGAAGTTGAAACACAAATATTAAAGGTTGATGAGAAATATTTGATGGATCCAAAATTAAGATTTGATTTAATTCAAAATACAATGAGCAAATTAAGAAATCTTTATTTTTCGTTGCTTGGCACTACTTCATATTTAAAATGGTCAGATGATAGAAATAAATTAATAACTGATTTTCCAATTCTAGGTGACTATTATATCATTGACAGAGCAATTATACAAAATATAATGAACAATTTAAATCACTTATTCTGATGAAAACAAAAATTGTATTATTTGTTTGTCTATTATTCAGTGTAGCAAACAGTCAAAACATTCTTAACGATCAAAATATTGTATACCATCACAAAAGAATGGTTTATGAGGAATGGGCTGAAATGTTACCAAAGCCTAAGAAGTTTTTAGGTGTAACAACTAATGCCGCATATTGGTTTATCTGGGGGATGTTTGCGCCACAAAGGAATAAAGATTACAAAGGAGGTCCAGATATCAGACCTTTAAAACCCACTGGACATGAAACAATGCGTTTTATGGAATTAAAATTACAACAGAACTATGCAGAACAAATAAAAGCTCATGCTGACACTCTTACTGAGCAAACGACAAGAGAATTTCTTTATTGGACATCAACTACAGTTGATGTAGATCCATTGTGGTTGCTTTATTATCGTAAAAAACTAAAACCAATTTCTGAGTTTCCTGATAACCCTCAAACATGGCAAGAATGGAAATTCGAAGATGAAGATTCATATAATCTTGCATCCCAATACGGTTCTATAGAAAATTTAAGAATTCAACTGGAATTAGTTAAATCTAAATATTATCAATCTAGACACGTTTCAATGCCACGTGGCAAAAGAATACTTATGTATCATGAAACTCTATTAGACTGGAGAAAATTTTTATTAACACTTAATCAAAATGCAAAAAAATACAAAAATCATTATACAGCATTAAATAAAATTCCTGACAATTATGATTTTGCGGTATCCGTAGGTAATAAATCAGATAAATTAATTGTATCTGAGGTAATGCATTCCTTCAAACACAAATTTTAAAATCATGAGAAACATAACATTAAAAATACTTATTATATTAATTTTTTTAACTCCAATAATACTATTTGGTCAAGCTGAAGAGCAAGGTGATGAATTTATAAAATTTTTAAAAGGTGATGGGGCTTTTGAAAAATGGTTTATGGAATTATTTACAAACCTTGACACTCAAATTAATGAAAACGCTATATCTGCGAGTTTTTTAGGAAGAGCAATTGGTGGTTTTGGTGCCTTAATATATCTCGGATGGCTTGGGTGGAACATGCAAGAAGGTGATGCATGGAGAGTTACACCCATGATTAGACCAATCATTATCGGTCTTATTTTAATTAATTGGACTTCATTTTGTAATTTAATTCAGGCTCCACTTGAAGTCCTTGCTTCTCCATCAAAAGCAATATTTGCAGATATCGAAGATCAAGTTAATGATCAGCGGATTTTAAGATTTAATAAACAGAAAGAATTTGTAAGTTTCCTATATTCTGAAAACGCAAAAGAAGCAGCAAAAAATAAAGAAGCTGATGCTATTGGTCAATCAAGTGACAAAGGATGGTTTGCCGAAAAAATGGCGGATTTATTTCAACCAATTCTAGAATACCAAATGCGAATAAAATTTGAAATGCAAAACTTAGCTGCTAATCTCATTGAATCAATAGCTTTAACTATATTGAGAGTATGTGTTTATTTAATTTTCTTTATTCAAAAAGTTTGGGCTTACATACTAATAATTCTTGGACCCATCGCAGTCGGAATGTCGTTAATTCCGGGTTTTGAAAATTCGTTTGCTAGCTGGGTAGCTAAATTTATAAATATTAATCTATACACTTTTATTGCATATACAATTATAAATATCGGTCAACAATTAATAATGTCTGGATACATGATGGAAATTCAAAGGTATGATCGATTAATGGAAAATGGTGGTGATTTAACTTTAATTGTACCATTCCTAGAACAAAGTGGAATGATTTATACAGTTATGTTTCCATCTGTTGCATATATAGTCACAGGAATCGGAATTCTAATTACACCTACGATTGCTGATGCGATAGTTACAGCGGGAGGTGCTGGTGTAATGTCTAAAATTAAAAGTGGAATGAAAACAGCAGTTGCCACAGCCGCATCAATAAAAATCGGTGGCGCAGCTGGTGCGGCCAGATCTGTAGGTAAAGCAAATCAATCAAAATAAAATATTATGTTAATAAAAGATATAAGAAGCAAAATCAAAATAAATAAAATCGTAACAATTTCTGCTATGATAATATCATTTTGCACAAATATCGCTGTTCTAATATATTCTAACAGTATTGTTCAAGATAGTAGGAAATCAATTTATATAATTGATAATGGTGTTCCAATTTTAGCGAAACAAACTGATGAAACATTAAATAGACCTGTTGAATATAGAGGTCAAGTCCAGTTGTTTCATAGTCTATTTTTTACATTACCGCCCGATGATCGATATATAAAAAGTAATGTCGAAAAGTCACTTTATCTTATCGATGATTCCGGTAAAAAAGAATATTCAAATTTAAGAGAAAAAGGTTTTTACAATCAACTTATCTCTTCAAATTCAATTCTAAGTATACAAACAGATTCAATTAAAATTAATACAGAAGACCAATCTTTTATTTACTATGGAAAACAATTGATAAACCGGATTAACTCTCTTACAATAAGAAACATCGAAACATCCGGAAACTTTATAGATATGCCTAGAACAATAAACAATCCCCATGGTGTTTTACTTACAAATTGGAGGATTATAGATAATTCTGAAATCTCAAAAAGGACAAGAAATGCTTTCTAAAATTAAAATAATTTATACAAACATTTGGGCTTGGATGGAAAAAAATCCGAAGGCATTCTATAAATATGCAATGTTTATACTTATTCCTCTATTCATAATCTCTCTTTATTTTTCTTATAAGCATCCACATAAAATATATACAAATACAATTCCAATAATATCAACTAAGAATGTAAAACCTACCATTCCTCATAAAACAAATAGAATTGTGGAACCAATTATAAATGAACTTATTGAATTGAAATCTAAACATGAAACAATTGGTTTAAATAGTGAGGACAGTCTTCGAATAAAATATTTAATTAACCGATATAATGAACTAAAATGAAACGAATAAACTTCAAAGAGAAAAGATATGTATTTCCACTTATCGCACTTCCAGTATGGTTATTTCTTGGATACCAATTCATATCTGCATCTGAAAAAAAAGCAGCCCAACAGCCTGAACAAACTAATGTAGAATTATCAACAGGTCTTGGAGAAGTTACAGATTCAATTTTGAATAAAAACGATGCATACGATAAATATTATCAAAAAAGAATCGGTGATTTATCGATGTTTCAAAATCTTGAAGAAATACAAGAAGAAAAATGGGAATATTCTGATAATTATGATGATAGACAAAAACAAATAATGGATTCATTAAAGCAACATTATGAAATGTTAAGACAAAATATAAATCAGCAAAACACTGATGAATACAATTTAACACAAAGAAACTACTCACAAAGCGATGACTACCAAAGGCAAACTGAAATTTTAAATCTCCTAAATCAAGGAAATAAAGATGCTTCAAGTACACAACCTGATTCAGAATATAAAACAGAGACTAAGGAAGAAGAATACGACCCAATCAAACAAATGCGTGAACAATTACTATTTCTTGACAGTCTTGAAAAGTCTAAAGACCCTGAATTTATTGCACAAAAAAAAGCAGAAGAAAAGTTAATAAAAGATAAAAAAAGACTAGAAGAATTCCTAAACTCTACTCTGACAGTTAAAAAAGCAACTGAAAATAAATACTTTAACACAATATCAAGCGTAAAATCTACCCCTAACATAATGAGTATTATTGACGAAAATACTACAGGATATTTAGGAAGTAGAATACGTTTAAAATTGCTTGAAGAAATATACGTAGGTGATGAAACCATAACAACAGGAACAATAATGTATGCAAACATTACAGGATTCAATGAACAACGTGTATTCCTTAACGTATTATCTATTGTTAAAGATGATGTAATCCTTCCTGTAAACTTATCTGTTTATGATTTAGATGGGATGAGAGGACTATATGTACCGTCGTCAAATTTTCGTGAAATGATGAAGGAAATGGGTGGAACTACAGTTCAAGGGCAACAACTCGAAACTTCAGAGCAAAACTTCACATCAAGCGTATTAACAGGATTATTTACATCAACTTCAAAGTCTATAGCACAATTAATAAGAAAAAACAAAGCCAAATTAAAATATAATTCACACATCTATTTAATCAACGAAAAAAAACAATAATATGAAAACAAATGTTTTAAAATTTTTCACTACTGTATTCATGTTTCTTTCTGTAATTATTTATGCGCAGACAGAAATCCCTATACAGCATACATCAGATCTTCCCACTATAATTATTAGCGATGAGATAAGTTTACATATTATATCTCCCGAACCAATTCAATTCGTCGATTTATCATCTGATGATTTAGTGGGTGACTTACCCTCGCAAAATATAGCACGAGTAAAACTACATAATACCGATGAAAATAAACGACTCCGTACTTCAGATAAAATAGGTATTATTACAGTTGTTGGTCAATCATATATGGCGCAATATAGTATCGTTTACAGTAACTTCGAAAGTTCGGTTACAAATATTCAAATTCAGCCAACTGAGATGCAACCTCTTGATAATTTAAATTCTGACTTATCTAATACTGAACTCAAAAAATTAGCTCAAGACATATTAAAAACAAAAGCTAAAAATCCAATCCGAAAAGCGAAAGGATTCAAGGTCAACTTCAAACTTAATAATGTATATGTTCGGGATGATTACATATTTTTTGATTTATCAATTTCTAATTCTACTAATGTTCCATACAGTATTGAAAATATATCTTTTTCGATAGATGATAAGAAAATATATAAAGCAACAAACAATCAGAGTATAAGTGTAAAACCAATATACTCTTATTCTGATCAAAAAGGGTTTCGTAAAAAATATAGAAACATATATGTATTCAAAAAATTCACATACCCTAATTCAAAAGTTCTTAGAATCCGATTAACTGAAAAACAAGTATCAGGCCGAACAGTAGAACTAGAAATCAAATATAAAGATGTATTAAACGCAGATTTAATTTAAAATGCAAGAGCAACAAAATCAAATAAACGTTTATAAGCTATTCCAAAAAGGAATATACTTTACAGTTGTGCTTGATTGCCTGACATTATTTTTTATTAATGAAGAAATCCCTGTTGTCAGTAATCTTCTTGGTAATGTTGCTAAAATGCCATTCTTTAGTCCTCCTCTTCATGCTAAATTTACAACAATCATATTAATAATTTTAGTTTCTATTGGAACAAAGGCAAAGAAGAAAAGAGACCTAAATATTGTTAAATCAATAGTATTACCAATAACAATTGGATTATTATTAACTTTTAGTAGTTTATATTTCGTCAAAGATGCATCATCTTCATTTCATCCTTATATATTTCCTGGGTTTTCAATTTATAGAATCTTGTATGCTGTTCTAAGCTTCCTTGGAGCAATACTTACTCTTACCGGAGCTGATAGTATTTCAAAATACATGCAAAATAAATCAGGAAAAGATAGATGGAATACAGAAGAAGAATCATTTAAACAGAATGATACCATAATTGAAACCGCCACCTCTATTAACATTCCCTATTTATATAAATATAAGAGAAAAATTAATAAAGGTTGGATTAATTTAAATCCATTCCGTGGAACAATGGTAATCGGGACACCCGGCTCAGGTAAAAGTTTTGGTGTTATTAATCCTGCTATTAGACAGATGGTGCGAAAAGGATTCTCACTGTGTATATATGATTTTAAATTTCCTGATTTAAGTCAAATTGCTTATTTACATTATCTTAATAAAAAAGAAAAAGATCATCAGTATAAACACAATTTTTATATAATCAATCTTGATCATGTTGAATCATCAAAACGATTAAATCCCTTTAAAAAGGAATATATAAATACACTTGCTGATGCACAGGAAATGGCGGAATCAATGGTTTCATCACTACAAAAAGGTGGGGGTTCTGGTGGTGGTTCAGATCAATTCTTCACACAATCGGCTGTCAACTTTTTAGCATCATGTATTTATTTTTTTGCTACCTATGAAAACGGTAAATATTCTTCATTACCTCACATTCTTTCATTCATCAATAAAAGTTACAAAGAAATATTTGATACATTATATACCCATGAAGAATTGTATTCTTTACTATCACCGTTTCAAACAGCATATCAAAATAAAGCATTTGATCAACTTGAAGGTCAAATTGGAACTTTAAAAATTTTTATCTCACGTTTAGCTACTAAAGAAAGTTTTTGGGTGTTCTCTGGAGACGATATAAATTTAAAAATTACAGATAAAAAAAATCCAACTATATTAATTCTTGCAAGTAATCCAAAAACACAGGATATAAATTCAGCTCTATATTCAGCTGTTTTAAATAGAATTTTAAGATTAATTAATTCTAAAGGAAATTTACCAGGAGGTATAATCGCTGATGAGTTTCCGACAATTTATATCCATAAAATTGACAATATCGTTGCTACTGCAAGAAGCAATAAAATTGCTGTTGTACTTGGTCTACAGGAGTTACCTCAATTACGTCAATTTTATAAAAGAGAAGTTGCCGATACAATTGCTTCAATCATTGGGAATGTTATTTCCGGTTCTGCAAGAGATAAAAACACCTTGGACTGGTTAGAAAAAATGTTCGGGAAAATTAGACAAAACTCTTATTCTCAATCTATCTCACAACAAGGCACAACTACAAGTATTAACGAAAAAATGGAATTTATGATACCATCCGGAAAAATTGCTGCCCTTAAAACCGGGGAAATGGTTGGGCTCATTGCCCAAGATAATTATTCATATGAAGACGAATATCAAACTTCTGTAGTTTCAGGTAAAATTAATCTTAATATGAATGAAATAAAAAAGGAAGAAAAGAACTATGTAGATATACCTCCCTATTATTCATTCAAAGACAATGCTGGTAATGATAAAAAAAATGAAATACTAATGACAAATTTCCGAAGAATTAATAAAGAAGTTCAACTAATTATCGATCAATTCGTAAAAGAAGAAGCATGAAAAAATCTATTTATATATTATTTATAACTGTGTGTATTAACGTTAATGGTCAATTCAATACATTAACTTTTAACGATGAAATTGAAAAGATAGATAACTTCGAAATTAATCTACAATCACTTGAAACTAAAGAAGAAAATAAAAATTCAGGCATCTTCTCTGGAAAAAAACGAAAATTAAAACACGAAAACGATTCTTTGAGAAAATTAGTTAATTTACTTTCAGTCAAAACAATCAATGAAAATAATTACTTCTTACAACATATAATCTCACAACAAAGTAATAAACAGGAAATACCTGTTAACATTCAAAACGTAAAAAACTCATCTAATGAATTTAAACCAATTACAAATAAACCTAATATAAATTTATCAATGCCAATTTCTGGAGAGATTATAATCACTTCTGGATTTGGTAGTAGATATCATCCTATTTTGAAAGATAAAAGACCTCATAACGGGATTGATATTAAAGCAAATAACGAACCGGTTAAATCTATACTTGATGGAGAAGTTACAGCCGATGGTTGGGATATAAACGGAGGTGGATTATATATCAAAATTAAGCATTCAGATAAATATGAAACATTGTATATGCATTTATCTCAATTACTTACAAAAAAAGGTGATTATGTGAAAGCAGGTGATATTATAGGAATCAGCGGTAATACAGGTAATTCAACTGGACCTCATTTACATTTTGCTGTAAAAGAAAATGGTAAATTCATTGAGCCATCATCATTTTTAAATCAATTAATATTTTATAACAATCTAATACATTAAAATGGAAACAATACACAACAAAAATGAAGTTCTTAATAAAATGAAATCCGCACAGGATAAAGTTTTCAATGGTCAAGAACTTACCGATCAGGACAAAGCACTATTAGAATACAGTATGAAATTTGGGATAGAAATTGGTGCTAACGAATACTTTAAAGACCAAAACCTTAAAATTATTCAAGAAAAAAATTTACCAATATCAGAGTTGAAAGAACACGGTATATTACTTGAAAATAATGAATTTTCACGCGAATTCGACATTCGTGATTTGAGAGATTTATTGAACGGAAAAGTTTTAACAGTTGAAAAGATTCTTAGTGAGAAAATGAAATTTGAAATCAATTTACAATTAGTTGACAATTATTCAAGATTGAAGGTAGAATACATTGAAAGAGAAAGAGTACTTAATGAACTTTTAGAAGAATCTAAAAATGAAATTAAATATTCTGAATCGAATGAATTCGACCCTTATACAGGAAAATACACCTCCTTTTCTAAATCAGTGTTTATCTACGATCAAAACACTAAAACAACTAAGATGTATGACATTGTTCAGAATAGAAAAGAACTTTCAGAATACTTTAGAAACAGTAAGGATCCTATAGAAAAATCGAAATATAATCAAGAGCTACTGAAAATGATGTCATACTTACAAACTAAAATAGAAATGTACCCAGAAATTGCTAAAGACATACAAAAGTCATTAAATATAATCAAAGTAGAAGCTAATTCATTTTCAGTTGAATCACAAACAACCGAAAACTTAAAAACTTCAAAAAAATCTAAAATTGATTTAGATGTAAATGATTACGATCGCTATCAAGATGCAAATAGAAATAGAGAAATTGAAGAAAAAGAAGAAAAACAAGAAATTTCATCTGGAAGAAAAAGGTAAATAAACTTGCATATATAGACAAATGTCTATATCTTTATTGTCAAATAGCTATATTTAAAATAAATTAATAATGAAAACTTATAAAAATGAAATACTTGAACAACAACCACAAAAAAGTAAAAAAATATCCGGAGTACAAACAAAAGAAGATTGGCTTAATTATCGATCCTCCCGAACCTTACAAAGTGAAAACAAAGAAATCTACAAAGGATTAAACCAAGCTGAGGTTTGTAATGTTGAAATACAATTCAAAAAATGGAAACATCTTAAATTCTGGAGCAGAGATATCGAAATAAAAAGCCCTGCAGATGTTGCATTTCTTTTCAGAAATCTGGAAAAAGAAAATATTGAACATTTATTTGCTGTACATCACAAAAAGGATAATTCAGTACAAATACAACATCTTGGGACTGGAAATAATAATTCAACAATTGGTGATCTACCAGCTATTCTTGCCGGAATTGAAGAATTTGAAACACAAAGTATAACAATAGTTCACAATCATCCTTCTGGTACACTTGTTTCAAGTAAAGCAGACAGAGAAATTTTAAAGTATTTAAATAAGATTATCCCGAAAGATGTTAAAATTAATCCTGGTATAATCTTAAACCTTACATCAGGAAAATATCTTGAATTTGATTCCAACAATGATATAGGAATAGATTATGCACAAGGAGAACCGATTGTTAAATACCAAGCAAAAACATTCAGCAAAAAAATAATCCGTGGATTACAATAAAATTATACAAGAATTTTGGAAAAATAATTTGATGAAAATAGGCGCAAAAGTAGGAGCTAACAGATTTATATTAGCAACTAATCAAACAGATGAAAAAAAACTTAAAGAATTAACAAAAGAATTAAAAACCTTCCCTACTATACTTAAAGCTATAGATTTAATTTCAATGCAACCATCTGAATATATCAAAAAACAAGATTATTATTCCGCAATGGATAATGGAAATGATTTTATAACAAATGAAGATTTAATCAAGTACAAACAAAATGATGCTAATAAAAAAAGGAATAAACTTATTAAACGAAATGTAGATGTTTACGATAAAAAGGGCAAAAAGTATGTTGAGATTCATGTAGGTGATTTATTTGAAAAAGGAATATTAATTAATCAAAATACTGAAATGCAAAAAAACAACGACGAAATAAAAATCGTTGGTGGAAAATTAAAAGACCTTGCTAAAGAAGCAATCGAAAACCCTGATTCTTTATTGTTATACGACACCCTCACACAAGATGTAATAAAAAAATACGCCTTACAACAGGAAATAAGAAAGGAATGGAAGCACTTATATGATAAAGTCTCCCACTATTTAGATGGAAACGGATGGGTTCAAAAATCTTTATTGACACCACGCCTCCTTAGCGACCTTGAACTGGAATTTAATTCTGAAACAAACAAATTAAGACCAAAAAACTTAGGTAAAATAGAACAAATATTTAATAATAAAAATCAAATTGCTATGGAAAAAAACCCAAAAACTCAGGAAACGATTCTTAATAAAAATCAGAATCAAGAAAAAGAACGTAATTCAGCTTCATACCTTACAAGGCAAATGATGTATTTAGGATTTAATCTTAATTCTGAAAAAGCAAAAGAACTCAAAGAGAAAATTAATTCTGAACTAAAATCATTTCAACTTGAACTAAGTTCAGATCTGACTTCATTCAAGAATGAAATGAACTTTACTCTTAATTTTAATAAAAACGATAAAGGGTTAGTTTTTTTTAATTCATATAGTGCAAAACTTACAACAAACGATGGTCAAGAAAGAACTCATAAGTTTTCTGTATCAAAAGAAAATAATATTACTGCAAAAGAAGCTATCAATTTATTAGAAGGCAGAGCAGTAAAAACTAATCTTGTAAATAAAAATACAGAAGAATTAGAACCTGCTTTTATTAAATTGAAACTCAATGAAGAAAAGACCGATTACGGAAATTATAAATTTGAAGTTTACAATGAAAAATATGGTGTTGACACACGGAAAATCGTTGAAAATTCTCCTTTGAAGTTTGATAAGGATGAATATAAAGACAATACCATTAACTCTCTAGAGAAAGGCAACATTGTTAAAGTCAAATTTGAACATAACTCAAAAGAAATTAAAGGATTTGCTGTCTTAAATCCACAGTATAAAATGATCAATCTATATGATGGATTTATGCAAAGATTAAATACTAATAAATCCAAAGAAAGTATTGACCAAACAGAGTCCCAAAAAAACAATAAAATTAAACAACACTCCAACTCCAGGGGTCTTTAGTCCGTTTCATTTCTATTAGAAAGTCTCCCGTTATACGGGAGACTTATCTTAAAATATTATTATGAAAACAACAATTTATTTATTCTTTTTAATTATTCTTTCATTCACGTTTTCATGCAACAAACATAAAAAAATGGAAAGCGGAAGGATTGATGTTATAGCTACGATATACTTTAATCCTTCACAAAATCTTGACGATAGTAAAACTATTCTTATATCTAAGCTAAATTTTAAAAATGACACAATAATTGAGATCGTTCCTGACATTGATTATCCTGACAGAATAAGCAACATTTATTTAATTATAGATTCTACATTTTCTAATTTAGGAAACTTTGAAACAGCAAAAAAAACAAACTTTAAAAAAATCTCAAATAAATTAAGTTTAGATAATAAATTTAATGGAGTGGTTTATACTGATTTAAAAGTTCCCAACTGGGGTTTCAGAGTACATATTAACGATACTGTATTATTTTCAAAAAACTATTTGCGTTTTCAAATCAGATCAGATGAAAGTTTCACAAGATACTATGTCGCAAAAACTGATACAATACTCCCTTTCGCAATTTATCCAAAAACCGCTCAATTCTACAAAGGTAGAATAGAAAGAGTTGACAGTTATGATAGAATTAACGATGTATTCGTTACACTTCAACTATTTTTAAGAAAAGATTGGGATTATGAAGCAAAAGAAATTTTCGAGTACAACCGATTTATTTCAAATCATGTAAAATGAGTCAAAAAAAATACTTTTCAACAGACGAACAAAAGCAAATTATTGATAAAATTAGTGTCTTAGATTATTTCAAAATACTAGAGTTAAAAGGAGAAGTTAAATTCACACGAAAATCTGGTAAAGACTACTATTTTGAAACAGAATTCAACAAATATTCAGTTTCAAATGATAAATTTTATGATTTTAAAACCGGACAAGGTGGCCAGCTAATCAAAGCTGTAATGCAACTTGAAAACAAAACATGGATTGAAGCCCTTAATACATTGAATCAAATAGCAAAAAATAATACAAACATTATAGAATTTAATCCAGAAATTTATCTAAAAGAAGAAACAAAAAATAAACCAGAAATAATATCAATAAAAAAACCCCACTCCGAAAATTTATTAAGCTACTTTGAAAACCGAGGAATTGAAAGGGAAATACTTAGAAAATACACAAAGGAATTAAAATATAAAATAAAAGATAAAACATATTATGGTTTAGCTATAAAAAATCAAAGTAATGGATATGAAATAAGAAATCCATTTATTAAAACTAAAATAGGTCCTTCAAATTATTCAATAATACAAAATAAAAAAAAAGACGATATTATTCTTGTGGAGGGAATGACAGATGCTTTTTCTTTTCTGCAATTGATTAAAGAAAATGGAAAGCAGAACAATAGAACGCTAATAGCGCTCAACTCTATAGTAAACTCCAAAAAATTCATAAATGATTATTCGGAATACAAAGGCAAAATTTATTTGCTT
The DNA here is from genome assembly GCA_023230825.1 of Acholeplasmataceae bacterium. Taxonomy (GTDB): domain Bacteria; phylum Bacillota_I; class Bacilli_A; order Acholeplasmatales; family Acholeplasmataceae; genus Mariniplasma. The sequence continues at coordinate 21,556 of JALNWO010000010.1, forward strand.
TTAGATGCAGATAAAGGCGGAAATAAGACTACTTTAGAACTTATTAAAGCATTTCCACAGGCCAAAGATATTAGAGCGTTATATGACATTGAAGTAGATAAAAATAATGACCTAAATGATTATCTTTGTAATAAGCTAAAATTAAATAGTAAAAATGAAAATAGAACTAAACCCACAGCAATTTCCGATACTTTCAAAGTGGGAGAAAGAACATCTAATCAAAACAATAACGCAATTAGCAAATCAAGCCAATCCGAAGAAAAAGATAACGGAGAAAGACTTGATTTGGGCAGCCACAATGTTAGAAATGGATTTAAAAATGAATCAGAATACAATTCCGGACACAGAGGAATTTCCAATCAATCCATTCACGGAAATAAACAAAAAACACAGGGAGGAAAGTCAAAAAAGGAACATAGAAATCTGGAAAGGGTACCACGATTAAAAAGCCTTATTTCTGAAATTTCTTTAACGCCAACCAATGACAATATAAAGAAGTTTATTTCCCTTACTACAAAAATAGATAGTGACAATAAAATTCAAATTATAGATCCTCAATTTGAATTCAATCAAGCTTTACTTCAATATAAACCTGGTGGAATCACCAAAAGAGGTCATGGAATTCTAAATGAATACTATACCAACACAGAATTAGTTAAAACTATTGGAGAACTCATATCAAATCATTTTAATTTAAATGATAATTCCAAAATATTAGAACCTTCTGTTGGTACTGGAAATTTCATTCATGCGATACCTGAAAAGTTTCATAAAAATATAAATTCATTTGAAATTAATTATGTTACTGCTGCAATAGCTAAACTTCGTTTTCCTCAAGTCACTGTAAATCTTAGAAATTTCGAATCCGAGTTTATGGGAGAAAATGGAAAAAAAATACAACTCCCTAGTGAAGAAAACAAATATGATATAGTAATTGGCAACCCACCTTATGGAAAACACAGAGGCTTCTATAAAGGCCTAGGTGAAGAATCGAAAATTTCTCGCTATGAAGATTATTTTATAAAAAGATCATTGGATGTCACAAAAGAAAATGGTTTAATAGCAATGGTTCTTCCATCTAGTTGGATAAAAAGACAAAAAGAACTAGATAACGCTGAATTAATAGAAGCTTATAGACTCCCATCAGGTGTTTTTAAAGGTACTGAAGTCGGCACGGATATAATATTATTAAAAAAAAACAGTCAAATTCTTAAAAATAACATTTCAAACTATTTTGAAGGAAACTATGAGAATGTTTTAGGAACATACAAAACAAGAACTAATCAATTCGGAAAACTTGAGGATTTTGTTTATGGCAATCTGGAAACAGCATTAAAGATTTTAGAAAGTATACAAGAAAAAAAACAAGAGAAACAACCTCAACTATCTTTATTCGATTCTTTCGAAAATCAACCTTCACGAGAAAATACGGCAGAAAGAAAAACTCAGAATCTGAATAGCTCTAGAAATGAATTGGCTGGTGATATTACAAGTCAGACGGATCAAGCTGTTACAAATCCAGTTGAAAATAATGAAAAAAAAGAAACTCTAGAAAAAGAAGAGTATTTGATTCAATCCGAACCAAAAATCAACAAAAAAAACTTAAAATATCAATTTAAAAAGAATGATAGTATTGTTTCACTTTCTAATACGAATGAACTTTCTGACAGAGAACTAGAATCTTTTAAAAACACTCAATATAATGGAGAGTTAAAAAACCCTGATGATTTTAAAGAGTATGCAAATTACCATAACGGAAAGTGGATTCATAATTTTTATTACCAAGAAGGAAATATCGTTAATAAGCTTAAGCAACTAGAAATAGATTTTAGCTTGAAATCAAGTCCGATATCTCCCGAACAATATGAAAAACAAAAAGAATTACTTAAATCTGTTCTTCCTGTTAGAAAAAAAATAGAAGAAATAATTATGTCACCTAATCACGAGTTGGTTCATAATCTGATTTTAGGCTCAAAAGAAATTGAATATGGTCATTATGGAGAAAATAAAACTGAAATCGTCGAGTTTTCTTTAGCTGATAAGTTTAAAGATTTTATTCGAACATTAAGCTATGAAACTTTTGAAGGTTCATCCATGTATGAAGTAATTGGTTATGTAAATAATGAATCAGTTACAGGAAGAGATAAAGAAAGAAATGCATTGATCAGAGAAAGAAGAAAAGAGGTCGCGAATAAACTTTTCTCAAAATTCCTTTTGGAAGAATTGGATAATCAAACAAAAGAATTGTTTGTTAAAGAATTCAATGAGAAATACAACAACACCCATATACCGGATTATACTAAATTTCCTTCTTTTTCTACAATATATGAAAACTTCAAAGGCAATCCTCTTCAGCTAACATCCGTACAAAAAGCAGGTATAGGTCAACTGACCACAAAGGGAGTAGGTTTATTGGCACATGAGGTTGGTTTTGGAAAGACGCTTTCTGGAATTTTAACGCTGCACGAAGCTATGCACAGAGGAAATGCTAAGAAACCGCTTATTGTGGTTCCGAATGAAAACATTTTAACTCAGTGGGTTGATACAATCTACCAAACAATACCAGACGCTAAGGTTAATGTTTTAGGTAATTTGGGGAAAGATTATGATTTATCAAATTTTAAAGTGAAAGATGGTGAAATTACATTAGTTACTTATGCTGGCTTCAATAATATTGGTTTTGATCATGAAACAACAGAAAGATTAGCTTCTAGGTATACCTATATCTCTAAAAATGAAACTAAGATGTTAAAAAACTCAGAGAGAGAAAATGAGATTGATAAATCCAAAGAAGAAGAACTGAAAGGAACCATGTTAAAAGGGAAAATATATGATTGGAAAGATTTTGATTTTGACCATTTAACTTTCGATGAAGTTCATAATGCAAATCATATTATAGCTAAGGTAAATATTGAGGACAGAAGATTTTCATCGGATTTTAGAAATCAATCTCAAAGAACTTCTCAATTAGGTATTAACACTTGGATGGCTTCACAATATATACAAGAACGTAAAAATGGAAGAAATGTAACTTTATTATCGGCAACTCCATTTACAAATAAACCGCTTGAATATTATTCAATTTTATCTCTTGTTGCAAACAATACGCTCCGTGAAAAAGGCTTTTTTAATGTGAATACGTTTTTCGAAACTTTTATGGAAGCTGACAATGAAATGGAAATAGATGCCACTGGCGATGTGAAGTTTAAATCAAATGTCAAAAGGTTTAAAAACAATACTTTATTTCAGAGCTTATTAGCTGAATACATCGATATTAAAGGAGCAGACGACAATCCTAATCTAAAAAGACCTGAAAGATATAACAAGGAGTTTAGTGTAAATCAAAACCAATTGACAAAAGACCAATATGCTTTACTAAGTAATAATCTGGACACAACGGAAGATGGCGCTATTCTAACACACATTTTAAATGCCAGGTTAACTGCTATATCACCTTACCTCTCTCCGTTTAATGCAGATAAAGAATTTACAATCGATGAGTTTATTGAAAATTCTCCTAAATTAGATTTAACAATAAAATTAATTGCTCAAAATCTTGCGGATAAACCCGAGGCTGGACAGATCATTTATTCTGAATTAGCAGTTAATGAATTTCCAAAAATAAAAGAATATTTAACCAATCATAGCATTTTAAAAGATAGCCAAATTGGTATTATTACAGGTAAAACAACGAAAGCAAAACGAATTCAAATTCAGGATGATTATAATGCGGGAAAAATTAAACTTATAATTGGTTCGTCAGCAATTCAAGAAGGAATGAATCTTCAAAAAAATTCAACAGATTTATATCTTCTTACTTTACCTTATAATTTTACTTCTCTGAGACAAGTTGAAGGTAGAATTTGGAGACAAGGGAATGAATTTCCTAATGTTCGAATAAACTACATGTTAACTAATGATTCTATCGATGTTTTCATGTTGCAGAAATTGCAATTCAAACAGGCCAGATATATGGAAGCAATGCAAAAAGGAGCTGATGTTATTGATATTTCGGATATTGATACAAATGAGTTAAAGACAGCTTTAATTACAGACCCAGTGACAAGAGCAAAAATAGAAACAAAACTCATAGGTAACAGACTAGAAAAAGAGAAACAAAAATATATAGCAGATAATGCCTTTGTAATGCGTAAAAATGAAGATCTGGTTAAAGCACAAGAAAATTATAATAAAGTAAAGTCAAATCATGAAAGATATTTAAAATACGCAGAAGAGGGCGGAGTAAACGGGAGCTATTGGCAAAAAGAAGCGGATAAGCATCTTAAATTAGTTGAGAGCGCACAAGTAAGTTTAGATGACACTATAAACACTCTTGAAAAAAATGGAGTCGATGTATCAGCGATTAAAGAAAAAATGGAGTTCACAAATCGCAAAGTAATTGAAATAGAAAATAAATTATCAAACTTAATCGAGCTGCAAGACCAGTTAACAGAAAAATTCAAAAAAGAAAAGGTAGAAGACGCTTTTGAAAATTCAGTTAATTATTATTTAAAACAGAGAATGGCAGAAAATAAAACATTTTTCACTTCGAATTTTAATCCGAATGTCATTATAAATAAACCGAAAGAAATTGCAGAAAAGAAAATTAAAAGTTTTAGAAGATAAAATTTAATTTTAAAATTTATGTTTAAAGGTTTCCATGGTTTTTCGCATTATTTCTCGATCTGTATCTAGATTATATTCATTTTTAGATTTTGATGATAATCCATTTAATAAAATCTCGTTTGTATTTAATGCTTGTTCAAGATATAGCATATACTTATTATTGTTAATAAACCCAGATAGCAACAATCCTTCGGGTGTAACTTCCCATCCGGAGACTATAAAATTTCTACCAGCGATTTCCTTGGCTGTTGATGAAATATCTAATTTATTGATGTCTTGTAATGCATCCGGGGGGTACTTTGTAGATGCTTTTGAAAGTTCAAATTTATCAAGATCAGTAATAATTCCTGGTCCATCCGGTTGTACGTACTTCATGACGAATTTAAAATTTTTACCATTCGAGGGTAAAAATATTTGAATTTCACTATTGATAGATAATTCTACTGAATTGTTTAAGATTAAATGTGTCTGATGATTTTCAATTGAATTTACCTTCTGAGCATATATTGTTGCAGAAAGAAAAAAAAGTGTTGCAAAAATTAAATTTTTCATGATTTTAAAATTTGTGTTTGTTGTATAATAGCTTCTCTTAATTTTATAGGAGATTTTATTTTATATGATTTAGTTATGTGACCAGTTGTTACTGTTAATTTGCCATAATTAAGAAGTTTACCGATTAAACTTTGCGATAATTGCATTGCTTCATATTTTCTAAGAGATATATCTGTAATTTTTTTATTTAGTAGTCCTGATGCAATCGTTAGTTCGTTGTCTGTAACTAATATTTTTATACTTTTTAGTATAAGTAATTTTTTGACTTGAAATATGAATAATAATAAAAATAGACTTCCGGTTATGTATACTTTAAATGTGAAATTAGCCATCATCATTATTAGTCCAAAAATTGATAAGATTAATGGTAATATATATGATATGTAGTGTATTTTTCCTTCATATCTTATATTTTTTACTGATTGTGATGTTAATAAATTTCTCATAATGATTGATTTATAATGTAAATTTAAATCTTTATTTTGACATCTACAAATATGTAGCTTCCTTTAACATAATGTACTTATTAATATCTCGAATTTGTAATATTTTACACCATTTGAGAAATGTTGGAAATGACATTGCGTGTAGGTTATTTTCGTAACGCCAGATATCATTCTTGTTAGCTCCTACTTTTTTTGCTAACTCTTTTTGTGTTAATTGGAATTCATGCCGAATTTCCTTAATTATTTCCCCTTGGTTTCTGATTTGCATATCTATTCATTATAAATGTCAAATTTAAATATATTATATTTAACGTAGTGGTCTAGCCCCCTATTAATCGGACTATTTACTTTTCTTATTTGCTAATATACACTTTTTCATTTTTTTCTTCAATTTCTCTATTTCTATTAAATCTTTTCCTGTTATCATCATTTATATTAGGTGTTACTGCTCCCGATAATCATATTCTACTGAAACAACTGTTGCCTTGTTTATATTTTCGCAAACAACTTTAATTTCTCGCTTGTCTTGTATCCACCCGACCAAGTACATCTTGTCTGTTCATCGGTTCGTCCATAGCTTTGGATAAAAATATAATAAATTATGGAAAAGCGCAAAGAAATGTTTGGGCTTGTTTCGCAATGGCAGGAAAG
>JALNWO010000011.1 GCA_023230825.1 Acholeplasmataceae bacterium
AGTAACAATCAACAAAAAGATACCGATAAGAATTGAGTTTTTTCGTCCTATTTTAATACTTAATAAACCAATTGGGTAAATCGCAGCCACGACAAGACCTTGAGCAACTAAAAAAGGAAACTGGTAAAACTCTAAATTAAGAACTTTTGGTAAATAATCAGCAATTTTACTCATTATGGCATTATAACCAAAGAAAAGAAAAAAGATGGATGTTAGTAAAAAACCTAAAGAAATTCGTTTTTGTCGGTTCAACTTTGGTTTCGTATGATAAAGTGGTGGTTGAATTTGGTAGGCTACTTCTAAAGCGATACGCTGTTCAACCAAAGCAGGTTCATTCACTCTAAATAAATAAACAATTAAAGCAACAATCATTAAAATGCCAACGGCAACGTAGACACCAACATGATGGGCATATGCGTGAGCGTTTAAGCCACTAAACATAATAATAAAGACGGCAATGACGCCACCGATAACCCCCATTAATGTAATAATGGCATTGGCAGTTGTTCGTAAAGGATTAATTGTTACATCTGGCATTAATGCCACTGCTGGTGTCCGATAAATTCCCATCGCAACAATTGCGACAAAAATAAGTGCTAAAAAGAGGTAAAAAGTTGTTGGATCGCGGTCCGTCATCTCTCGTGCTCGTAAACTTAAATATTGAAAATAAAAGTCACGTACACGTGCTTCATCCCCAACATTGAGTTCTGTTGAACCATTGGACAAAATTTCTGTCATTGGATGATAAATCATTGTTTCCCAAATTTCAAGTGCTTCTAAACTAATTTTTCCATCTTGATAGGTGTCGTTTCTTTCCGTTTCCATTCGCTCGACGACTAAGAGCCAGTGACTTTGACTTGCCGTGTTGCCGTCTAGCGCATAATCATAATCGTTGCGAATCTCTGTCCGCATGATTTTTTCTGTTTGGTAATAATCGATAAATGAAAAACTCATAAAAGAAAAAGCAGCTAAAAACGTTCCAACAATAATATATGGTGTTCGCCTTCCACTTTTTCTTTTTGTCCGATCAGACAACATCCCAAAAAGTGGTAATAAGATAACAGCCATAACATTATCAAGGGCCATGACAATGCCAGATTCAAATTGGTTTAACCCAAATTTATCAATTAAAGTCCGCGCAACAAGCATGTCGTAGGCTTGCCAAAACATAGAGATGCTAAAGAAAATAAGCCCAATATAAAAGGTTGTTTTATAATTTAGTTTCATAAGCCACCTATCTTCATACGCTCTATAAAAATTATAACATAAATAAAAGAGATTTTACGGGAATAAACCGCCCCGTATCATAAAAAATAAAGGAGCCTGAACCAGGCTCCTAAACAATTGAATAGATAAAGAAACAGTTTAACGTTTGGAGAATTGTGAAGATTTTCTCGCTTTTTTAAAGCCGTATTTTTTCCGTTCTTTCTTCCGTGAATCACGTGTTACTAAACCAGCTGGTTTTAATAATTTACGATGATCAGGATTCGCTTCCATTAAAGCACGGGAAATGCCTAAACGAATGGCACCAGCTTGACCGGTTAAACCACCACCGTTAACGTTTACTGAAATGTCATAAAGACCTTCTGATTCAGTAATAACTAAAGGTTGAGTCACGTCTAAACGTGTTGCGGGTGAAGGAATGTATTCTTCAAAGGGGCGTCCATTAACTAAAAATTCGCCTTTTCCTTTTGAAAGAATCACTCGTGCAACAGAACTTTTACGACGTCCAGTTCCGAAATATTGTACTTGTGTATTTGCCATCGGTTATACCTCCAATTTCTCTGGCTGTTGAGCAGCGTGTTTATGATCAGGACCAGCATAAACAAATAATTTCTTTGCCATTTGGGCACCTAATCTTGTGTGGGGTAACATCCCAACGATCGCTTTTTCAACAATCCGAGTTGGAAACTTTTCCATAACGTCTTTTGCAACTGTCGCTTTAAGACCACTGTTATAACCAGAGTGGCTATAATACATTTTTTGGTCCCATTTCTTACCTGTTAATTTAATTTTTTCAGCATTAATCACGATTACATAGTCACCTGAGTCTACATGAGGAGTGTAGGTTGGTTTATGTTTTCCTTTAATGATTGATGCAACTTCAGTCGCTAGGCGACCTAAAGTTTTGTTTTCAGCGTCGACCACATACCATTTACGTGTAATGGTTTGGGCGTTTGCCATAAATGTTTTCATAATTGCTCGATTCTCCTTATATTTTTGCAAATAATAAGGGCTAAGTGGATAAAACTTATTAAATGTACCTGAGTTATAATACTATATGATTGATTAATTGTCAACTGTTATAACGATAAAAAAGGTGTTTTTTAATCAATATAAACGCCCATTTTTGAAAAATCAACGATGACCTTTTCATTTTTTGACGTGGGAATGTTTTTTCCGACAAAATCTGCGCGAATGGGTATTTCTCGATGGCCTCGATCAATAAAAATAGCGAGACTAATTAATTTTGGTCGTCCATGAAAGTTAATCGCATCTAAAGCAGCTCTTGCAGAACGTCCAGTAAACAAAACATCATCAACTAAAATAACGACTTTATCTTTCACTTGAAAGCCTTGATCCACCTTAGGAATACTTGTTTCAAGATCATCACGGTAAGGTTTAATGTCAAGAGGAAAGACAGGGACGTCAATTTCAGTAAATTGATAAATGTTTTCTTTTAGAAGCTGTGCAAGAGGAACCCCTTTTTGGGAAACGCCCAAAAGGACAACTTCTTTTAAATCTAAATGTTTTTCAATGATCTCGTGCGTCATTCTTTTAATTGTCCGCATCATTTGATCAGCATTCAAAATTTCTTTCATAGTATCACCCTCTTTATTATAACGCTTTTTTTAAAAAAAGGACTTGTATTCCTAAAGACTTATGCTATACTTGTAACAGTGAAGGTCCTTTAAGTTATGCCTGTGAGCATAATAAGGTACGCGTTTTTTTGTGAAAATACCTTTGAAGGACACGATTCGTGTCCTTTTTTTGTAAAAGACCTCACAAAAAAATAAAGGAGAAAAGACAATGAATGAAAGAACAATGTTATTAGACATTCATGAAAGACCAAAAAAGGTTGGTCAGTGGCTTATTTTAAGTTTCCAACATGTATTTGCGATGTTTGGAGCGACGGTTCTAGTCCCCATTTTGACAGGACTTGATGTTGGTGTAGCTTTAGTTACGAGTGGGCTTGGCACACTGGTATATATCGCTTTAACAAAAGGGAAAGTTCCTGTGTATTTAGGTAGTAGCTTTGCGTATATTACAACGATATCGGCGGCAATTGCTTCAACAGGTGGGATGTCAAGTGCGTTTGTCGGATTAATGATTGTTGGTTTAATTTACGTGATTGTTGCGATTATTATTTATTTTGTGGGGAGTGGCTGGTTAACGAAACTTTTACCTCCTGTTGTAGTTGGGCCTATGATTATTATAATTGGGATGTCTTTAGCACCTGTTGCGATTGGTTATTCAGGTTTGACTGGAGGCCAATCATGGGAAGGTCCAGTCATTGCTTTTGTAACCTTTTTAACAGTTGTTCTTCTGGCTATTCGTGCCAAAGGCTTTTTAAAAGTGATTCCCTTTATTATTGGTATTTTTGTAGGATATATCTTTTCAGTCATTTTAGGTGTCATTGATTTAAAAACAGTTTTCGCAAATGTCCCTTTTTTCAGTGCTCCTGACTTTCATTTTATTGGGACATACAAACTGAATTTTAGTCAGATCTTGGTTTTTGCTCCTCTTGCTTTTGTTACGATTGCTGAGCATATTGGCGATCACGTTGTATTAGGAGAAATTACCAATCGTGATTTCATTAAAGATCCAGGGATTCACCGCACTTTATTAGGCGATGGTATTGCAACCTTATTAGCTGGAGCCATCGGTGGACCCGCAAATACCACATATGGTGAAAACACTGGTGTTGTCGGAGTGACGAAGGTGGCTTCTGTTTATGTCATTGGGCTAGCCGCAATAATTGCTATTTTATTAGGTTTCTTAGGCTACATTCAAGCTTTCATTATGAGTATTCCTGAACCTGTTATTGGGGGAATGACCATTATTTTATACGGGTTTATTGCAACAAACGGCGTCAAAGTCTTAATTAAAGATCGAACGGATTTATCAGAAATGAAAAACCTAATTGTTGTTTCAGCGATGTTAGTCATTGGTCTTGGTGGCGCAAGCATTCAAATTACAGGTGATACCAGTCTGCAAGGAATGGCTTTAGCCGTTATTGTTGGCATCGTCCTTAACCAATTTTTAAATTTAATTCAAACAGAAAAGTCTAAAGCATAAAAAAAGTTTAAATGTTTTCATGGTTCATAGTATAATCTAATTAGATAGTTGAAGGTGAACCATGAAAACAACAAGCAAAAACAATGTCTTTAGGAATAAAAATTTTACTTTGCTCTTTTTTGGTGTCTTAGTTTCAAATATTGCCCATGTGTTATTTAACTTTGCGATTAGTTTATATGTCCTTCGTGTAGCAAACCAAGCCTACGGAGCGAAACAAGCTGCCATAACTCAAGCCGTCTATTTAGCAATAGCCGGCATTGTTTTATTGATTTTTATGCCCCTTGGTGGTGTTCTAGCAGATAAGCTGAATAAAGTTCGTATTATGTATATGACCGACTTTATTCGTGGATTTACGATTGCTGCTACGGCTCTGGTTATCTTTTTTGTTGATCATACATTAACAATTTTAATTGTATTATTTTTAATGAATATTATTTTAAGTATTAATTCAGCCATTTTTAATCCTGCAAGTAGCTCACTCCTTCGCTTCATTGTAGACGATGAATCCCTCCAACAGGCATCCGCTTACTTACAAGGATCTTCAAACTTGCAAAACATCATTGGTTTAATTTTAGGCGGGATTATTTATGCAACGCTTGGCATCCAGTGGATTTTTCTAATCAATGCATTTGGCTATCTTTTTAGTGCCATTTCCGAAATGTTTATTCGTTATGACTATTTAGAACATACCGAAGCAGATGTTGAAATTAGTTTTAAAGTCATGACGGCTGATTTCAAATCGGGATTATCGTATTTATTTTCCCAAAAAGCTTTGTTCGCGACTGTCATGATGGCGCTCTTTCTTAATTTCTTTTTCAGCCCGCTTTTTTCCAACGGACTTCCCTATTTTATTGAGTTTGGCTTAGCCAATGAATCGCGTTATTTATTTGATCATTTCTTAACACCTGAAACATGGTATGCGGTTATTTCGGTATCGATTTCAATCTCATCCATTTTAATGGCACTAATCTTATCACGACAAAAAACAAAAACAAAATATCACAAGCAGTTAAAACTAGCGATAGTCCTTTCGATTGCTTGTACGACCATGACGTCGGTATTTATGGTTTTATATTACTTACAAAAGATCACCATTGATGTGACTTTAATTGGCCTCGTTATTTCTTTATTTTTTACAGGCTTTACGCTGATGAGTTTTAATGTTCCAATCACATTGATTTTCCAACGGAATGTAGAACCCAAGCAACTTGGTAAAGTGAGTTCAGTGATGTCAGTGTTAACCCAAGCACTTGTTCCCCTTGGATCACTTGTTGCTGGTGTGATTATTGCTCAACTGGGACCGATGTACTTATTTATCTTTTCTGTTGTTGGTGCCCTAATCGTGGGTATCCATTATGTAACAAATAAGAAAGTCAACGAATTATAAAAAACAGCAGTAAATAATGTCAAAAAAATGAATGATTATCAAACAAAAAGGCATTGTCAAAGTGACGATGCCTTTTTGAATGAAATAATCTTAATAAAGTTTTATTGATGTAACTCTTTTAAAATATGCTTTTCTAAAACTTAGAGCGCATATTGCATCACAAAGTAAAGTAAGAAGATTGCAGCTAAACCGTACATAACAGGACTAACTTCTTTAAAGCGACGTTGCGCAAGCATGACAATGACGTAAACGACAAAGCCAATAGCAATACCAGTCGCAATCGAATATGCGAGTAACATCGTAATAACGGTGAAGAAAGCAGAAATAACAATTGCTTGATCAGCCCAATCTATGTCTTTTAATTGACCAAACATAATCGCGCCTACAAGGACTAAAGCCATTGCGGTTACGGGACTAAAGACAACCCCAGGTGCAACCTCAACACCGTTAAAGATAGAAAGAATGGGATAAAGGAAAATTGAAGCGATAAAAAGGATTCCAACAACGATAGCAGAAAGACCTGTTCGTCCTCCTTGCTCGATACCTGTAGATGATTCAATATAACTTGTAACGGTTGAAGTTCCTAATAAAGATCCAACGACTGTACCAACCGCATCGACGATTAACGCATTATCGCCACCTTGTATTTGACCTTCGTCATCTAATAAACCAGCTTGTCCACCAACAGCCATTAAAGTACCAGCTGTATCAAAGAAATCAACGAATAGTAAGGTAATAATAATCGGAATTGCTTCCCAGCCAGAAAACAACTCTTTTAGTCCCTTAAAGGCCATGAGGAATGTTTCACTAGTTCCTTCCCATAAACCTGACATCCCTGTTGGGTTGTATTCAGGCATAAAACCCACTCCAACAGCATTTAAGATCAGGCCGATGACAGCGGTGGCACCAATGGAAATAATTAATGCAAACCGCACTTTAAGGGCAAATAAAACAATTACCAAAATTAACCCGAAAAGTCCTAGTAAAACAGCAGGGTGACTAAAATCTCCGAGCTGAACAAAAGTGCTTGGACTACTGACGATAATACCCGCATTTTTAAAGCCAATAAAAGCGATGAAAAATCCAATTCCTGCACCAACAGCCAGTTTTAATCCGCGAGGAATGGCATTGATGACAATCTTTCTAAGTCCAGTTAAAGAAATGAGTAAAAAGAGCACCCCTGAAACAAAGACAGCTGCTAACGCTGCTTGAGGACTATACCCTAAGCCAAAGTTAACGATAGTATAAGTGAAAAGAGCATTTAAACCCATCCCTGGTGCTAAAGCAACTGGTAAATTAGCAAGCAACCCCATTAAAATAGAAGCTAACGCAGCGGATATCGCCGTTGCGAAAAAGACGCCTCCAACGGGCAGACCTGCATCTGCAAGCATGAAACTGTTCACTGGTAAAATGTAAGCCATTGCTAAAAAGATCGTTACCCCAGCTAAAATTTCCTTTGTAATTGTTGACCCTCTTTGTTCAACTTGGAAAAACGTTTTGATCTTGTTCATCCACAATCTCCTTTTTTTATTTTTGTGTACTCAAATGGTGTATTATCAAAATAAAAAACCACAAGGGTATGTGGTTTCGCATATGAAAACAATAAAAAAAGGTGTTCTCATATCGTAGTCGTGAAATTTACGGTATCACGGTAGAAACTCGGTCACCACATCTGACCCATTATACGATCAATTGAATACGCATTTATTATAGCAAACTCTTAAAAAAGTGTAAAGGCTAAAAAGGCAAAAAAAAACGAAATTGACACTCAATTTCGCTTTTCAAATGGGCATTTAATTTATCGTGTATCTTCCGCTTCCATCTTTTCTAAAAGTGTTAATACGTCCGCTTCTGTTTTTGCTTGTTCTAAAGCAGTTCGAAAAGATTCATGAAGGAAATAACGGGAAAGCTGTGCTAAGGTTTTTAAATGGAGATTACCAGCATCATGAGGCATACAGATTAAAAAGAATAAGTGCGCCTTTTCACCATCCAATGAATCAAAATCAATCCCTTTTTTTGAACGACCAAAAGCGATAGCAGGTTCTTTAATATGCTTGCTTTTAGCGTGAGGAATGGCAATCTTAAAACCAATGCCAGTTGTTGATAATGACTCGCGTCTGCGAATATCTAAAAGGAGTTTGTCAAAATCAAGAACGACACTGTTCTTATCCAATAATTTTGTGAGTTCATAAAGTACATTCACTTTTGTGTTAGACTGAAGGTCTAAATTCATGTACTCTTTTTTAATCATTTTTAAGATGTCCATACAAATACCATCTACCCATCCAAAATGAAAAAACATCCGGACGAATAGGTCTTCCTTTCTTCTCTTATTAGTATCGGCTATATCCACATCTATTATAACAAGTTATCTTTGATAATGTAAGTCTATTCGTGTGCTTCTTTCATTATTTCTTGAATTTTTTTATCGATATCATAGCGTTCAAATAAAACATGAGGTGTCTTTAAAGTTTGCGGAGGATATTGACCAAAAGTTTGTAACGATTCAAAGGAGGCGTCACTCACACCAATTTGTTGTAAAATCTTAGAAGAAGTGTCGGGTAAAAAAGGTTGAAGGGTAATGGCGACATAACGAATTGTTTCTAATAAATGATAAAGAACATGGTCTAAGACATCTTGTTTTTCTGAATCTTTCTTTAAATTCCATGGTTCAGAAACGTCGATGTATTTATTGGCATGCCGTGCAAGTTGAACGACAACCTCGAGGGCTTCACTGACATTAAGATGATCCATATATTTTGTCATAGCTGGTAATGCCTGCAAAGATTTTTCTTCAAGACTTAAAGGGAAAGGTTCAGGCAAAATCACTTTTTTAATGACACCGTCACGGTATTTATGAGCCATACCAATGGTACGGTTAACCAAGTTGCCGATAGTATTGGCTAAATCAGTATTATTTCTTTCGATAAGAAGTTCATACGTCATGTTACCATCTTGGGCAAAGGGAATTTCATGAAGAACGTAATAACGTACGGCGTCCACGCCAAAATGTTTAACAAGTTCGTCTGTATAAATGACGTTACCAGTCGATTTACTCATTTTGTTTTTGTTAAATAAAATCCAAGGATGACCAAATACTTTTTTGGGAAGTTCTAAACCTAAAGCCATTAAAATAATCGGCCAATATATGGTGTGGAATCGCAAAATATCTTTTCCAATTAAATGGACATCAGCAGGCCAGTATTTTTGGAAAGTTTCGGGCTGAAGATCAAATTCAGGATGATAGCCTAAACCGGTAATGTAGTTTGATAAGGCATCAATCCAAACATAAACCACATGTTTTTCTGCAAAAGTGACAGGAATGCCCCATTTAAAAGATGTTCTTGAGACAGAAAGATCAGGAAGCGGTTCTTTCAGGAATGTTTGAACCATTTCGTTTTTTCTTGATTCGGGTTGAATAAAGTCTGGATTTTCTTCGATATGTTTTAATAAGCGTTCTTGATATTTAGACAGTTTTAAAAAGTAGACTTCTTCTGATGTCCAAATGGGCTCATCACCATGAGCCGTTTTGCCATCAATTAAATCCTTTTCTAAAACAAAGGCTTCTTCACTAATTGAATACCATCCTTCATATTGGCCTAAATAAATATCACCTTGATCATAAAGCCGTTTAAAGATGGCTTGAACAATGTGCTTATGATTGGGATTGCTTGTGCGAATAAATTGATCATAGCTAATGTTAACCTTATCATAAATCCGTTTAATCTCACTTGAAATAAGATCGACATATGCTTGAGGCGATAGCTCGTTGTTTAAAGCGTTTGCGGCAATCTTTTGCCCGTGTTCATCCGTACCTGTTTGAAAAAAGACATCGAAGCCGGCAAGACGTTTAAATCTCGCCACCGCATCCGCAAAAATAGCTTCATAGACGTTGCCTATATGGGGAATTTGTGAACTATACGCAATTGCTGTCGTAATATAAAATTTCTCTTTCTTTTGATGGGTCATAATGAAACCTCCTTTTAAAAAATAAAAACCGCCCTTAAAGATATCTAAGGACGAATCATTCGCGGTACCACCTTAGTTCCAGATAAACATCTGGCCCTCAAATTCTTTAACGCAGAATGACGTTTTAGTCTACCTATCGACTAAAAGGCTCAAAAACCATGTTCATATTTGTCTAGGTTCGTTTACACCAACCACGAACTCGCTTCACTAGGGGCAAATACTACTCTTTTTCTCATTGCCTATTATGTGTCTATTATACATGAATTTTAAGAATCTTCAATCTTTGTGTAACACTTTGTAGTTTTTATAGACGTCACTTTTACTCACTTGTCTTAGTTTCGCAACTTTTTTCATCGCTTCTTTTTCATCGAGTCCTTGAGCAAGGAAAAATTTGACATGTTCTGATAAAGATAAATGGTCGTAATTTGGTTCTAAAGCGCCGTCGATGATGATAACATACTCACCTCTTGTGTCTAACGTAAACTCATGCACAGAATCTAATGTTGTTCTGACAATGGTTTCAAACCGTTTTGTTAATTCGCGGGCTAGGACAACATGACGATTACCTAAAAAATGATGGAGATCTTTTAGAGTGGTTTCAACTCGTAATGGGGATTCATAAATGACAAGTGTTTCTTTTCTGTCGCTATAGGAAGTGAGTAATGTTTTTTTGTCGCTTTGTTTTCGGGGTAAAAAACCGAGAAAAACAAACGGCTGAATGGCAAGCCCAGAAACAACAAGCGCAGCTAAAAGGGCGCTTGCGCCAGGAATTGAAACAACAGGGTATCCTTCACGAATAACGGCTTGAATGAGTTCATATCCAGGATCGCTAATTCCCGGTGTGCCAGCATCACTAATCAAAGCTAAAGACAAACCTTGTTTTAAGTGTTCAAGGATATCTTGTTCTCTTAAGTGTTTGTTATGGTCATGATAACTTAATAAGGGCTTTTCAATTTGATAAGCTTTGAGTAATTTGCCCGATATCCTTGTATCTTCACATAAAATCAGATCGACACTTTTTAAAGTCTCAACAGCACGATACGTTATATCTTGTAAATTACCAATGGGAGTTGCGACAACATATAAAGTTGGTTTTTGTTCATCAAAACTTTTTTGGATCAAGATTTAACCACCCGTTTCGCATGTTCTTTTAAATCGCGTTCTTGATAAACGATTTTCATTAAGCGTTTTTTCTTTTGTTCTGTAATTGAGAACTGTTGACGAATACTTTCTAAAAAGAAATGTTCATCGGTATTATAAAATTCATCTTCCATTGTCACTCGTAATAAGTTTAAGTAAACAATATTTTGGACATGAGGACTCGCTTCAATAAAATAGTTAATCGTCTCATCTAAGTCGGAACTTAACGTAAAAGTATATTCTTTAATAATATTATCGCCAACTTCAGCAAGCAACATATTTAAAAGTCTTGTTTCAATCGCTGTCGGATCGCCATCGATTGAAACAATGTGCATGGCCAAGTCAAGAAATTTTAACTTTTCTTTTCTCGTTAATAAACTTAATAACATGATCATCACTCCATAAAGATTTTCTTAGCTTCTTCAGTATACTCATGATGAGATTCATATAAAATGAGTGGTGCCTCTAGGGATATTTCTTGTTCGCCATTTTTACGGCACTCAATTAAAACATGATTAGCTGGTTTATGTAAATAAGGATGGACAAAGCGGACACGCTTGATTGCAAGATGATGATCATGGCATAGTTGGGCGATTTCGAATAAACGACTGGGTCTATGAATCATAAAGAATTTGCCACCATCTTTTAAATCAGAACTCACTTTAGCAATGAGTTTTTCTAAAGGTAAAGCGACTTCATGACGCGCCATCATTGTTGCTTCATCGAGATTTAACCGCGAGTTTTCGGACACTTTAAAAAAGGGAGGGTTACAAACAATAACATCCACATGGTGAAAAGTGGTTGTCAAATAGTCTTGACAGACGATTTCAATTTGATTTTCTAAATTATTTAAAGCAACGTTGTCTAAAACGAGTTGACAGCGTTTCTCTTGAATTTCAATGCCAATAATCTTCGCTGATGTGAGTTCACTTAAATATAAAGCAAGGGCACCATTACCAGTTCCAACATCAATAATTTGTTTCACGCGATAAGGGATCTTTAAAAAATGGGCGAGGAGTACGGTGTCAATATTAAAAGCATGACCTCGTTCCTGCTTAATAATGTGTTTGGAACCGATGAGTTGTCTTTTCAAGCTTTCACCTGTTTCAACTCATCAATATGAACCCATTCCCATCCGTTATCTTCTTCATATCGAACCCGAACTTTTTGAGCGATTATATTTAAATCAGTGACAACACCTGTCCCCCGTTCGGTTTCAATCGTGTCTTGATAGTCTGGTAACAGTTCACGAAGCTCTGAATAGGTATCATCTTCATATTTAATGCAGCACAAGAGTTTGCCGCAAACCCCAGAGATTTTTTGTGGGTTTAAAGCAATGTTTTGGTTTTTAGCCATTTTAATTGATACAGCATCAAACTCACCGATAAAGGTCGAGCAACATAAAATGAGTCCACAAGGACCAATGCCACCAATCATTTTTGCGGCATCTCTAGAACCGATTTGCCGTAATTCAATTCGTGTTTGATAAACTTCGCTTAAATCACGGACTAAACCGCGGAAGTCAACCCGTGTTTCTGATTCAAAATAAATAAGTAACCTTTTTTTATCAAGGGTATATTCAGATGCGAGCACTTTAATATTTAAAAGATGTTTAAGTGCTAGTTTTTTTGTTGTTTCAACGACTTCAGGCTCTAACAACAGATTATCCTGGTCAGTAGCGATGTCTTCTTCAGTCGCGAGGCGAATAATCGGTTTTAATTCACTCGTTAATTCTGAAGGTTCGATTTCTCTTAATTGATAAACACGACCAATTTCAATACCTCGGACAGTTTCTACCACAACCAATTGTTCAGGTTCTAAAGTAAAATTGTCATAAGAAAAATAGTATTTCTTACCAGCTTCTTTAAATTGGATGAGGGCAACTTTCATCTATATCACCATAAATCTTTCGATTAATGTTCCTTTCTACTTGCGTTTTTTCTCTAAAAAGTGACTGAGTTCATCGAGCGATAAATCTAAATTAATATAATAATTTTGTTTTTTAATAATATGTTGAATCTCTTCAATTAAATCATGAATTTCATTGACTTTCATTTGATCGCTTTGAACTAATATTGCATCGCGTAAATATTGGTATGTAATGGGTTGGTTTGCCCGATAATGAATGAGGTCAACGAAATACAAAAGAAGCAGTTCTAAAAAGTTTTTAAAAAGTTCGCGGTCTTGAAGTAAGAGACTTCCGTGTTCAGACATATAAATCGGAAAAGAAAGACTGCGATCTTGCCAATTTTTAATAATGCTTTCTAAAAAGGTAACCATGCCAACAAAATTATCATCTTCTGCCAAATTTTTTGCCTGATCAATATTTTTACTAATAAATGGTGTGAGTGTTGCGAGGTTTTCTTCAACACCGTCTTCCATTAATAACTCTTTTAACGTTAATTCATCCACTTCAGTTAAATGAAGGACTTGACTTCTTGAAATGATAGTTGTAATCACTTGATCATAACTGTCAGTAAGGAGAAATCCATAAACCGCTTGACTGTACGGTTCTTCCATAAATTTTAATAAGGAGTTTGCAGCACTTTGACTCATCTTCTCAACGTGATTAATAATATAAATTCGTGGTCCCTTTACTAAAGAAGATTTTGAAAACTCGGATTGAAGATTGAGAATTTGTTCTTTTTTTAAAGTAAGGCCGTCTGGTTCAAGGTACATGACGTTGGGTTGCACGTTGTTTCTTATTTGGCTTCTAAGTTGTTTGTTTTCGGGTTTACCTTGATTCAAAATTAAATAACTAACTTCTTTCGCTAGTTTTTCTTTTCCGCTCCCCTTGGTTCCAGTAATTAAATAAAGGTGAGCGAGTCTATTTTTTTTCATCGTTTGTTCAAAAAAATAGAGGGCTTTTTTCATAGTCTATCCTTAATAATTTCAATCATTTGATTCGTAATCGCTTCTAAACTTTGGTTTCCATCAATAACGACAATTCGTTCGGGATATTGTTTGACAACTTCTAAATATCCTTCGCGAACCTTTTGATGAAAAGTGTTGGATTCGCGATCTAAACGATCATATTTATCGCGACCTTTAATACGGTTTATTCCGACGGAAGGATCAAGGTCGATATAAAAGGTGAGATCAGGTAAATTGATTGTAGCATAATGGTTTATTTTTAAAATAAAATCATATCCTAATTCACGAGCGTAACCTTGATAAGCGAGTGAACTATCAAGAAAACGATCGCATAAAACAATTTTATTTGCTTTTAAGTTTGGTAAAATCACTTCATCTAAATGTTGTGCTCTTGAAGCAGCGAGCAATAAAGCCTCTGTATAAGGCGTCACGCCAGTATATTTAGGGTTTAAAATGATGTCACGAATCGCTTCTGTAATCATACTTCCGCCTGGTTCTCTTGTTTTAATAATATCGTGAGTGGTTTTAAAGTGATTATAGATATTTTCAATTAGCGTTGTTTTTCCGGTGCCATCGCCACCTTCAAATGTGATAAACATCGTGATCCTCCTCATAATAAATTTGATCTAAATATAAGCCTCTTGCTTCAGCTGTTTTACCAGCAAGCTTGCGGTTTTGTGTAGTTAAAATTTCTTTAATAATTTCTGGTTCTAACCGCTGTTTCCCAATTTGAATGAGCGTCCCCATCATTGAACGAACCATATATTTTAAGAAGCTATTACCGTGGATGATGAAATGATAATGTCTTTCGGTTTCTTTGATTTCAATATTGTAAATGGTTTTTATCGTCGGTTTACCTTTAACGAGTTGGCAAAAACCACGATAATCATGTGTTCCAATGAAGTAAGGGATGGCTTCTTTTACCGGTTCAATCATAAAGTTTTCGACGTAAACTTCGTGGTTTGCGTCAAAAACAGAACTTGGCTGTTTGGCAATCACATAACGGTATTTTTTAGATTTAGCCCAGTGACGAGCATGAAAGTCAACGGCGACCCTATTAACAGATAAAATGCGAATATCTAGTGGAAGGCGGCGATTAACTTTTAACCAACGATCGTTGTCAAAATCCAAGTCACTATCAAAATGAAAAGCTTGACCACAGGCATGAACGCCTTTATCAGTTCTGCCCGCACTATGAATTTTAATCGTTGTTTGTGTCATGAGACGAAAGGCTTTTTCAATTAAATCTTGAATTCCTACAGCATTTTTCTGGGATTGAAAACCATGATACTGAGTGCCTTCATAACTGACAATGGCTAAATATCTCATAAAAGTGTTTTTAAATAAATCATCGCAGCTAAGACTAGTAGGGTTACGATTAAAGCTAAAAAATCTCTTGTTGCTAAATGATACTCATCGATTCGTGTACGTTTAGCACCAATCACATAACCACGAACTTCCATTGCATTTGCTAGATCCTCTGATCGTTTAAATGAAATGACAAAAACAGGAATGAGTAAAGAGATGATTTGTTTGATTTTTTCGCCAAAAGAGTTTTCTTTAAAATCAACCCCTCGTGATGCTTGGGCTTTCATAATTTTTTCAGTTTCAATGAGTAAAGTTGGAATATATCTTAAAGTTAACGATAACATCATCGCGATCATTTCTACAGGCACTTTAATAAGTTTTAAAGGTTTCAATAAAGATTCGATGGCATAGTTTAAATCGGTTGTCATTGTTGTAAAGGTTAAGAGGGATGTTAAAATAATAATATTCGTAATTCTTAAAAAGATAAAGCCTGCTTTAATTAATCCTTCATCATAAACCTTCATTGTGTAAGATGTTAAGCCGATGTAAGGTAGGAGTGTTTGTAAGTAGAAAAACATAAAAACAGCAAGGAAAAAATAAGTGGTTCTAAATTTGATGCGTCGTTTTGTGAGATGGTAAAAGACAAGAAAGAGAAAGACGGCTACGATACTTGTAACAGACACGTACATCTCTTGTTCAAACAATAAAGTTCCAGATTGGGTATAAAAGAGTTGAATAACAAAGGTGAAAGTTAATAAAAAGACAATCGGCTTTAGGCCATTTAACACTTTCATTAAAGGGATTTTTGCTGATGCAGTTAAAATTAAAATGAGCACTAAAATAGCGAGCATCGACAAAATGGGTGTTAATGTTGACGAACGAATCGGAACTAAAAAGATTGCGACAAGTAAGACAACTAGATTAAGTAATTTAATCCGGGGATCCACTTTGTGGAGCCACGAATTGGTTGGGAGGTATTGACCTAGAGTTAGATTATTCATGTTGGACCTCCTTTAAGTAGTTTAATAGACTATTAAAGTCGTATTGAGGTTGATAAGGGAGTTGAACTTCTTTTTCTAAATGTTTAAGAATTTTTAAAGGAGTGGGTAACTCTAAATGAAACTCATCAAAGCGAGGATGATCAAAAAGAGCTTCTTTTGTGCCGTCGAATACAACAGCACCATCTTTTAAAACAATGACTCGTTTTGCATACTCAGAGACGATATCCATGTCATGAGTAATTAAGACAATTGATTTCCCTTCGGTTTCATGAAGATTTCGAAAAATATTTAAAAGATCTTTCCGTCCTCTAGGGTCTAATCCTCTTGTCGGTTCATCTAAAACTAAAATCTTCGGTTCCATGGCTAAAATACCAGCAACAGCAACACGCCGCATCTGGCCACCACTGACTCGAAAAGGAGACTGTTCATAAAGCTCTGGGCCAATCCCAACAGTTTCAGCTGCTTTTTTTGCTTTTTCAGTGGCTTCTTCATCGGTATGATTAAAGTTTTTTGGTCCAAACATAATATCTTTAAGAATGGTTTCTTCAAAAAGTTGATATTCAGGAAATTGGAAAACCAAACCCACTTTTTGTCTTAAGTGATTGATCTTTTCGTTTTTCTTAGGTGGTAATGTTTGTCCTAGTACCTCAACTTCACCTTGAGTTGGAAGTAAAAGTGCATTCATATGTTGAACGAGTGTCGATTTTCCACTACCCGTATGGCCAACAATCGCCACAAACTCATTTTCTTGAGCGATTTGTAAATTAATTTGATTTAAAGCGCCATACGATGTTTTGATTCCGCGATATGTAAAACTTACGTTTTTAAATTGAATGCCCATAGCGAATCCACAATCCTTTGACTAATTTTCTCATCTCTTTTAGCTTCATTGTATAAACTAAAACCAAAAGGGAGTTCTAAATGTGATGATTTAAGCAGTTCTTCTTCTTTAAAGACATCCATTGGTGTACCACTTAAAATAAGTTCACCGTCTTTAAAAACCATCAACTGATCACTCATCGACGCAAATGATAAGTCGTGCGTAATTGTAATAATTGTTTTATGATGTTCTTGATTTAACTTTTTAATGAGTTCAACAATGTCTTTCGTGCCTTCAGGGTCTAACATCGAAGTGGCTTCATCTAAAATAAGGACTTCTAGATCCATCGCCAGAGCTCCAGCAATCGCGACTCTTTGTTTTTGACCACCTGATAAATTGTGAGGTTCTTTAGCTAAAAATTGTTCCATCCCAACAAGGCTAGCAAAATGATCAATTTTTTCAACCATTTCATGTTGAGGGATTTGTTGATTCTCTAAACCAAAAGCAATGTCATGTTTCACAGTGACACCGACAAATTGATTATCAGGATTTTGAAAAACAATCCCGATCTTTTTACGGATAGCGGCTAAGTTTTGGTCGTTTAATGTGAGACCATCGATTTCAATGGTGCCTCTGGGCGTCTCCAAAAGACCGACTAATAATTTAGCAAGTGTTGATTTTCCTGAACCATTGTGTCCAATAATAGAAATCCATTGTCCTTTTTGAATTTCTAAACTAATATCTTTAAGGGCTTCATCACGCCCATCATAAGAAAAAGAAAGGTTTTTAACTTTAATCATCGGCTCTACCTCTTTTCGTTCCTAAATATTATACCACTTTACATACAGTTTATAAAGATATAGGAGAGGGAAAATCGATAAATATTTATTCAGAAACATTGATGAAAAGGAGTCTAAAAAGAATCATCCACTTTTTTAAATAATTTTGGTTGGATTTTCAGCTGTCTTTTTATATAATAGATAAGTGATGATTGGAGTGAGAAAAATGGTTATTGAACTAACACAAGACAATTTTAAAAAAGAAGTTTTAGAAAGTGATGTCCCAGTTTTAGTTGATTTTTGGGCCAGATGGTGCATGCCTTGTTTAAGAACAGCACCGATTTTAGAAGAGTTAGCTTTAGAAGTTGGTGACCGTGCCAAAGTAGCTAAACTAGATGTTGATGCTATTTATCAAATTGCTGATGAATATGAAATTATGAGCATTCCCACTTTAACGGTTTTCGTGAATGGAGAGATTAAGGAACAAGTCATCGGAGTAAAGTCCAAACAAGAAATGATCCGTCTTTTAGGTTTATGAAAGATGTTTTAATTGTTGGCTTAGGTCCAGCAGGAATTTCGGCAGCAATTTATTTGAAACGATCCGGTGTCGATCCACTTTTAATTGGTAAAGATCTTGGAAATTTAGAATTGTTTCCTCTACCAATTGAAAACTATTATGGCTTTCCAGAGCCAATTCATAGTAAGACTCTTGTTCAAAATGGAATCGCTCAAGCACAGCATTTAGGGATTGAAATTAAAAAAGAGGCAGTTATTGAAATTGCTGAAAAAGACTCAATCTTTTATGTAAAGACAGCCCAAAATGAATATCTAGCCAAGACGGTTATTTTAGCCTCGGGAAAAAAACTGAAATCATTTTCTGTTCCTGGTTTTAATAAATTTAAAGGTAAGGGGATTAGCTTTTGTGCAACTTGTGATGGTTTTTTTTATCGCCGAAAAAAGATTGCCATTATAGGGCATAGCGCCTATATGAAAAATGAGTTGGCATACTTAAGTCAACTGAACCAAGACATTACTATTTTTACAAATGGTGAAACGTTAGATGAAACATTCCCCTTTTTAATTGTAAAGGAAAAGATTACAAAGTTTTTGGGCGACCAAAAACTAACGGGAATTAAAACAAGCGATGGTCAAATCTATTCTATAGATGGTGCTTTTGTTGCAGTAGACTCGCCAGGCTCATTGGAGTTTGCTCAACAAATAGGCATTATTGTTGAAAAAGGCAATGTCGTTGTTGATAAAAAATATCAAACAAACATTCCCGGACTATTTGCCATCGGGGATATTATTGGCGGCAAACTACAAATCGCAAAAGCTGTTTATGATGGGATGATGGTTGCTGATGATATCAAAAGATATTTAAAAAACAAAAATAAGTAACGAAAAGGTTGAGAAATGCTGTCTCAACCTTTTTTATTACTAACCATACTTTTGGGCTTCTATCCATTATTTAGTATAATGAATTTATGGTGATACTATGGATTTAAAAATTTTTACAAACAACATCGCAGATAATGCTCGCGCTCAAGTTCATACATTAATGGAACAAGATGCTTTTAAAAATGCAAAGGTAAGAATTATGCCTGACGTCCACGTTGGCATTGGTTCTGTGATTGGCTTTACGGGAAATTTAGGTGATAAAGTTATTCCCAATGTAGTGGGCGTTGATATTGGGTGTGGCATGTTAACAATTGAGATTGCCAATGAAAACTTAGATTTTCTCCATATCGATACGATGATCCACACTTTTGTCCCTTCGGGCTTCAAAATCCACCGAAGACCCCAAATGCTCCCCTTTCCTTTAAGTAACCTTATTGTTTTTCCAGAACTTAAAAATGTGGATCGAATCGAAGCGTCTGTTGGAACATTGGGAGGAGGGAACCATTTCATCGAAATTGGCAAATCTGATGATGACCGTTATTTTTTAGTGATTCATACGGGGTCGAGGAATTTAGGTAAACAAGTTGCTGACCTTTATCAAAAGAAAGCAATCGCTTATGCTAAAAAGAATCACATTCAAATTCCTCGCGATTTAGCTTATTTGGAAGGTCAGTTAAAAGATGACTATTTGCATGATATGCGTCTGACCCAAAAATACGCTCAAGCCAATCGTGCTCGAATTGCTGAGATTATTATTGCTAAATGTGGCTTAAGAGAACTGGATCGTTTTGAAACGGTTCATAATTACATTGGTGATGATAACATTGTTCGTAAAGGAGCCATTTCAGCTTACGAAGGTGAACGAGTGTTAATTCCGATTAATATGCGTGATGGTTCTCTTTATGGTATTGGTTTAGGAAATCCGGATTGGAATTACTCTGGGCCGCACGGCGCAGGTCGTCTTCTTTCTAGACGTCAAGCCAGGGAACAACTGAGGCTCAGTGAATTTAAAAAGGACATGGATGGTATTTATACAACATCTGTTGCCCCCGGAACGATCGATGAATCACCACGAGCATATAAAGACATGCAAGAAATCATCGATAACTTACACGAAACCATTAAAATTCTTTTCATTATTAAACCACTATATAACTTTAAAGCCGTTGGCGGCTAGAATTAAGAAAAAGAGGAACTTGAAATGAAAATAAAAAAACAATCATTGAGGCAACATAAGCAGCAACAAGAAATCGAATCCAACTTAAGACAATTTGCAGAAATGAAAGAACCAACTCTTTTCAACTTATTAGAAACTTCTCCTGCGGGTCATACCGATGATTTTGCCGAAGAATTACTTGATGATCATGGTAAAAATATTATTACTACAAAAAGAAAAAACACGATTTTTACACGATTGCGAAGTGCACTTATTAATCCATTCAACTTAGTTTTAGTTGTCATTGTTTTAGTAACTTACTTTGTGGACTTCTTTGCGAACCAGCCGATTGATTACTTAACCATCTTCATTATTGTGGGCTTAATTTTAATCGCAAGTTCGATTTCTTTTATCCAAGGAGAAAAATCAAATGCAGCGGCAGAGAAACTAAGCGACTTAGTAACCAACGAAGCAGACGTTTTAAGAAGCGGAAAATATCAATCCATTTTAATGGAAGATATTGTTGTTGGTGACATTGTCAAATTGTCTGCCGGTGATATGATTCCTGCTGATGTTCGCTTTTTATCGATTAAAGATACCTTCGTCGCGCAAGCTGCCTTAACGGGTGAGTCACAACCAGTGGAAAAATATGCGACTCTCACGCCTGGAGAAAAATCGTTAACGGATTTAGAAAATCTTGGCTTTATGGGAACCAACATTGTCTCAGGAAGTGCGACGGCCGTTGTTTTAGCAACCGGCAATGATACTTATTTTGGTTCCATGGCACAAACCTTATCCGGTGATAAAGCAGAACGAAGCTTTGAAAGAGGCATTCATTCAGTTTCAAAGATGCTTATTCAAATGACGGCGATTATAGTCCCAATTATTTTACTCATCAACGGTTTAAATAAGGGAGACTGGCAACAAGCCATTTTATTCGCGATTAGTATTGCTGTTGGTTTAACCCCAGAGATGTTACCTGTTATTATTAGTTCCACGCTTGCTAAAGGGGCGGTCTCAATGAGCCGACACAAAGTCATCGTTAAATCACTAGGAAGTATTCAAACATTCGGTGAGATGGATATTTTATGCACCGATAAAACAGGAACTTTGACAGAAGACAAAATTATTTTAGAAAAATATATGAACCTGCATGGTGATGATGACCAACGCGTTTTACGTCATGCCTACTTAAATAGTTACTTTCAAACTGGCCTTAAAAACCTCATTGATTTAGCAATTATAGAAAGAGCAAACAAAGTTGGTTTAACAGAAATCTTATCTCGGTTTGAAAAAGTCGATGAAATTCCTTTTGACTTTTCAAGAAGGCGCATGAGTGTCGTTCTTAAAGATCATACCGGAAAAAGACAACTCATTACCAAAGGTGCAGTCGAAGAAATGTTAACCATCGCAACGTATATAGAAATCGATGGACAAGTTGAGGTCATGAATGATGACTATATGCAAATCGCTTTAAAAACATATGAAAAATACAACCGCGAAGGGCTAAGAATTTTAGCAGTTGCCCAAAAAAATGAAGTCCCTGACGAACATGTCTTTGGCATTCAAGATGAATCAGATATGGTTTTAATTGGTTTTGTTGGGTTTTTAGACCCCCCAAAAGAAAGTGCAAAAGAAGCTGTCGCCATTTTAAAAGAACATGGTGTTAGAACGATGGTTTTAACCGGAGATAGCGAAGGGGTAACTGCCAAAGTGTGTCAAAAAATTGGTATTGATGTTAGCGACATTATTTTAGGGGCAGATGTTGAGAAGATGGATCAAGAACAACTCGCCGAATCCTTAAAGACGCATGATATTTATGCGAAACTCTCTCCAGCTGATAAACAGCGAATTGTCGCGACACTTCAAAGTTTGGGTCATACCGTCGGTTTCTTGGGCGATGGAATTAATGATGCACAAGCGCTTCATCAAGCGGATGTCGGTATCTCGGTCGACAATGCTGTAGACATTGCGAAAGAAACAGCGGACATTATTCTTTTAGAAAAAGATTTACTTGTTTTAGAAGAGGGTGTTGTTGAAGGAAGAAAGACTTTTGGTAACATTACGAAATATATTAAAATGGCCGTCAGTGGTAACTTTGGCAACATGTTTTCTGTTTTAATTACCAGTATTTGGTTACCGTTCTTACCGATGCTACCCCTTCATATTCTTATTCAGAATCTACTTAATGACTTCTCTCAAGTCGGGATGAGTTTTGATAACGTTGATGATTCCTACTTGCTAAAACCACGCAAATGGGAACCTAAGAGTATTTTTAAATTTACTTTATTCATGGGACCATTAAGTTCAATCTTTGACATTTTAATTTTCCTTGTTCTCTTTTATATTATTGGTCAAAGCAGTCCAGATCCACAAATGTTTCAAACGGGATGGTTTATCTTTGGAATCATTTCCCAAGTGCTCGTTATTTATGCAATTAGAACCCGTTACATACCGTTTATTCAAAGCAAGCCTGGAAAACTTTTAACGATTTCTACTATAAGTGTGATGGTAGCCGCAATCATTATTGGTTTCTTTAGTTTCAACACCGTTTTCCAAATGGTTCCGATGCCACTTCCATACTTGTGGTGGTTGCTCGGCATTGCCGTCTTATACGCAATTAGTGCTGAGTTAGTGAAGCGTGTTTACATCAAGTTATTTGGTGAGTGGATTTAATCAAAGCATTTCTAATAGAAAAAAGCCGATTCAAAATTGAATGGGCTTTTTTATTTAATAAGCGTTTCACTTTAAAAGATAACGATAACGATTCACCGCAATTAAAACCATTAAACCAACGCCAAGCCAAGCAATGTAGTTAGTTGATAGGCCTAAAAAAGTAATTAAAATCATTCCAGCAATGAGTTGGAGATTTGTCATTAAGTTAATCGCTAAATTTAAAGCATCATCGATTTGCTTTTTAAAAAGGTGATAGATGCTAAAAAGAAAATGTAGGATTGTTACTAAAACAATGATGACCATTGTCATATTACCTAAAAACATCATTTGTGCATCAAAAGTGGCCTTAAATCCAGTAATTGTCATGTCATTAATGGAAAACATCGGAAAAAAGAAACAAGTGATGAGACCAGCTAATAATACGATTTGTATAACTTTATATTTAATCATTACAGTTTCATGTCATTGACGCTGTCTAAATAAGCTTTAATGGGCTCGATAATTTTTTTAACAACACCATCGTGGAAAGGATTTTCAAGTTGAGCAGATTCGAGTAATGAGACAAATGTTTTCGAACCACCTAAACGACAAAGTGCTAAGTAACTTTCCATTGCTTTTTCATGATCTTCTTGACTCATGACCCAATATTGGAAGGCACATACTTGAGCGAGGGTGTAATCGATGTAATAAAAGGGAGCGCCGAAAATATGGCCTTGACGGAACCAGTACGTCCCTTTTTCCATAAATTCATCATCACCATAATCTTTAAAAGGCATATATTTTTTCTCAATTCGTCGCCAAGTTGCTTTTCTTTCATCAGGGGTTAATTCAGGATGTTGATAAATTTCATGTTGAAACTCATCGACTAAAACACCATAAGGTAAAAAGGAAATTGCTCCTGCTAAATGTGAGAATTTAAATTTATCAGTGTCTTCTTCAAAAAAGAGTGACATCCACGGCCAAGCTAAAAACTCCATACTCATCGAGTGAATTTCAGCCGCTTCCATTGTTGGCCAACGATAACTGTGCAATAAATGGCGACTCAAATAAACTTGAAGTGCATGCCCTGCTTCATGTGTCAAGACTTCAACGTCATGAGAAGTCCCATTAAAGTTTGCGAAAATAAAAGGGGATTCATATGTAGGAATGTATGTACAATAGCCGCCACCTTGTTTGCCGGGTTTGCTATCGAGGTCTAATAAATCTTTACTAGACATAAATTCGAAAAACTCATGTGTCACAGGATTCATTTCACGATACATTGTTTTTGCATGATTGACCATCCACTCACGGTCTCCCTTAGGGCTGGGATTTCCACTTAAGAATGAAAGGGCTAAATCATACGACTTAGGATCTTCAATGCCTAGACGTGCAGCTTTTCGTTTAGTTAACTCAGTAACAAGAGGAACCACGTCATGATAAATTTGGTCACGATATGTTTTGACATCTTTATGATTGTAATCAAGACGTCCAAAACGATCATAACCAAGTTGAATAAAGTTCTCATAACCTAACGTTTTCGCGATTTGATGTCTGACTTGAACAAGTTCATCATAGATCTGATCAAGTTCAGTTTCATTTTCACTAAAATATTTTGAAACCGCAAGTTGAGCTTGATGTCGTGTCTCACGGTCTTTATCTTGAAGAAAAGGACTCATTTGACTTAAATTATAAACTTGATCGTTAAACTCAATTTCCGCTGCAGCAAGCAATTTACTATATTGTGTTGAAAGACGGTTTTCTTTTTGTAAGTCAGGAATAATTTCTGGACTAAATGTTTTTTGACTTAATTCAGAACTTTCAAAAAGTAAAGAACCCAACTCTTTTTCTAAGACATCACGGTGTGCGGAACTTAAAAGCTTTTGATCAAATTGATGATAATATTGTTGCATAATCGGTTGATTCTCATCAAAAAAGGCTTGTTCAGCTTCATAAAAGGGGTCTTTCGTGTCTAAACTGTTTCGAATGGATGCTAAAACAGCCATTGAAGACATTTCGTCAACGAGTTTGAACACATTATGAATGGCTTCCCGTTCAGTTTCTAAATCTTGACCTGTGCTAATTTTTGCCAGCTCTTGTTCCATCTTTTCTATATACGACTCTAAATTTGGTCGTACATAAACATAATCTTTAAACTTCATATCCATTTCCTCATTTCTTTTAATCGATAAGAAATTATTTCTTATCATCTTTTTTAAAAATATATTGACTTAAAATGTAAAAGTGGTCAATAGTGGGAACTTTTTTAAGACGTTTTTTATGTTGGTGTCCCTTTGTGTAAATTAAAACATCACATCCAACTGCTTGGGCAACTTCGGCATCATGAAGGGTATCACCTATGAAAACAACATCTTTGGGGTTTATTTTTTGTTTTTTCAAATAGTTAACCGCGACATGAAGTTTGCTTTCACCACGGATGTTTTCAGTTCCTAAGACATCAATAAAATAATGGCCAATTTTAAAATGTTCTACTTGCTCATTTAACCGTGATTGCTCGGTTGCCGATAAAAGGACATTTTGTACGCCCAATGATTGAAAATAGAAAAGCGCATCGGCAATCCCGGGGCTTAAATTTTCTTTTAAGCTTCGAGCTTGGTATTTTCCAATAAAAAGTTTTGATAGCTCGTCAAAAGGGATCTTATCTAAATCAAAATATCTTTTATAAAAATCAATGACAGGAAAGCCAAAATACTCTAAGTATTCTTCTAAGGAGATTGGTTTTAGTTTATATTCAGTTAACATCTCATTGAAAATTTGATAGTTTAGATGAACATCATCTAAAATGGTACCATTAAAATCCCAAAAGATATATTTTTTATTGACCATGAAATACTCCTTTTATTTGTGGTAAGGATGGTTTTTAATAATCATTTGTGCACGGTATAATTGTTCTACTAAAAAAAGGCGCATGAGTTGATGAGGAAAAGTAAATTTAGAAAAGGATAAATGGAAATCACAACGATTTTGAACAGCCTTGTCTAAACCGTCTGATCCACCAATAATAAAGATGAGGTCCTTTATGTCATAAAGTTGTTTCTCATGAAGCCAAGATGCAAATTGGGGACTATCCATTTCTTTTCCATCAATCGATAAGCATATCGCAAAATCATTTGATGTTAAACGCTTTAAAATAGCTTCGCCTTCTTTTTGCATAGAAATGTTTTCTTTGATTTCGATGATTTCAACGGATGGCTGCATTTGTTTTTGATAATATTTAATTTCTTCAAAAAAGCAAGACCGATTTATTTTCCCGACCGCTATTACTTTTATCATATTTTAATCCTTGGCAAACCATCTGCGGTTGCATAATGCACATCGATTTTAGTTGGGTCGTCAAAAAGGTTAACAATCGCTTCTTCAATATCTAAAATGGTATTACAGTCTTCGGAAATATGTGTGACAATCCAAACACTTCTTTTCTCTTTAACAAAATGATTCATAAGCCAAGCAGCGTCTTCATTCGATAAATGTCCGCGTTCACCCATGATTCTTTTTTTAAGTAAAAAGGGGCGCGGAGATTTCATTAAAGATGCAGGATGGTGATTCGCTTCGAGCAAGTAACAATCCGCTCCGCTTAACAATTCAAAATACGTTTCATCTACATAACCTGTATCACTAATAAAAACGACTTTTTTCTCATCATTCGCAACCAAAAACCCAACGGGTTCGTTTGCGTCGTGAGAAAGCAGAAAAGAGTTCACTTTTAATCCGTGAACCATAAACGCATCGTCTGCTTGGATAATATGGTAAGTCGTTAATTGACTTTTAACATCTTCAGCTAATCCATCATACGTTCCTTGCGTTAAATAGACATCCTTCACTGGATGATTTTTTAAAAATAACTTTAACCCTTGGGTATGATCAGAGTGTTCGTGGGTAATTAAAATGGCTTGGATATCGTTTAAATCGCCGTGATTCATCGTCATCTTTTCTTTAATTTTTTTATAACTAATGCCGACATCGACGAAAAGTTTGACAGACCCTGTTTTTAAATAAGTCATATTTCCTTTTGAGCCACTCGCGAATACAAAAATTTCCAAGTTATCACCTTCTTCAATGATAACATATAAATATGTGATATTATAAAATAAAACGAAAATAGTTGCAATATAAGCGTGAAAAATGCTATATTATACTTGCTTGTATCAAACAATCGGAGGAGAGAATACAGATGAACCCGTTTAAACAAATCAAAAGGCTGACATTAGTATTGTTGGTTGCTGTAGCCGTAGTAACCTTAGCAGCTTGTACAGGAAGTGAAAAAACTCCTTACGGCGACCTTTCAGATGAAAATATTTATTTGTC
>JALNWO010000012.1 GCA_023230825.1 Acholeplasmataceae bacterium
AAAAGAGAGCGCAAAAAGCCAACATCAAAGTAAGGGTATTAAAAGTCTACATGGTTAATATCCAAGCAATCAAAGAAGCCTCGATAAATAAGTTGTCTTTGATATTAGATACTTATAATCAAAAATACAAAGACATATTTATTATGTATTTCATCGAGCGCAAGGCAATCGAAGATATTGCAATTATTGCTAAATATAACCGGCGGCATATTGATCGCATTATAGCCAAGCTTAAAGAAGATTTAGAAGAAAATTATCCGCCAGATAAAAAATAAAAAAGGAGAACATATGACAATGAATTACATTGTAACGCCCGGCAGAATTTTAAAAGAGTATCTTATTACTCGAGGTATTACACAAAAACAGTTAGCACTTCATATCGGTATGAGTGAAACGTTTGTGTCTAAACTAATCAATAACAAAGCACGTATTAGCGCGGAAGTCGCTATTAAACTTGAAGATGTTTTCGAAGATGTCCAAGCAGAGTTTTGGCTCGATTTAGAAAAACATTATCAATTAAGAACAATTAGAAACAAGAATTTAGTAATTATTAGTAAATGGGAGGACTAAAGGTGAAAAAATTAAAAGTATTGTTATTAGCGTTTACCTTACTATTAGTTGGTTGTAATAGTATGGTTAAAAGAACGCCGGAACGATGGATTATGCTTGAAATCGCACAACATTACAGCGAAAGAGATGTTCAAGATACTTATTATTCATTTGAAGCGACAAGTTTAATGGCATCAGACTTCATCTATGATAAAAATACTTATGCTTATTTAGTTGAAGTTAGTATTTATAGAGATGAAGTATTTTGGGAAGATTTTTGGCTTGGTGTAATTAGGGTTAAGGAAAAAAGTTTTTTTGAAGTTTTTTTTAATATAGCACACTATAAAGAAAGCGATATTTTGGAACTTACAATAACCGAAGCAAGTAAAGATGTTTGGAGTAATGATTATGAAGAATAAATTTGAAGTAGACGAAGTTGTTATCTATCAAAAAGGCGATAGATTTGAATTAGGCATTGTAAAATCTATTGTTGCAAAAGAGGAAAGATTAGCCTTAAGACAAGATGGTTTATTCGGTAAACCGACAAGCGATAAAGTTCGTATTCGTTATATGTATTTTGTCAATTATCATACGGGCGATACCGCCGCACTCACAAATGAAGAAGATTTACATAAGATTAAAAATCTTTATGCATTTGAGATTAGAAGAAAAACACCGGAAGAATAAAAAGGAAGGAAAAGCAAAATGATTAGTGGAATTTTATTTATTGTCTTGGCGTTGGTTATCCCGTTGCCATTAGTTGCTTCAATCTTATTAACAGTTTGGAGTGCAATTTGTATTATGGCATTTGTAGTTAGATTATTTATTTATATCGCGGCAATTAACAAATAAAAAAGAAAGGAAACAATATGGAAGACTGGAAAATTCGTTTCGTTAAAGAATATCAAGAGTTAAAAGATAGACATATCAAACTATCTAATATGATAGAAAAATATCACGCTAGAACTCTTGAATTTCTACCAACTTGTCCGATTGAGTTGTTTGAACGACAACGCGACGTTATGCAAGAATATTTATCAATTCTTGAAACTCGTGCAGAAATCGAAAAAGTATCTTTAGATTAAGCAATTTAAGACGAGTAAAAAGAAAAGGCGAGGAATTAGTTATCCACGCCTTTTTTGTTGCTCTAAGTGGTTCTAAACAAGTTCTACGCTTATTTTTTACTTGCTTCAATCTCTTTTCTAATCAATTCTCTCATGAAGTCTACTTTGTTAGGTAGTTGTTCGAAGAAAGCAAGGATGTCAGCGTCATTTTCGATATGAAGACGGAAGGTTACGCTTTTATGTGTGCGAAGTAGTCTTTGATTATTTTGTTCTCTTCTAGCGCGATCAGCTTGCCACTTGTTAGCATGCTTGCGTCTAATTACTTTTTTTCTTGCCATTTTCTCTCCTCTATCTTTGATTATATTATTATATTGTAACATTTATTCGGCGCTGTAGTCGCTTGCTATGTAGTCAGTCCAAAGTAGAAGGTCAAAAATTAACTTGTTGTTATCGTCCCGTTCAATAGAAAATTCTGCATTGTCTAAGCCGGGGTAGTTGTTAAGCTCTTTTTTGATCTCTTCTATTAACTGCTCATCATTTGACCAACCTTCCGGCAATTCTTCGAAGCGTGATTCGATTTCGTCTTGGTGAATAATACAATTATTTTCTTCTTGTTCTAAAACAGCGGAAGCATACAAGAAGGAGGCAATTTTTCGGGCGTATGTGCTTGTGGGTGCTTGCTCTATGTTTGGAAGTATTTCATAATCTTGATTACAATATTCACAAATTCGCTTTACGCCTTTGAGTTCCGCTTTGGTGTTGTAACTATGCCAATAAATCCCGCAATGCGGGCAAACGACAGTGTAAGCATTTTTTATAAATTTTCTCATTTTCTTTTTGTTCCTTTTTCTTTCTTTTCTGGGCAGTTTTTGACGACTTGCCCGGGTCGATTGTTTTTGTTAGATTTTAACTTGTATCAGTCTAGTGTAACCATTGCTCCATACTGCTTTAAAAACAAATACTTTTTCGCTTCTTCTTTCCCAAAATGTGATCGAGTGAAACGGGCTATTGTCAATAAAAGCATTTCTCATTCTTCTTTTTATGAATTTTGTTGCTTTTGCGAGCGCCTTCATGAAATCTTTTTGTTCTTTTGTCATTGACATTTTTTGATTCTCCTTTTCGTTCAATGATTTAAAGTTAACGTCTATAGGTTGCCGGTTTATCTGTTTTATTCTATTCTCCCTTCTAGGCGGCAATTAAGCCACCCCGTTTTTTGCGAAAGTTTCATTTAAACGTCTTAACGAGTGATGAGCGTTTAATGTGTTTTGTCTTGTAAAGCATTGATTTTTATGTGACCAAAGAAAACCATTGCGGCGGAAGATTGCGAACGTGTCGGCGTCCACTCTTTCGAGCAAGTATAAATTTATGCGTTCGTCGGTCGTTTCAATGCGATAGATCCCGTTGTTAACATCTTCAGCCGGTTTGTTTGCTGCTTCAATGTTTGCTTCAAGTCTTTTGATTTTGTTTCTAATACTAGTAATGTTATAACTTTCAAATGGTTGATATGCTTTAACAAATTCAATGTGAAAATATGCATCGCGTTTTTGCTTTTCACTAATGAATTCGAAGCCTTCAAGTGTGCCATGTTTGCGATAGTAGGCATTACATTCAAGGCATGAAGCGTGTAAAGTCTTTAACTTTGATAATTCTTCTTGCGTGCTTGTGGCGTCTTTTGGTTGCCAGTTAACGATTTTTCGCAAGTGGTCTTCTAGTTTTTGGAATAATTCGCGGTGTGTTGCTCTTGCGGCGTTTTGGCGGTCTTTTTTCTTAACCGGGAAGTTAGCGCCGCCCGAGATCATAATGCTTGGACAACTGGCTTCAATCGAGTTGTTTTTGTTATACCAGTTTGCAAAAGAAGTTAATAACTTAATAACCCGTTCTTTTATCTCTGGATAACTTTCGATTTTTTCGATTGTCACTTGTGCGATGATTGACTCCGCCATGTGTTCGAATTGCTGGCGAGAGTAGCCGGGGCGATATTCCCGCATGCTGTTTGCATAGTGTGCATAACGTTCAAGGTCTAAACTGATTGTGTTTTTTAGGCTTTCAATAGTGGTTTTCATTTTGTTTTCTCCTTCTAAGCACTATATTGTATTCTTGGCAACGGCTCGAGCGTTAAATGAATTGTGTGTAACTCGGCCACTGTTTTTTGCAATAAGGCAATAATTTTCCAGAAAATGGCAAAGTCAATTTCTTGCGCTACTGCGTGGTTGCATAAACTCCATAGCGTGGTCAGATACAATGCACGTCTGACGTGTTGCGCTATCCGTGGTTTGTCGATGTTCAACGCAACGGGGATCATTGCAATTGTGCCATTGCTACATATCTTGGCTATAAGCTCTAGGTTTTCAGTAGTAATTTCTTTGCTACTACGTGCAAGCGCTCCTAATGCATTATTTCTGGCGGCGCTTTCTAAATCTGCAAAATTCATCTTTTTTTTCTCCTTCTTTGATAAATGATTATTCTATATATTGCCGGTGGGCGGCCATCAAGCCGCCGCACCTTTTTCAATTTTGTAAACAAGCGTTTTAAATTTTTTACCTTCATATGTGCAATAAAACGTGACCGTGTCATCTATGTATTCGACGTGATCGGCTTTCGGGAATGGAACCCACGAGTTGCGGATCTTGCCGGTTTCGTCTGGCGTATTAAGATAAACGCCGTTCGTTTGCACTTTGCCAATTTCACGGCCAACGTTTAAGAATCTGTCGTTCTTGTTTGTTACGTAGTTATGAAGCATGACAAGCTTTACGCCCACCACGAGGTCGCGCTTAAGTTCCGCGAGAGTTTTCTTTTGCGGTGGTGTGTTTTCCGCTTTACGTGTCCATGATAAACCATAGGTTTCAATTGTGAAGTCTACGATTTTTGCGAGTTCTTGTTTGAATATTTCGCTGTAGTCAGTGACGAAGTCAATTATCATGCCCGCTCCTACCATGGGATCGTTGAGTTTGGCGATAATTTCCGTTAGTTTTGTTGCCTCTTTTGCGCTCATGACCGGCGCCGCCTCTACGTTGTCTTTATCTTTGATATTGATATCTTCTTCGACGTCTGCGAGTTCGAAGATAAATTCGAACGCTTTAGCGGCTTGATTTGAAGCGATGATAATTTTGTCTTTTAACTCTCCGCGTAGTTTACTAGCCCAGCCCTTGAGGTATGCGGCGCTGTTGCGGGTTGTCTTTTCGCTATCAATGCCTAAATATCCAATTGCAAAGCAAGCGCCCATTTCTGCAACGAGTTCTTCCCGGCTATATGCAAGTGATCCGAACGGGGCAATTTGCGTATCTACACCACGATTTAAACGTGCTTGTGTGCCGGTTGAGTGGGTGAGTTCGTGAAAAGCCGTGCTATAGTATTCTTCAATACATTTGTATTGGCTCTTCATTGGTAAATTGATCAAGTCTTGCGACGGTGAAAAATAGGCTTCATCGCTTGGTTTGTTGTTAATGAAAACGATTTTTTCACGTCCAACATAACGCATGATTATTGCGTCGATGTCATCATGCCCGAAGTCCACGTCATCTACACTTACGCTTTCGTCACGTCGGGTAATTGGGCGGTAGTTTTCGCAATCATCGATGTGAAAGACGTTATATGCTTTAGCAATAAAGCGAACGATAACAGCGGCGTCTTCACTTGTGAAGTAAAAATGCCCAAGTGGTGAAATATAAAAGTATTTTTCTAGTTCAAAAACTTTGTTTTGTTTTTGCAAACTTTCGAGGGCAAAAGTGATCTCTTCTTGCGTGGCTTTTTTGCGAGTGTTACTTGTATACATAACCCACGAGGCTTTGGCGTTTTTCTTGATGTTGCCGCCTAAGTCTTTGACTTGTTTAAATGTCATGTAATAACCCGGCAAAAGTCCATACTGGTTGGCTCTTGAGTATGCCTTGTTCGTGATGTAATTAAACGCGAAGTATTTTACACTTTTGCCATTGGCGTGTGAGCCTAAGAGCCTCCACGGCTTAAT
Organism: Acholeplasmataceae bacterium; assembly: GCA_023230825.1. Lineage (GTDB taxonomy): Bacteria > Bacillota_I > Bacilli_A > Acholeplasmatales > Acholeplasmataceae > Mariniplasma. The sequence continues at coordinate 5,578 of JALNWO010000012.1, forward strand.
CCACGGGTTCGTGCCTTGCTCCATGCGAGCAATCATTTGAGCGGTGATTTTTTCTAGGTTGTTTTTTGTGTTTGTCTTTTTCATTGTTTGGCCTCCTTTGGCGTTTTCTAATCTTATTTTATAACGCTTTCTTATGTCGTGTCCACACTAATTTTGAAAATACTTTTTTTACGTAAGTAAGATTTTTTAATTTTGTGTTTCGCCACGAATTCGGATCAAAGCGATTTCTCATGTGCGCTTGCTATGTGAGGGTGTGTTTGTGTCATGCCTATGTCATGTTCGCATTCGCTTATATATCCGCGCATAACATGCGCATAACGTCTCTGTGGGTTGGTGCTTATGTGGGGTAAAATGTCTTTAACTTCTTAAATTTACTTTTCTTAAACAATTAGTTAATTTCTTAAAATATGTCTTTAAGTTTTCTTTAAATAATGAAAGATTATTCTTTATAATGTTTTCTTTTAATTGGCAAGGCAAAGGGTGGCATGGGCTGAGGTTTATATCTTCATTTATTAAATGAGATATAAATGCATAAAAAACTATTTATTAGTGCGCTATTAACTTATGAATAAGTTATTGCTTGCTTCTTGTTTAGTGGTGTTTCAATTGTATGCACCTATAACACCAAGCAAAAAAGACCGATAATATCTACATAATTTATAAACTGGGTAGCAAATAAAGATATTTAAACGCTTGTTATAGCCCATTCATAGCGCGTGCATGTAAGCAACAACAACATTTTAACGGCTGGATCTTGCAAAGACCCCCCATACCTCCCGAAAGACATAGGGGGGTGGCATACATACATACGAAGATCCCACCAAACTATAACACCCTTGTTTTCCCACATGTCGTTTTTATGGCGTTGAGTTCGTCACCCTTGCAAGCAAAAATAAAAATAAAGAGGGGGCGTGCGAGTGAAAGCTGGAATCGGAACATTAGTATTGACATCATACGAACAAGCAATTTTGAGAAATTTTCAAGGTGAACTCGTTAAAATCGTCGATGAAAAAAGAACGACCAATTTAGTAAATCGCATTCTCGATACAAAAATTAAACACAAAATGGAAGACGGTTCGGAAGGTGAATTTTCGGTTGAGGAAATTTTAGTTGCGACAAATATTGCTCACGCTATCAAAAGACCAAAAGGCCTTGAGACAATCGCTGAGCTTCAAAAAATTCGCGGTGAGAATAAAGAAATCTTAGAAATAAATGTTTCGCTTGTCGATAAAAGGTTGCATGATAGAGGGTTCGTAAAACTGGATGAAAAATAAATCGGGCGAAGTCAAAGACGAAATTAGATTAACGCTAGCGGATAAAATGTTAGTTGATTTTCAAAACGATTTAACTGTCGCTTTTCAAGGTTATGCGGTTCCGGTTTATTTCATGATTGAAAAATATTTAAAAATCGTCGATAAAAACGGAAAATGTATCGACTTCGAACTTAACCGGCAACAAATTGAACTCTACAAGGCAATATGTATTCAAAAACGCAGCGGGAAACCGATTCGGCAAAATGTCTTAAAAAGTCGGCAAATAGGGTTTTCGACCTTAATTGCGGGCATTTTTTTTGTTATCGGCATGTTTACCCCGAATATGAGCGTCGGTGTTGTTGCGGATATTAAGGATCACGCTCAAAATATTTTTAAAAAATATGAATTTTTTTATGATCACTTGGACGATAATAACCCAAATCGTGCGGAAATTGAAAAATATGCTCGCGAAAACAAGGGGGCGTTGCACCCCTATTCTTATAAACCCACGCTAAAAGCGAGACGCGGACAAGCGTTTTTGGAAACTGCGGCGGGAAATTCAATTATTGAAGTCGTTGTCGCCGGTGAAAGTAGTGGACGTTCGGGAACATATCAATTACTGCACTTGTCAGAAGCGGCGTTTTTTATGAATTTGAAAGTAACGATGAATGGTTTACTTGAAACAGTTTCTTCAAATAACCTCAATTCAATGATTTTTATTGAAACCACGGCGAACGGTTTTAACGAATATAAAGAGCGTTGGGACAAAGACGTTGTCGGAAAAACAGCATATAATGCATTTTTTGTTCCTTGGTTTACGAATCCGGAATATATCGACATGACTTATGAGAAGAACCCGGACAAAGAATTGCCGCTTTTTGAAGAATGGTTTTATGAAAAAATCAATGCGCATTCGAAATTATCAAAAGCGCAACTTATGTGGTATTGGAATAAATATCAAGATAAGGGCGATCGTGGGATGACATTACAAGAATATCCGTTTAGTCCAACCGACGCTTTTCTCCAAAGTGGAAATTGCATTTTCGGCGCGGAACTTATCGCTCGTCGTAAAGATGAAGTTTTAAAAGAACAATTACTTGGCGTTGCGCAAATGGGAATTTTTACTTACGTAGCAAGATTTAGCGCGGACGGTTCGCGCATTGAATTAAAAAACGATGAATTCCGCGAAATGCGCAACGGCGCGATCAAAATTTATAAAAAACCAATTTATAACCACCCTTACGTCGGTATTTGTGACCCTAATAACGGCGGAACTGACGACGCAGCAATTCAAATTGTCGATAATCACACTGGCGAACAAGTCGCGGTCATGTATACAAACGAAATGGATCACGATAAAATCGCTTATCAATTTTATTTACTCGGCAAAATGTATAACACGGCGTTACTTTCTAATGAAATGAACGTTGGAAAAGCCGTTATGGACTACCTTATTAAACTTAGTTATCCACGTCTTTACGTTAACCAAAAACAAGTTTTTGAAGATTTCCGCCAAGGAATTAGTAAAAAATTCGGCCATTTAATTACGAAAGCTAACCGCCCGTTTATGATTGAAAGCCTTAAAATCGCTTTTAGAGAAAACCCGCGCATGATTAACGACTATGAAACGCTTTCGCAAATAGAAAGTTTTCAACGTATTGAGCGCACGACCGCTTTAGGAAAAACGACTTCTAAAGTTGAAGCAACTAGCGGAAATAAAGACGATTTAGTTATGTCGTTAGCCGGTTTCTATCTCGTGCGCGAGCAACAAACGGCTTTGTTAACTGAAGACCACCCGATTATTGATAAAAAATTTAAAGATATTGACGCGGCAAGTGCTTATGTCGAGGGTTTAAACCGCAGAAGAAATGAACCCCGGCCGAATAAATTAGAAAGGGTAGTAGGTATTAGATTTTAAATGACAAAAGAAATTTTAGAAAAAATTAGAAAAATGACCCCCGCTCAACTTGAACGTTATCAACATTTTATTGAGTTTTTTGAATTATTAGGTGTTAGCGAAGAAGACTTAATGAACGCGGTAGCCCTTATTAAGGGATACCCCGAACTTATAAGTAAAGCAAATCGCATTATTTTAGTGCAAAAAGAACTCGAAAAACAAATTGAACGTGTGACACGTCGTCCGACGTTAGATGAAATTCCCTCTGCAAGTGCAGTTAGTGATTTTAATAAAGAAAGTCCGGTGCTAAACCCTTATGTCAAATAAAGAAAAATTTTCACTCGAAACAGCCGCTTATCGGTGCTATAAACGCTACCACGATAATTTTTTTGTCAAATCGAATTTAAGCGCCTTTTTAAGTGAAGTCCGTAATTTTGTTGGCGGACGACAATATACTTTCCAATTATTAGATGGCGAACCTAAGCCAACTTTCAATATTACACGCGAATATGTAGAAAAAGTAACCGCTAAATTACTTGAAACCAAGCATAGTGTGGGTTTTATTGCCGACATGGCAGACGAAAGTTTACGCGAAATTGATAATTTTTATGATTATCAAATGAAAGAAATCAACGATTCATATATTACACAACAAATTGCAAAACAAGGAATTATCGACGGTGTAGCGGTCGCAATTACAAGTTTTGATAATGATACTTTAGGCACGGCTAGTTTATATCGTGGCTTTTTAAAACGACAAGTTTTATTATTCGAAAATACTTTTTGGGAAAACCCATATTGCGAAGACGAACAAGATCAACAATATTGGGGTTATTTCTTCCCAATGGATATTAAGTCGATTAAAGAACTTTGCGAAGATCATTTAACCGACGAAGAAAAAGAAGAATTTATTATTCCGGATGAATTTTATAATTTAAGCGAAACCGATCAAACAAAAGTCCGTAACGATATTGATAATGAAGTTGCAAACGTATATGTGCGTTTCTTCCGTGTGGATGGCGAAGTTTTCTTTGAATTAGCAACAAAATATGTTGATTTATACGAAGTCCCACATTCACTTAACCCAAAAACAAATCAAGCGATTATGAAGAAACTTAAACAAGATTTAGAAAAGCGGATGCAAAACGACGAAGAAGACGTTAATAAAAAAGTTATTGACTATGCGACTGACGGCGCGAAATATTTACTTTTTACAAGAGCGGAAAAAACAAGCGCTGCCGAACACGCGAAAGAAAAATCAAAGTTTTGGCGTTATCCAGTATCTATTTTTAGACCATATCCAATTGTTGGTTCCATTTTAGGTGAAAGTGGTGCGTCACAAATAATTGCTAATCAAAAAATTATTAACTATACATTTTTACTCATAATCTTAATTATGCAAAGTCACGCTATGCCGAAAATTCTTGCCAAAGAAGAGGCGTTGCGCGGTCAAGAATATGATAATTCACCAAATCAAATACTTATTGACTACACGCCGGTCACATCTGGTGTCCAATGGGGAATAACAAGATTGAGTAGTGGCGACGCGGTGAATTCGAATCTAATTGAAATTGGACAAAAAATTATTGGCTTAACACGCAACATTAACGGTTTTGACGACTTAATTAGCAATGCCTCTAAAGATTTAAGCGGATACGCTTATCAACAATTAGTTCAACAAGCTAATTTAACACTTCAACAACCACAAAAAAGACTTTGGAAATATATCAAAGAAAATGCACGCACAGACTTGCTTTATTTTAAACATTATATTGATAAGGCAAAATATTTCACGCGTATGTCAAATAGTGACGTTGAAGCAAACGAAAATTATCGCCTAATGGCACAAAATATGATTACCGCCGACAAGGTCGAAGGAGTTGAACCCACCACGGTTTTACCAGAAACACGCCAAAACGTTTCAAAAGATATTGATAACTCATATTTTGACAATGACTTTAACGTTATCGTTGATGTCGAACAAGGTATTGCTGGTTCCGAAATTAGCGAAAGTCAACACTATAAAGAAGTATTCCAATATATTGCAAGCGGAAATATTGACGTCGATAAAATTAAACTTTGGGTTATGAATGACCCAGCATTTAGCACTAAAACTAAACAACGTTTAATGAAATCGTTTGAAGTGCTTGAAAATAGTCAACTTCAAATTAAAAACCAAGAAATTGCTGAACTTCAAAAAATTATTCAAACCCTTATGAACAACATTAAGAGTATGGAAAACAATGTTAGTTTACTTAAAACTCGTGACCAAGCACGCGAAAAAGCAATGAAACAACAAATGGAACTTAACAAAGCAGCCGTTGAAGCCTTTGCTCAAGGTAGCGGGCAAATTATGAGTGAAAGTGAAGTCAAGGCACAAAACGCCAAAGGTATTAGCGGAGGTAAGTTTGATACCAACCCATAAATAGTTATGTCGCCCTACGGGTCGAATATAAATCGCTAACTATAGCGGGCGCAAGCCGAAAATAGAATTCCCAACCATGGTGAAAATGGTAACTCTGGAACTTCTATCCAGTGCGAAAGGAGCAAAAAATGGAAGACGACAAAAAAAAGGTTGAAGAAATCATCAATGATGAAAAAAAAGACCTAACTAACGAGGATGTTACGGAAGACCCCAAAAAAGATGATCCAAATTCCGTCGATGACCCAGAGAAGGGTAAAAATCCGGATGAGGAACAAGAAGCGGAGAAGAAGAAACAGTCTCGCGAGGAAAACGCAAGATTTGCCGAATTAAGACGCAAAAATGCGGAACTCGAAAAGAAAAATAAGGAGTTGGAAGAAGAAGCTGTAAAGGCAAGCTTTGACGCAAAAAAGGAAAACATCTCCAAAGCAACATTAGCAAGCATAGGCCTCGACGCTATTGAAACGGAAGATGATTTACTTCTTGCACGTGCGTATGATAATGCAGTTGCAAGCGGCTCCGAAGAACCGTTGCGTGACGCGGTTAAAGTTCAAAGAGAACATATGCGGAAGCGTGCGGAAAAAGTGCGCGAAGAAGAACAAGCGCGTAAAGCCATGGAGGAAAAAGTCAAACAAGATCAAATTGAATTCAAAAAGAAATTTGGTATTGAAACAGCAGATGTTATGAAAAATGACAAAAAATTCGTGGCGTTATTTGGTGATTTGATAGAGCCGGGAAATTTTACAAAACTTTATACTCGTTTTAAAACGGAATATCCGGACGAAAGCGGAGAAGACGGTAAAAATAAAGGCATAATACCAAACTCAAGTAATAAACAAACTCTTAAACCCCCTAAAAAGGAGTTACACGAGCTTGACGGCGACGAGTTCTTAAAAGCGTATAACGAAAAATATTACCCATAGCCTTAGAAAGAGGAACTCATAATGGCCACTATTACGCCAAACAAACACGGTGACTTGACTGACCAACAAGTTATTGAAATTAAAAAGAAGGTTCTTTTGCAAGCAGCGCATGATGAATTTTTTGCAAAGTTTGCTCATAAAGTCCCATGGAAAAAAGGAGCGAGGACGATGTCTTATCGCCGCCTTATTTATCCAAAGGTCAACCCAGCCGACATTGAACCGTTAACTGAAGGTGTCGCACCCCGTCCGTCCAAAATCGGATATGCGACATTCCAAGTTTCGGTTGAAAATTACGGCGATAAAGTCGCTTATACTCGTGAAGCAGTTCAGTATAATATCGACGATGTCGTGCGTGACGCCGGCGAAACTCTCTCCTACATTTTTGCGCAAAAAATGGACTATATTAAAGGAAAACCCTTTATTAGTTCTCGTGCGTCAGTCTCTTATGACACAAGTATTATTAAAACTATGCGCAACGCCCATATTATTTTAACTAAGAATAAGGCGAAAAAATGGGAAAAAGGGCATTTCTTAATGCTTGCTACGGCAGAAGTTATCGAACAACTTCAAGACGAACTAACAGATTTAGGAACTTCGCTTGACGAAGTAACTAAAGAAGAATTAGCTCGTGGCATTGTCGGTAGAAAAAAGGGTTTCCTTATTGTTGAAGTTCCAAGTGACGTTTTCCATTTAGCTGGCGGAAAACATAACGTTTCATTTATGGGACGCACTTATCAAGGTTACTCACCAATCACTGTTCATCAATTAGGTGACATTGATGTTTATAACAACCCATTAGGGTCTGGTGTTCTTACCGACGAAGACGGAAATATTACCGCTGACGACAACCGTCAAATTGGTTCTGTTGCTATGAACGCTGACGGTTTAGCTGCTGTTGTTAATGATGACCTTTGCATTCTTAATTGTGAAATCACAATCTCGACAATTGCTGGCAGCGAATTATCAATGTCTGAACGCACCAATTATGTTTCTAGTTCCGGAGAAAGTTCACTTATTATTAGCGTTACAAAAGCTCTTGACGGGGAGGCACTAGCTGGTTCAACTATTGTGGTTAAAGTCAAAAACTCAAGTGGAACAGAAGTTTCTGCCGAAAGTGATGGTTCCTATATCCTCACCGCTGGCGTGAAATACTACTACAGTGTTGCTTTAAATCTTTACACAACTGTAACTGGTTACTTCAGAGCGTCCACTCATGACGCAACGCTTGTTGTCCCACTAACTTTAGCTGGCAGTTAGAATTTAGTTTTCGTTATAGGTTTGCCGGTTTCCCTTTAAAAACCGGTAGAAACGTGAGGTATAAATGGCAAAACAACCAACAGAAAAAAGAGCACAAATTCAAATCGGTGTTGACCCACTTAACAAAGATCTTGAACAAGTCAAAGTTTACCAAAAAGACGGAGTTACAGTTCGCGTTAAAATTGGTAAGTTAACAACGGTTCCGCTTTGGGTTGCAGAAAGTGCAAAAAGAGCCGGCGACATCGAATCGTTTGAATTAGTAAACTAATCAAAGCCACAAAACGCCCGCAAAGGAGAAATTATGAAATTATCAGAGTTAATTTATGAATGCGTAAAAGATAGCATTGTGATTGCGAATTCCAATATGGATTATGAGAGCTTTATTAACGATTCATTTTCAAACACCAAAGATTATGCACTCCAATATGCGGGCGTTTTTAGCGCCGTTAATTTAGCAATTGCGAGACTACAAACTTACGATAAAATACCATACGCTACAAAAAAAATGAAAATAGGTAGTGATTACTTTGACTTTGCACTTGGCGTGGTTGTCAATGTGGTTGAACTTGTAAGTGGTAGTTATAAAAGACTTGCTTATCGCAATTTAAACCAAGGCAAAAACATTTTAATTTTAGCACCGTCATATCCGCGTGAAATTCTTGTTGAATATAAAATTAGAATTCCGCGTTTTTCAGAAAAAGATATTAGAGAAATCGAACTTGATCGTGCGAACGAATTAGTTGTGGTTGATACCAATATTGATTTAGAACAAGAATATGGCATTAGCGATATTATGTGTGATTATATTAAAGAATTTACAAAAGCACAGTTATTAGAAACAATTGCTCCAGATATTTCAAACAATCATAACAACCGCGCTGAACAATATTTTCAAAGTTTAAGTCGCGCAACAACTTCTTTTCACTCTAATAAAATCAAAAATAGTCATGGAGGACTTTTTTAATGGCTTTCAAACCACTTAGCATAGCCACAAAAAATCGTCGTATAACGGCGATTACAAACTTTAGTGGCGTTGATTATGCCACGCAACGTTTTAAAGTTAGTCAAAACCGCGCTATTGACATTTTAAACTTTATTTATAAAGACGGCGTTATTCAAAAAAGACGCGGTATAGAAGAACTCTTCCATGTTGAAAATACACACTATATTCCGGTTGATTTTGTAAAAGGCATACTAGAAACGGATGTTTATAGCGAAAATACAACTAATTTTAATGGTATTTGGTCTTTTGTCGGTGAAGATAAAAAAGAACATTTAGTTGCTCATATTGGTAAATTACTTTATGAAATTAAAAATATTGGCCAACATAATATGTCAATTTCACCTATTCGCTTTGGCACTAATATAGTCATTTTCGAAGGCAACACTTACGTCTATGCGTATGAATTTCTTGATTATAAGTCAAGTGCGTTTGTTGGCGCTAACAAGCTTTACTTTCTTGGCGGCAACAAATACATGTGTTTACGCTTTTTAGACGGCGCCCCTTTATTATCGCCCGTTGAAAATGGCGTTAATACTTATGTTCCAACAACGACAATTTCAATTACTTACGAAGGTAGTGCATTTGCTAATAGAGCGAGTTTAGACAAAGTAAATATGTTATCTAAATTAAGAAAAAACGAACTTTTAAGTGGAACACAAAAAGTTGATAATGCGATTGTTACAAGTAAAAACTTTGAATACATTTTGGACGCTCCTATTGTTAGTGAAACAAAACAAGATTTAGCGGACATTCTAATTGTATTAGAAGAAGGGGGAACTATTTAATATGATAAACCCCGGCTTTGTTAATGGTGTAGTTCCACAACCTTTTGGTTCAAGCGCTGGCCAAACGCCTTTTAGCAAGGCGGCTTTTAATAATAATGGTTGGCAAGGTGTGTGGGCATATACGTCCGGTTTACAAAAAACTAATAAAGGCACAATCACAATTTTTGGAGAAAGTTACGAGTTGTGGTCTTTAAGTGGTTTAAGCGACGAGGAATTGAGATATGGTGCAATTTACGCTTATGCAAGCGGTCATGTCAGTTCGGGCGCGAACGAATATTCGATTTATGCTCCAAACGGTGCGTCTATCCCTTTAATTTATACTGACCCAAACAAATGGCAATTACGTGGTTATATTTGGGTAGAATACAAAAATTATTATTATTATTACGCTTATTATACCGAAAGAGATCAACTTTATAGGGTATTTTCTGAAGTAACCAAATCAGAACCAACAAAAACAACATTTAAACCTTATGAACCACTTGATTTAGACGGAATTCAAGTAAGGGCTAGAACTGATTTCACAACATATTCTTCAAAAGAATTTGTTTATAATGGCGACATGGCCAATGTCCCTTATACGGGTTGGGAGAAAATTCGCGAAGTCGCAACACAAATTCTTGTATACCCAACAATCGGTTATTTTAATTATACACACGCGGGAAGTTATCAAACAATTTCAGTTAAGTTTTCAAACACAACTGTTTCTTGGGAACTTTACATTTCTCCTTGGGATAATAAAGTTTATTGGTTAAATCAAAGATTAAATGATTTTAAAATTTATAGCGGTATTACGGTCGCAAATGATTTTTTAAGTGCTTTTGATATTAAATACACGGTCTCCAATGAATATAAGACCTTAACTTTTACTGAAGACCGCGGTTTAGAACTGTCGCGCATGTCTAAAACAATTATTAGTGAAAGCGATTCGTCATTAACTTTTAACTATGAAGTAGATAGTAGCAATATAATAATTGGTCATGTCGTAACAGATAATATTATTAAACTCGCTTCTGGTAATGCAAAATTTGCTAATGTAACCTATAAAAAAACATATAATCTTGGTGATACAATAGCCAATTTTAATCCTATTTATAATGGTTTTTTAACTTATTCAGACGGCACAACAATTGGTTTAGATGATATTAGTTATACATCTAACCCCTCTGTTACAACTTCGTTAGGTAATTTGCCGCTTACTATTCTTGTAAGTCATGGCGCAACCTTTACAATGACCTATACTTTGCCAACGCAACATTTTGGAGCGTTATATCCAACCTTTAATTGTGACGTTGCCGAAGCACAAGATATTTCAAGCATGGTGCTTGTTAACGCTAAAACACACTTTCTTTTTGGTGAAGTTGTTGATTTCGGTAGCACAGCGCTTGGAACAAAAATTGAATGTTTTAATATTTATGGTGTAAAGATTAGTGAAATTCTTTATGCCGACTTTAGTGGTTATATTACTTCTAAAGATAGTCGATATGGCAAACTTATCGGTGGAGCGTCAGTAAGTTTAACAACAAGTGAATTAACACTTAACAGCACTTTTGGTGTGCATAATATCGCACATAAAATAAAAATGTCTTACGCCGCCAATCTTGTTGTTAATAGTGCTGCAATTAGCAAATTCGTTTATATTGACGATTCATTCAACGGTTTTAGCGATTTAAACCTAGCTACTGCAAGCGTTACATACTATAACAATAGCGGTGCAAGTTTAGTGACGGAAACGAAAAATGTTACTTCGGTTTTGAATTTGTCACATAATACTCCTAACTTCACACTTAATACACAAGTTATTACGATTGCAGCAAGTGCAGTTTATGAAGGTAGAACATTAACGCTTACAAACGCTTTTCAAATTACATGTGAACTTATTAGACCAACACAAATTGTTGTCTCCGGAACGGGTGCCACAACAGTTTATTATGATAATGATAAGGATGTTTTTAAATATCCTACAGACCTAACGTTTTTACTTATTTTTAACGATCATACAGAAGAAGATAATCATACTGAAGTAGTTGATCCCATGGTTGATTTAATTTTTTATCGCAATAGCGGTTTAACTACGCTTATAAACCCAGAGAGTTTTATTCGCTCATTTGACGGCAATCGTATTTATTTCAAACATAAAGATTATGATTTATCAAGTAGTTATACAATTTCGTTTATTGAAGACGAAATCGACACGGTTTCATTAAACGCCCCTATTTCATTTACTTTAGGCAATCGCTTTAATACATTGCGTAGCCTCTTCGATATTAAAGTTACTTATATATCGGGTATTGAAGTAACCAACTTTGAAGCGTTTGTTTTTAAACAAACAACAGTTATTTTAGCCGATACCATTCCAGTTATAATTATTAACGGTAATGAATATGCGCTCGATATTAACGATATTACTTTTGTAAAACCAAGCATTGACAAAATCGAAGTTGATACTAGCACTTTAAATACTTCATACAGCAATGATACCGATACTATAGATGTCGCCTCTAATGTTGTTGTTATTACTAAATATCAAGGCGCGGAATTTGTCGAACAATGTTCTTACGATCAAAGCGGACTAACTGGGAAAGGTAAATACACCATTGAGAACTCTGATGTTGCAAGCGGTTTTGCTTTTGACGGTTCAGACGTTGTTGTCGTTGATATGGAAGGTGAAGTAGAAAAATCACTTGAATTAGAAATTAAAGTTTTAAACTACTTTGATAATCTTGATCTTACTAACAACTCTACTTCAATTTTTGTTAGTGTATTTGAAATTACTGATATAACTGGTATTTCAATTGCTAAACTAATGAATTCATATAGCGTTGGCGATACTTTTCTTGATCCAGAATTAGACGATAGCGAAGTTTATATTTATTACAATAAAAAAGAGATTGTTAATGATATAGAAACTACCGTTCAAAAGAAAAAGAAAATACGACTTGCGAGTGGTTTTAGTGCAATTAACATTTTCCCAATTAAAGGCACAAAGTTTATTCGAACTAATGAAGCTTTAACCGTGAGAATAACCACTGCCACGAATGAACGTGCGTCGCTTGAATATACAATTAACGTTGGCTTCCGTAAAGTAATTGCGACCGATATTAACAAACATATTTTAAGAGTTGTTTTTGCTAGTGAATATACCCCAAGCGAAATAAGCGAAGAAAAACTTATTAACAAATATTTAATTGTCGATGATGAAAATACAAGTGTTATTAACGGTGAACGCAAACTGCGTGAAGATGTTTCACTTACTGATATTAAAGTTTACGGTTATATTGATAACGTAAATGATACTTCAAGTAATGGACGCGTTGTCTTTTTTGAGGACTATGTGCCGCCAGTTAGTGGTTATAGCAATATCAAAATCACTTTCCCATGCTATGTTGAAGGACAAGCCGACCATATTAACAAATGCACTTTCGGACAACTTTTTGGTAATAATAATTCAAAAAATAGATTGTTTTTAAGTGGAAACCCCAACTTGCCGAATTGCGATTGGCATAGCGGCGCAATTAACACTACGAAAATCGAAGGTGATTTTAGTGATGAAAACGGCGATTTCTCATATTTTGACGACTTATCTTATTGTTTTTATGGACAAACCGACAATAAAATCGTTGGTTATGACATAGTCACAAACGATAAAATGGTTGTTTTAAAATCAAAAAGTGACAAAGAACCTACTATTTACTATCGCACAAGTGGTTTAATTCAAGCATTAGACGCAAGTGGTAATGCTTTAACAGACTTTAGTGGACGTTCCCTATATGAAGAAAGTTATCCGCTTGTAGTTGGCAATATTGGCGTTGGCGCTCTTTCAAATAAAGCGATCATTAACTTTAATGGCGATACGCTCTTTTTATCAAGCGATAGACAATTAGACGGTTTAGATATTGAAGGTATTTTAGGTGACACACAACGCTATGCAAATAGCCGCTCATATTTTATTAACCCATTATTAAAAACACTTAATTTAAAAGAAGCCTGGTTATATACAAATCATAAGTATTTATATTTAATAACAAAAGACTTTATTATGGTTTCGCATTTCGAGGCTTTTAATGAAGAAACAAGGCAATATGAATGGTGGAAGGTTAACGTTCCTAACGTTGAGGTTTTTGTTGATTTAGACGAAGAATTATACTTTGGCACAAGCGAAGGAAAGTTTGTCAAATTAGAGACCGAAGGCTTCCAAGACATATCAAAAATATTCTTGGCCGAAGGCGCGGCCGTTCCACTTGTTAGTGGACAAGAGTTCGACGACCAAATTCAAGTTTCGGATACTATTATTAACCAACTTGTCGACGGTAGTGACTATTTCTTCAAAATTGTTTCTAAAGAAAGCGATTATAACAGTTACATGTATAATCAAATAGCAACAATTAACAATACTAAAACTGGGACGTTTGATATTTATATTGACAAGACTTTAAATGCTTTTGAAGTTTGCGGTTATGTAGATTCACAAATGGATAATGAAATATATCACGCTCTTATTCAACAATTATCAACTGAACGTATTTATTATTTAAACCGTCGCGAAGAAGAAAACGAAATTGTAGACACAAACCCCAATTCACCATTAAAGGTGTATGGCAAAGCATATCGCCTTGAATTACTTGACGAATTCCATATGGGCAAAGGTTTATTGTTTAAACTTGTTGACGCTGAAAGTGGCGAAGAATTAAGTTTACAAACGTTAAGTCGTGCGGCGCTTGTTGAACGCATGGAAGAAACTTACACAATTGTTGATATTCATTATGGCCTTGCTCGTTTTAAACTTCGTGATAATCGCAATCAAGTATTGAACATTGTGCGTTATGCTGCACAAAGCATGACAAAGAATTTTAAAGCGGAAATTTTTAAATATAGAAATGTTAAAGCATATTATATTACTTCACCGCACACAATGGGCGATTTAATGCACAATAAAACAATTTGGGGTTGGACATTAACAAATGATACACAAATTAAAAGTTCTATCGAAATTTGCCAAGCAACAAATGATACTCATTTAGAAGAAATGGCAACGATAGTTGATTTCAACCGACGCGACTATGGTTTAAACCTTGAAAACTTTAATGTCGCCAATATTAACTTTGACAAGTATGTAATACCCCATAAATACACATTTTATCGCCCACTCAATGTTCCGTTTATTTCCTTTGGTTTTAGAAATAACGACGCGGACAATGCGGTGTTAAGCAGTATGCAAATTATATATACAATACCGTTTGCTTCGGTAGGAAACAATTAAGGAAAAAGGAGAACACAAATTATGAAAAAATGGAAAGGCATTCTAATCTTAACAACATTACTTCTGTTTGGTGGTGCTTTATTGCTAAGCTTTCGCGTAAGTCCGCAAGCACTATACGCAGAAGATGAAATTAGCGGAGAAGTTATCGAAGAAGAGGAAGAAACAAGCGACCCAATGTTAATTGACGCTAACGATAATGGTATTCCAGATGTATTGGAAGATTACTACGACCAACACATTCGCGATCAATATCTTTTTGGTATTTCACTAGGTGCAATTGTTGGTGGCCTTGTAAACATTGCTGCGGCGGTTTTTATCATATTGAAAAATACTAAAACTAACAAAGAGGCAAGAATCGTTACTGTTAATACTGGTAAAAAATTAGAAGAACTTGCGAAAGAAAATAAATTGTTACGATTGCAGCGTGAAGAACAAGACAAAATGCACGAAGCCGAGAAAGAACAATATCGCGTAACAATTAAAGAATTAACCGAAATAACTAAAATCAATGTTCAAAAGTATGAGGACGCAAGTAAAAAACTTGAATCTTTTAGTCAATTTGATACAAAACTAAACACGATTATCGCCGTTCAAGAGTTATTAGCTAGCGACCCAGACTTAGTGCAAAAAGGCATTAGTGAAGCAGTTATTAAAATAATCAAAGGAGCAAAGTAAAATGGCACGGCGCAATAAAGTCAAGTTAAAAGAACGCGATCCATATAAATTTCACCGCAATACCTTTTGGGGACTTAAAATTGGCCGGTGGGCAAGTATTTTTGCGCCATTTCTTATTGTTTTCATTGTAAAGTTTAATGAGTATTTTGTGGAGGTTGAACCCACTACAAGTAAAAAAATGACTGTTGGTGCAGTTTTACTTCTTGTCGTTGCTGCTATTACAATTTTCCGTGAAAGCAAAGAAAAGGGCGAAGACGGTAAATTACATTCAACTTCACTTTCCCGCGTTATTGGTTGGGGTGTAGCGTTTGCTATCGCATTTCTTTTTCAAACTATCTTAAAAGACTTAACTTTAATTTTAGGTGTAGCGTTCGGCGGACAAGCGGCCGGTTTCATTTTTGAACTATTTGCCGATAATCAACATTTTTATATGCTCGAATATAAAAAAGAAAATATACGTATTAAAGCACACAAAGCCGAAGAGGCAGAAAGGCAACCGATAGAATGAGAAAGAAAAAGTTTAAAGAATTTTTAAAAAAGAAATGGAAGTGGTTAGTCACTGGTGGCTTTTTCCTATTTAGTGGCTTGATTATTTTACTTGTAGGCTTTTATATAACTGGTTGGTCTATTATTGATTGGTTATATAGTCCATACGCGACAACCATGTTAATTTTGTTACTTGTTGGTGGTGTTATTTTAATAATGATGTTACTAGAAATGAAACGCCAAAGATTAGGAGACGGTGAATGATGAAAGATAATTGGTTTAGTAAATTAGATAAGAAAAAAGTAATAAAAGGCTTTACGCTTGCTTGGGGTCTAATTTTAATTGTTGTAATGACAATTACAAATATCGGCTTTAATGAAGAGTTTGATTTTAGATCTTGGCTTGGTAACACTTTAATTATTTTAGGTATTATTGTTTTTGGCTTATTTATGGGAGAAAGCGTAGGCGAAGACACACAAAAAGAACGCATAGGTGGCTTATATCAAAACGCACTTTCTGAATTTGAAAAAATCATTTTAGCGCTTGAAGGTCTTTTAATGTATTTTATGCAATTTTTTGGTTGGTTTTCAGTGCAAGAATTATTCGATAAAAAAGTTAACTATCTAATAATGAATAACATTACACAAACAAACGCAAAGAAAATCATTAAATATTGTTCGATTATTGATGTTGAATTATTACTTCTAAAACCTATTGAAAAAATAGATGAAGAAACCGGCGAAACTATTCGCATTGGTCGCATTAACGTTGAACAAGAAGAAGCAATTAGAAAAGTCTTGTTAGGACACATTAAACTTGACGCAAGCAACCCAAGTTATTATTTAAGCGCTCATGGTAGAAGTAATAGCAAGTCCGTCTTAGAACAAGGAAAACACTTAGACGACTTAATTAAGTTTAATAAATGGACTAATAGAGGCATTAAACTAGCAATGTCTCTTCTTATTGCGATTGTCTTAGGTTTCTTGACCGTTAAAGACTTTATGAGTGGCGACGATATTCAAGCATGGGTAAATCTAGTTATGCGTATTTCTGCGCTTCTTACTTCGTTCTTAAGTGGTTGGTTAAGTGCTGTTCAAGACGTTAAATTAAAGTCTTTACAAATAACAAATAAAGTGATCGTTTTAAAATTATTTAAAAATGCTTATGAAAGCAAAATTTTTATTCCCCTAAACGAGGAAGAAATAATTGCCCAAGAAATATCCGTTATTACGCATGATGAAAAATATATTAGCGAAGAATCACTAGAAGAACACGATACTGTGGAAAGAGAGGAAAACGACCATGAGTAAATTTAATAAAATTACAATCTTGGGAAACAAAGAAAAAGATTATTTAATGGCTAAGTCGGCTGCTGTTTTGCCAAAAAACCCAAGTGAACAAGGTTGGAGTGCCGAAAGAATACTCCGCACGTTACATGAGCCATTACAAGTCATTTTTAAATGGTTGCAACAAACGCAAGACCAAACGAACGAAGAAGTAAATCGAATCACCAACGATATTGACGATATCCTTAATGAAATAGAGGCCTTACAACTTCGTGCTTCAGCGCTTGAAGAAACGACTAATGTTACACATGTAAATCGTTTTGTTGCAATTGAACAAGACAAGCAATATCATTCAAACGGCGACTGATTTAGTTACTAACCTATTAAGCGGCGCAACTATTGTAAATAAAACAAAACACGATCAAGAAGGAAATGTTATTGATGATTCATATGCAAGTAAAATTGGCATAGGAGCATCTACTTCACCAACGGATAAAAAACTTACGATAAGAATTTATACACCGAAACAAGATAGAACACAAGCGACACCTAATCTATCGAGCGTTACATATACGATTGATAGTGCGACACCAAGTGCTGCGGGGTTAATGAGTGCAAGTGATAAAGTTAAATTAAATAATTTAAACAGTGCAATTGATAGTTTAATAGGAGTTCATGATACCGATAACGAGGCGCATTTATATATACGTCAGTTAATTGAAGCATTACAAAAAGAAATAGCCCGTTTAGACGCAAAAGGGCGGTCTTATGGCGCTATTGATCTTACTCAAAGTCAATTACTACTTCAAGCAAACATATCGGGTTATATTAACAATTTTTTACATAACAAATATGAGGGCGGCTATAGTCCAATGGCAAACGATTTAATTTATACCAAAGAAGTTGTTGGCGAAAACGTTCATGAATGGGAGTTTAATAACGATTTAGGCGATTGGGTTGATAACGGTGCATGGACAATTGAAAAAGGCAGTAACACAGAATACGGAATTATTAAAGGTGACGGAACATTTATCAATATTGTTAATGGTATTGTTGAAGTATTACGAGCTAAAATTGCGGACAAAGTGGGTTTTGGCCTTGATTTTCATACAAAACAAACAATCGATGATGCTTTCAATGCACGCTATACCAAAGAAGAAGTCGATAACCTTTTAGACCAATTAAAAGCAATCTATGGTTGGGAAAGTAGCGAGTTAGGACAATTTAATCACGAAGACAAGATTTATTATGATGAAATTGAAGTTTACGATTTTTTGATAGTTAGTTTTTATAGTATAGATGGTGTTTTACTCGATAGTAAACCAATTTATACAAAAGGCATAATTGATGTAGATAATATTTTTTGTGGCACTGCTGGAACGAACGGGATTTTAGTGCCTCATAAAGAAACCTTGCCCGATAGGAGTTATTTAGAGTTTCTTAATGATGGTCATGACGAAGGTTCTTACATCAAAGTCTATGGCGTGAAAATGGAACAACAAAAAGCCGAGAATATCGTATTTGAAGACACCGATGTTGATACCGAACTTAAACGTTTAGAAGGCGAAAAAATTGATGAAGACCTTACTAATTACGATGAACATCATGCTGTTATTGAAAATGATATTATCCCCGTTTATGATACGAGCGAAGATAAAATCAAACAAGTCAAAGTTAAAAATTTAATGGCTTTTGAAACCGACGTCATCGAGTATGGTGTGCGTTGGGTTGTAGGACAAGCAAGTCCAGTTGGCGAAAGAGTTAAAAGAGTTAACGGAGAATTGTTCGTTGGTGCAGCGACTAATTTAGTTGCTAATGTTGGTATTGACGAACAAGTTGTTGCTAATAGTTTTGATAACATTGCTATTTTCAATACCAGACCCAAAGTCATTAACGGTAATGTAATGATTGAAAGAGAACTCTATTTTCACAAATTAGAATTCACTAAAGAAGGTGATGTAGATTATGAGTATTCTTGGGTGTGTGAAAGAAAGCTAGCCGGTTATATCAGACCGCGTATTTTTATTGACGACAATGGAAAAGAAATCAATTTTGCTTATTTAGGCAAATACGAAGCAAGTCAAGATGAAAGTGGTAAAATGCGCTCAGTTCCTAATGTTTATCCATTAGTAAGTGTTTCAAGGGGGAATGCGAGAAAAGCCGCACGTAAAAATGACGGCGATGGAGACAATACCAATAGTCGTTGGGGTATTACAGACTTGGCAGAATATCACTATCATATTGTCGTGCCGTTCGAAATTGAATTTGCAACAAGACATTGTCAAAATGTATTGAAGGGCGTTTCTGAATTATCTTATTCAAATAATGATGTTGCTTTAGTAACTGAAGAAGATACTAATAGCATTATAATCGCTAATTCCAAAGCGAATAATTTTGTTGTAGGACAAAAGGTTTCAATTGGGACAGCCAATTCTAATTCAAGTGTAGCAAGTCAAAGAGATGTAATTAGTATTTTAAATGACACTCCAAATGTAGGCGAAGCCACAATCGTTTTAAGTGGTGAACCTTTTGATGTTACAGAAGGCAACGTTATTTCTGCTCGTGCGTGGGTTTCTGGTAAAACAGATAACGTTGTTGCAAGCAGTGGTGCATTTACTGCTAATAATGGACAATATCCAATTGTTTATCGTGGTTATGAAAACCCATACGGCAATATTTATACTTTCATTGACGGCGCTAAAGTTGTTAATCACAAATTATGGGTTTGTGAAGACCGAAGCGCTTATGATGATAAAGCAAGCGTCGGCGGTAGTTATGCAGCGCCATTTATGGCAGTAGCTTATCTTAACGCACAAAATGACGGTTACGTAAAAGAGTTGGGGTATGATAAATTATTCCCTTACGCAAGGCTACCAGTTGTTGCTGGTGGCACGGGAGCCGGTAATGCGGCTTATTATGCCGATTACTATTATCAAGCGGACGGAGACCGCACACTTATGGTTGGCGGTCGTTGGAATGCTAGCGGCTACGC
>JALNWO010000013.1 GCA_023230825.1 Acholeplasmataceae bacterium
GGCTAGCAAAATGGAGATGACGGTTTCTACTGTTCCGAATGCTATTAAATATAACATTCTACCACCTCCATTTATTTTTCGATAAAACATATAATAACAATTATTTTTTCATGATAATTGTGTAAATCATCATACCTATTTATTATAACTTATTTGCTTTATGTAAGTCAATTGATTTTACTAAGAAGCTTAGAAAACTTTTAATTTATTATTTTTTGTGTATAATATAAATTGTAGATTGTGAAGGAGACTTAGATATGAAAAAACCGCATGAAAAAGAAAAACTAACTTTCAAGGATTGGCTAAAGAAAAATCCAACACGGATTGGCTTATTACTATTTGCGACCATCTTACCGATTGCTTTGGTGTTGACTGCTTATATTGGTAGTTATACTGCGAATCGTTCTGTTTATTTTGACCGTAATATCACGGAAGATTCTGAAAAAATCAAAGACTTTAAAACTCTTGACGAGCTCACCGGTTTAACTTTAGATCTTGAGTGGAGTGCCTTAAAGAAGCCAGAAACGAATGATGATGGTGATCTTGTCCTTGGTTATTATCAGTTTAAAGCAACTTACGAACAGCAGTCTACTTATGACATTCAAACGATATCAATTACCCCCGCTCTTAAGACTGACTGGAAAAATGTATCTTATGTAGGAAATAAGCAATCACCTAACAGTAGAAACGAATTTACGCTAAAGGTTGATTTCAATCATAAGCTTCCTTTAAGACCGCTACCATTTGTAAAAGTTGATGATCCACACTTATATTTGAAAATTGAATACAGCTATTTAAGTGCCGGTCAAACCATTACGAAAACAGAATATGTAAAATTTACGTTAACAGGGTTAAATCCAACAACAGTCATTCGACCATAAAAAAAACCACAATGTGGTTTTTTTATTTATTAATTGTCATATGAAATATGATAATGCTCTAAAATCTTATCATAAAGCTCTTTGTAAACTTCTGGATGATCTAGTAAATACTGTTTAGCGTTTTCGCGTCCTTGACCAATTTTTTCGTCTTGGTAAGAATACCAAGCACCACTCTTGCCAATTAAATCAAGATCGGCAGCTATATCAACGAGTTCACCAACTTGAGAAATCCCTTTTCCATAAATAATGTCTACTGTGACAGTTTTAAACGGTGGGGCAACTTTATTTTTAACCACTCTAATGTTGGCTTTATTACCAACAATATCAGCACCAATTTTAATCGTTTCACTTCTTCTAATATCTAATCGGACAGACGCATAGAATTTTAATGCACGACCGCCAGATGTCGTTTCTGGATTGCCAAACATGACTCCCACTTTTTCACGAATTTGGTTAATAAAAATTGCAGTTGTGTTTGTCTTAGAAATAGCACCTGATAGTTTTCGCATCGCTTGGCTCATCAAGCGTGCTTGAAGACCAATATGAGAATCACCCATTTCACCGCTAATTTCCGCTTCTGGAACTAAAGCTGCAACACTGTCAATCACAATGGTACTAATCGAGCCACTTCGAATGAGAGCTTCAGCAATTTCTAAAGCTTGTTCACCGGTGTCTGGTTGTGATAAAATTAAATTATCAATATCGACACCTAAATTTTGAGCATATTTAGAATCTAAGGCATGTTCTGCATCAATAAAGGCAACATAACCACCTTTTTTCTGAGCTTCGGCAATCGCGTGTAGTGCCAGTGTTGTTTTACCGGAACTTTCTGGGCCGTAAATCTCAACAATACGTCCTTTTGGATAGCCACCGATACCTAAAGCGATATCTAAGCCAATCGAGCCTGAAGGGTTTGCGGCAACATGCATATCTGCTTCATCACCGAGACGCATGACGGATCCTTTTCCATATTGTTTTTCAATTTGTTTCATCGCTGCCTCGAGGGCTTGCGTTCTTTTATCCTGGTTCATAGTATATACCTCCATTTTATGATATGTATCTTTTGCCTTTTTTACTTTTTACATATTTTCAAAAATTATTTTTTTGTTCTTAAGGACGTAATCTAAACCACTTAAAAGGGTGAAGAATGCGGCAATATAAAAGATCACATTTGCAATCCAGGGTTTCAAGCCAAAATCATTAAAAAGCATAAGGATTAAAGCGAGCATTGTTGTTGCCGTTTTTATTTTTCCCAGTGAGGATGCTGCAATAACGGCTCCTTGATCGACTGCGATTAAGCGAACTCCAGTAACAACAAACTCACGGATAATAACAACCATCACTGCCCACAATGGGACGCGTTCAGGTGCTAAAACCATTAAGTGAAGTAAAGCTATAAAAACGAGCACTTTATCCGCAATCGGATCTAAAAACTTTCCGAAAGTTGTAATTTGATTGTATTTTCGAGCAATATAGCCATCGAGTAAATCTGTTAAGGATGCTAGCACAAACAAAAAGGCGAAAAGCAATTGGCCCACAGTCAACCCAAAGAGACTCGTTGTTTGTTTCAAAGCATCTAAATAAATAACGATGAGCATCACAGGGATGATTAACAATCTTGAAACGGTCAGTTTATTCGCAGTGGTCATGATTTTTCCTCTTCTTTCTAGACAGTCCTATTTTAACATATTTATCACTTAACTGTTGTATTTTCAATTTGGTTTTGTTATAATAAGTTGTGCGTCATATGGAGGTGAAATTGTGGCTAACATCAAACAACAAATCAAACGAAATAAAACGAATGAAAAACGTCGTTTACTCAATCAATCTTTTAAATCTTCTGTAAAAACATCAATTAAAGCAGTTGAACTAGCTATTCAAGCCAATGATAAGGAACAAGCACTTTCGGCTTTGGCTTATGCTCATAAAAAATTAGACAAAGGGCAAGCAAAGGGTATTTACCATAAAAACTTTGTTGCCAGACATAAATCGCAATTAACAAGATTGGTTAATCAACTGTAAAAGAGGGAGTATTTATACTTCTTTTTTTTATAGTTTTTCGATTTCGCGACGACCACCATATTGAGCAACATATTGGACATGATCGAGTTTAGGTCCACTTCGTCCATATTTTGGATTATAACCCACTTTGTTTACATATTTCTCAAGATTGGGTTGTTCTTGGTTCAATTTTTCTAATACATGATAAGTTGCAACAACATCATCGATTGCACGGTGTGTGTTTTGAACCTCAACCTGATAAGTTTGAACCGCACTCTCAAGACGATGAGGAAAACGATGGCGATCTTTGTAAACAGCCATCACATCTAATACATCTAAATGAATTTCAGCTTGTGGATGGGTATAGCGGCGGAGCCATGATTGTAAAAACCCAAGATCAAATTGGATGTTATAAGCGATGAGTAAAGGTTCATACGCTAACATCATTTGAAATCTTTGACAAGCAATTTCTTGAGCAATGCCCTGCTCTTTTAACATATCAGCCGTAATTTGCGTAATTTCGGTAATTTTCTCTGGTAAAGGGCGGTCAATTTGAAGCAGTTCATTCATGCGTTCGACTTCAATATATTGGTCACCGCTTTTTTTTAATAATAATGCCCCAACTTCAATGATCTGGTCGTTGTAGGGTGACAACCCTGTTGTCTCAAAATCAAAAAATAATAAATATGGATGATTTAACATGATTACGCTCCTAATAAATACAATTCTAAGCCAAGTTTTTTATCGATTCTCCCACTTTTAATATCGTAATCGAGCTTACTTAGCTTTTTCAAATGGGCTTCTAAACTTGCTAAAGTAACTTTTTCTGAGTTTTTTACAAGATAATACGCTCGTCCACTTTTAATGTTAAAATGACTGGCAATCTCATCTTGGCGATAACCTTTTTCAATAAGTAGTTTCGTGTGAATCATTTCTCTAATTTTATTAACGATAAAATTTAAAATTCGCAAAGGATCTTCATTACGGGCAACCAAATCATAAAAAATTTCAATGGTCTTCTCCTGATCTTTTGCGAGGAGTGCATTGGTAAGTTCAAAGATGTTCTCTTCTAAGTTTCGGCTTACAAGTAAAATCACATCTTTTTCTTGAACTTCTTTACTATCATATGAAAATAACATCAGTTTTTCTGCTTCTTGAGACAACAATTGAAAATCATAGTTGGTCCGGTCTAGCAGTGTGCTGACTGCTTCATTGGTAATTTCATATTGATATTTTTTAAAGAGGTGTTTGACAAAATGGGGATATTCCTCACGTTTCATCTCTTCAATGGTTTCAACGAACCCATATTTCATTAAGAGATTTTGGGTCGGACTTGATTTAGGTAAAGTTTCTAAAAGTTCAATTAAAACAATGACATCTGGATTGGGGTTTTCAAAATAGCTTTGCCAATTTTGAAATGTATCACCATCCACTTTATCAAGCAGTTGAATATTTTTAATAACAATGACTTTTTTCTCCGAAAAAAAGGGGATGGTCATCATATCCTCTAAGACGTCTTCTTGTTTGCTTTCTAATAAATCATATTTCATCACATTAAACGGATCTACATCTAGTGCTTTGATTTTTTCTTCAATTTTATGGCCGAGTAAGTATTCATTAGAACTTTGAAAAACGTAAGTCGACTCCTTCATGATAAACCCTCCTTTGACGTTATTCTTATTATACTAAATAATCATTCAAAATGATAGCGATACTTGCCATTTATCTTTTCGTTTTTTAGGGTCGTAAATGATTGTTCCTTGATAGTCCGTTCGGTATATTTGAATTCCTAGACGTTGGTAACGTTCTATTACTTCATCATGAGGAAAACCAAAGCGATTGTTTCGTTTCATTGACATAATGGCAATTTTTGGATTTACTTTTTTAAGAAAACTTTCTGATGAAGATGTTTTTGATCCGTGGTGAGGAACTTTTAAAAGATCGCTTTTTAATCTGGAACCATAATATGAAACCAAATCTTTTTCTGCTGCAGCTTCAATGTCACCAGTAAATAATATGGTTTGTCCATAAAAATCGGTTTGAATGACTAAAGAATTGTCGTTTGCTAAAGGATAACTTCGTAATGGACCTAAAAGATGAATGTCCATTGATCCACACGGAAGCGTCATCTCACCCATCAGAGCCAACGGCTTTTGGGTGTATGTTGGATAGTTGGGGTCTGTTCCGCTAATGACTACTTCACCAACTTTTAGATCGCGAATAATTTTTTCTGCATCTAAGACATGATCTAAATCACTATGTGTTAAAAATAAGTAATCGAGATTTCTAACACCTAAGTTAAGCAAAAACTGGTGTGTACCATTGAAGCTGTCAATTAAAAAATTACAATCAGGTGTTAAAATTAGGCTCGAGTCTCCTTGGCCAACATCAAGAAAAAACACTTGTTTTTGCAAGGAAATCTGCCGATAACAGAGTAAACAACCTAGAGTCAAAATAAAAATGAGTAAGCGCTGAAGACTTTGCCTTAGTGATTGTGAAAGAAAAAGATAAATAATAAGTGCATAATAAAACGCAATTAAATAACTACTCGCTTGAGGTAAAAAGAAAGATGTTCTTAAAGTTCCTAATTTTTCAATGAATTTTATAACGAACTGCATCAATTGATTAAACAACAATTGGCCACGAACAAACCAAAGAGAGACCATTGCAAAACTATATAAACCAATTGTTACAGGACCCAATAAAAAAGGTGTCACAAGCCACTGTAAAAGGGCAAGTTCTTTGGTAAAAGGGAGTGTCAGTAAAAGAACAATCCAACTTATAACAATTTGTCTTTCAATCCCTAAAAAGCGTTGATGAAAGGGATGAAGCAATTCTAAGCCTACGACAATAATAAAAGTCATTAAAAAGCCTTGATGATACAGATAACCCGGATGGAATAAAAGCATAATCATAAAAGTTAAACAAATGAGATCTAACGCATGAAGGTGAAGTGAGTATCTTTGGTTTAGTTTACGTAACCCAAAAATAAGAATAATTCTTAAAACAGCATAATTAAAGCGATTTAAATAACCAATCCAAAAAAGACATAAAAAGACAACTATTTCTTGAAGATGGGGTGGCACATTAAAATAAAACATTATCTTCCTTAAAAGCCTAACAAAGCCATATAAATGCAATCCGGACACTGTAAATAAAAATAAGATCGGGACGTTTTCAAACGAGGACCTGCTGTCCTCGTCACGAATTGGTTCTCCAAAAATAAAAGCCATTAAGAACGGTCTACTCTCAGACTCAAGGAGTTTCTTTTTTAAAAACTCACGCCCTTGATAAAAATGAAAAGAGCTTTTTTGGAGATTATTTTTCGTTAATTTGACTTGACCATAAACATGATGTGATACATAATATTCCCAAGCATGAAAGCCGTAGGGGATACGCTGTTCATCATAAGGTGTCACAACGCCTTCAACATACAAACGATCACCTATTTCGTACAGTTCATTACTATAAAAATGATACTTACGACAACCCTTCTTAATAGTGTACCGATTGTTATATGAAAATTCATCCACATCCACAACTTGATAAATACCTTGAATCGTTTTTGGAGGCGGTTGTTTTAAAAGGAAAATAAATGACGTCCAAACAACGAGGAAAAAGCATAGTAAATAAAGATTCATCCGTCGGTAAAAGAAAAAAAGAAAACTTAAAAACCCGCCTATAAAAAGGGGGCTTTTAAAGCTCAAACCAAATAACAAAAGCGCTGTAGCATGGTAATAAAAATTATTGAAGCGAAAGATATGGCGCCAGTTTTTCAAGGGTTGCTACTCCAATATATTTGACATTCAACAGTTCCTCTAAATGGACAAAAGGTCCATTCGCTTCTCGGTAAATAATAATACCTGCAGCGATTCTTTCCTGCATCCCGGGAATGGTAATCAAAGTTTGAAAATCAGCTATATTAATATTAACTTGTGTGGGCCGTAGTGGCTCCTCTTCATCACAAAAAGGGATGTAAAGCGTTGTTGTCGCTTGAATGACTTGATAAGGATTGATTTTTGTAAGATCTGCTTCTGGTTGTAAATAAACATGGTTTGATAGTAAATCACCCAGCGTAATCGGTTCATACATTTTCACCGTTTTAGGAAAATAGACTGCCCCATCTATATGGATTTCATAAAAAGGGATGGCAGCTGCTTCATAAGTCATTGGTTCAATATCTACCTTCTTAGGAAATAAAAGGATCCACAGCAAAACGGTTATGATGACAATAATAATAATCTTTTCTTTCATTTTATCCCTCCACATTATAGTAGAGAGAAGGTAAATACTTTACTTTATTAATAAAAAAACGCCGATTATTCGGCGATAAAGTAATGCTTTCTTGGGTCGGGTCCTTCTAAAATTTGAACATCTTTGAAGCCCACTTGTTTTAATGTTTTAAGGTAATGCTCTTTAGGATAGATTGTTTGCTTAATAAGATAGGTGTCATCACCGTGAGTTATAGTGTGTATAAGTGTCCGTCTTGACCGTTTAATGTGCCATGTATATGCAAGTGGCTCGGTTTCTTCTTCATAATAACCATCGTGAGTTTGAAGAACATCTTCTTTATAGACATCAAAGATAAACCGTCCCTCTGGATTTAAATTTTGTTTAATATTTTTAACGATGGGGCGGTAGTTTTTCGAATAATTTAAGACATCAAAAAAACTAACTACCACATCCGCATCGCTCAAAAAAGGTTTTTTTAAGTTGTGATGAAAAAGGAGTGCCGATAAATTTTTACTTTGAAGTCGTTGTTGAGCCAAAGCCAACATTCTTTCGTCTTTATCGATGCCCCAACAAAAATGGCCTGCCCGTAAACAGACTTCTAAGAAATATCCACTGCCACACCCTGCATCTAAAATGGTATCATTTGGTTTTAGAAAAGGGATGAGCCACGCAAAAATTTGTTTGTAATCAACATCTGCCATTAAAACATCGTAAAGATCGGCGAAGTTCATTGGATTTTTTTGACCCCAAGAAGTCGTTGGTCAAAGCCATAGTATTCGCGGTCGTCTTGTGTAAACAAATGCACGATGACTTCGTGACAATCGACTAAGACCCAAGAACCACCACGACCTTCAACATGTCTAATTTCGTTGACACCCAATGCTTTTTTTAAATGATTGACAGCAGCTGAGGCTTGTCTTTCATTGGTTGTCGCAATCACGAAATAGTCATAAAAAGGGGATGTGTTTTCAAAGTCAAAAACTGCTAGATCTTTTACTTTTAAATCTTCAAGAGTCGAGACAATTTGTTTAAGTTTCTCCACGTGTTACCTCCTTGTAATAGTGGTAAGCTTCCAGTTGTTCTGGATGGGGATTAGCCCCTTGTTCTTTTAAATTATTTAATGTGATTTCCATACAGCGAAGCGTTGCCTTTTCTAAACTCATACATGCCAATTCATAAAGGGCAGTAGCATCGATGAATGTCCGGTTGGGTTCAGCATAGTCAGCGATAAAAACAATCATTTCAACAGAACTCATTTTCGGACGTCCCCAAATGTGATGACGAATTGCTTGAATGATTTCTTCATCCAAAATATGGTGATTCTTTTGGAGGAGATGTTCAGCACTGAGAGCATGATACATCACCGGATAATCCTTATATAAAGCGACTTCGTCAGGAGTTAGTAAAGCGGTTTGTGTTTCTATTTTATCATTTTTAGTGTAATCATGGTATAGACTTGCGATTTGAACTTTAAATGGGTCTATCTTATGGTGAAGAGCAAGTTTAGTTGCGGTTTCGTAAACACCCATAATATGAGTCAAACGCATTGGGTCATTTTTAAATTTATGTTGTAAATCTTGGATGATACGCTGAATCATTTAAATAACGCCTCCGTTAATGTTAAGTGCATCTTGTTGGGGATGATAAAGGATAAAGTGTTTGTTTTTTCAGTGTGAAGAAAACCGATATCCGCAAATGTGATTTGAGTTTTCTTTTCACCAATTTTAAATGCTTTTTCTTCATACGCTTCTAAAGGTAATAAAGTTGGGTCTTTTTTCAGTAAAGCTTCGATTCGCTCGATTCTCGTTTTGTGGATTTTCACAAACGGAGAAAGATATAAAACAAGACTCGTATCTGTTTTCATATTTTGTATTGCAAGCAAGCCTTTTAAAATTAAAGCTTGACCTTTTTTCAACTGATAAATGCGTGGTTTAATCGTTTGTGTAGGAATCAATTTTTTATAGTCTTCATAAGGAAGAAACTGATGGATATATCCTTCTTGATAAAGACCAGGCATATCCCAAATCATTTGATAGCCAACCTTTGCAGAAAAAGGTTCTTGGGTTAAACCGGCTTTCGTAAAAGCGAGTGCTTCTTCATTATCGGTTAATGCTTTATAAACCGTTGTTTTTCCTGAGTTTTGGACGCCTAATAAATATACATTTGGCTCTTTGAATGTTGCTAAGTACGTCTTTAGATTAGCGATGTCTAAAGGATTTTTCGCTGACATTAAAATAATATCATAATAAGGTATTTTTAAAGCTTTCGCTTTTGCGATAATCCTCTTTAATAGTTCGTCAAGGTTTGTTTGTTTAGGTAATAAATCAATTTGGTTAATAATGTATACATATTTTAAATCCGGCTCAAATCGATAAACTGGATATTGAAAGAGCATATCTAAATGAAGCACTGAACTCATCATAACGGCGACTGCATTTCTTCCTAATTGCGGCAAATCTTGTGGATGAAAATGAGCATTCACTTCTCCATAATGCATTAAACGATAACACGATTGACAAAATGGTTGTTCAATATTGATGACGTAACCGACTTCCTGTTCATTTTCAGTTTGAAGTAATGCCCCACAGCCTTTACAGTGCATGGTCATTGACATACACCTCAAGTCTTTCTTCATATAATTTCGGATCTTTTCTCCGAATACGGTTTAACATCCGTCGTTCTAGCCAACGATTGATTTTAGTCATCCATCTATCGGATGATCTGCGGACACTTTTTACTAAACAAACTTGCATTTTCATCCGGTGAGCGCCAAAAACATCAGTCATCAGTTGATCACCAATCACCAACACTTCATGCGGTTTACTATGACTCTTTCTTAAAGCTTTTTTAAAGCCTCTTTTAAAAGGCTTAAACATAAGATGAATAAAAGGGAATGTTGTTTGGATTGCTTTTTGAACTCGTTTATAGCCACTGTTTGATAAAACCATGATTTTAAAATCAGAAGTCAAAGTGTTTAGAAAAGCAATTACATCTTCAGGAAGGATGTCTTCATCATAACCAATTAAAGTGTTATCTAAGTCAAAAAACAAGGTGGTGATGCCTTGCTTTTTAAAATCGTGATACGGAATTTCATAAATGGATTTAACGTATAAATCCGGAATGAATTTTCGTGTGAGACGCATTAACTAATTTCCAATATTTTTAATTCAAAAACTTTGCCTGAATCTGTTTTAATATGAACGATGCTGCCAATCACATTTTTATCGTCTTCTTCTTCTTTTTTCCGAGCAAAATCGATTAATCCTTTTCCGATAGCCGATTCAACAGAAATTTTATTTTCTTTTGGATCAACTTCTAAACTTCCGACTAAATGGAAGATTCTTTCTTCGTTTTTCTCGACAAAAAGAACTTTGACTGATTTACCAATGTTAATTTTATCTTCAGGGGTTTTCTTAATCAGTTTGACATTTTTTAAAATGACTTCAATTTCATTGATCCGTGCTTCAATTCGTGCTTGTTCGTTGCGAGCAGCATCATAATCAGCATTTTCAGATAAGTCTCCTTGTTGGCGAGCATCCTTTAGGGCTTCAATGTTTTCTGGTCGTTTGACTTCTTTTAAATTTGTTAATTCTTTTTTGAGTTTATCAACACCTTCTTGAGTGAGTTGATATTGTGGTTGTTTAACTGCCATGATAGTCCTCCTTAAATCCTTATTTATTATACACGATTCTTTAGTAAATTACCATTTTTTTAAGGCTTTTTTGAATCGAGCGATGATTTTCAATGAGTTGGTCTAAGAGTTGATAAAACTCTTTCGAATGATTAAAGACTTGATAGTGAGCATATTCGTGATAAATGACGTAAGTCAAATAAATGGGGTCTAATGATGCAAGAAAAGTATTTAAGGTAATTTGTCGTTTCCCACGATGATATGAGCCAAATTTTGAACGAAGAAAAGCTAGACGATAAGGTAAGAGGGGAATCCCTAAAGCAGCAAGTTGTTTGACAATGTCCCGGTCGATTTGTTCTAAAGCCTGTTTCATCTCTTGGACATAAAGCTTCATTCTTGCATCAACCGGTGATTCGTTTGGTTCGTAGGCAATGATGTGAGAAGCACCGATGTGATAAGTAAAAAGGCCTTTTCGCACTTCAAAGGAATACGTTTTTCCCCAAAGGTTTATTTCATTTGAGACAAACACTTGTTCTTTTTGTTGAATTCGCTCATAGTATCGATCAAAATGTGTTTCAATCAGTTCGATCAATGTTTTTTCTTGCACCCGTGGTTGGGTTGTAATTTGTAAATAACCTTTTTTTAAACGAAAATATGTATGTTTAATTGGCTTCACAATAATTTTATAATAAATTCTTTTGCCATCTTTTTCAACGTATTTCATGAAACTCTCCGAATCATCGCATAGGGTTCAATTGCTTGCGGGGTTTCCATATAAAGAAGTTGTTTTGGATGACGGGCAATCGTTAATGTTTGATAGTTTTCATCAAACAGTTTTTCTAAAGTAAAGGTGAAATGATTGCCACTTGGATTAAAGACTTCAATTTCCATTCCTGTTGTAAAATAATTTCTTTGTTCAATCTTAGCTCGTTTTGTCTTTTCGTCATAGTCTATTCCTAACCCGATAAATTGTTGAGTGGGTTTTTCACTTCTTTGGTTAAAGAGTTGTTGATCAATACCTGGTAAACCTTCTAAATAACCAAATGAAGTTAAACGATTTTCAGCTTTATCTAATTCCTTTTGATAAGGTATAAAATCAGTTATTACACCTTTTATTTTGTAATCATCGATGAGTTTTCGATACGTCGAAACGACTGTTGCGATATAGTGTAGAGATTTCATCCGTCCTTCAATTTTAAGAGACTTCACACCTGCATCGATTAAAAAGGGGATTTGTTCGATGGTTGCGAGATCTTTGCTTGACATTGAAAAAGGAAGATCATGGATGGCTTGATTGTTTTGTCTAAGTTGATAATTCCAACGGCATGAGTGGGCACAACCACCTCGGTTGGCATCACGGAGAGTGAAATTATCAGATAAGCTACAACGTCCAGAAAAACTCATACACATGCCACCATGAATAAATACTTCAATATCTGCTTTTGTACCTTGAATGAGTTTAGCAATTTGATGTTTGTCTAACTCTCGTGCTAAAACAATCCGCTTAATTCCTTGATCGTACCAAAAGTTAACTGTATTAGTATTATAGACAGATTGTTGAGTCGAAAGGTGAACCTCCAATGATGTTTCCTTTAGGGCGACATCTATGATGGAGGGTGAAGCTGAAATAATCGCATCGACACGCGCTTTTTCAAGCGCTTTTAAATATTCTAAAATGCCTTCTAAGTCTTCATGATGAGGGATGATGTTTGTCGTTACATATACTTTTTTACCTCTTTCATGGGCAAAACGGCATGCTTCTTCTATATCGGCAATCGTAAAATTCGATGCTCTCGCCCTTAAGGAAAAGTTTTGTCCGCCAACAAAAACGGCATCGGCACCGTACAGTAATGCAACTTTTAATTTTTCCAAATCCCCAGCTGGAGCTAGTAATTCAATCATTGTCTATTAAGTCCTTTGTCTGATAAATCGTCTTTGTATAAAGGAAACCTTCATCCCAAGTTTCTTGATATTGTGCTTGAAGGTTTTTTACATCTGCTTCATTTGGTGCATCTTGGCGGTATAATGATAAAACTTGAAAACCATACTCATCGTCTTTAAAAAGAGTGTCAATGACTAAATAATCAATCACCGTGGCAAGATCTTTTTGAACATTTAAAGTTTGAAAAACAGGGGCACGAAAGACATGCGTTCCGGCCTCGTCTTCTAAAATCGGCTGGGTTTCTTCTCGTCTTTCTTCAACGATGGCAAGATTTTGTTTTTGATGAAGAGATAAAGATAGTTCGGCATATTGTAAATAGTTTTGCAGCAGCTGTCGTTTTGAATAAAACATATTTAAATGCCCATGCCCGACCATAAAAAGGGCGTGTTTTTTTGAATGGCCGATACGTTTTAAATCAGCTAAGGTAATTTCTTTCGCAACAAAAGCACCAAAGATATGTTCTCTTGATAAATGGTTGAAGTCGTAATCATTTGTTAAAAGTGTTTCTGGATTGTATATCGCTAAGTGTTCTTTTCCTAGTTTTTTAAGAACCATGATTGCCCCTATATCACCAACAATCACCCCGGTAAAAGCAGCCAATGGTAGTTCTTTTAAAAAGTGGGTGAAAGAATCGAGTTGCTCATCAGTCATCATTTGATTAGCTACTAAAAAGAGTTCTTTTTGAAGCACTTCGTTTTGCTCAACAACTTGTTTGATTTCACTGATAGAAAAACTTTTTGTTAACCGAGTGCCAAATTGATCATTACCAAGTAAAAAACCATCCGCAACTTCTGCGAGTTTTTCAAAGTGATTCACTTGATAGAGAGTCACGAGTCGTTTCATGGTTTCACCTTCTTTGAAATGCTCATCCCATCACCGACATCGTAAAAAGTTGTTGAAAAGGACGTAATTTCTTGTAAGTATGTTTTAAAACGGGCGATTTTTCTTAATAGTTGTTTCGTGTGCCGATTCACTTCTTCGGGTTTTAAATGATGAAAATGAAGATTGTCACATATAACAAGTCCACCTGGTGCTAAAAAAGGCGTATATTTCTCAAAGAAACGCTGGTATTGAGCCTTCGCACCATCAATAAAAATCAGATCATATGTTGCTAGAGGTCCGTCGTAGATAAGGGCATCCGCTTCGATTAAAGTAACTTCTTTTACCTTTCCAAGATGCTTTCTTGCTTCAGCAACCATAATAGGGTCACGTTCAATCGTTGTAACATGACAGCCTAAACCAACCATAAAAAGCGCACTGTAGCCAATGGCGGTGCCAATTTCTAAAACACGCTTGATACGGTGAGATTCAATGACCTGTTGTAAAAACAAAAGCCCATCGTCACTGATGATCGGGACGTGATGGTCTTTTGCGTATTGCTTAAGTGTTGATAATTGTTTTATTCTTCATCTTCCTCTAAATCTAGTTCGTCAAAATATTGATCCAAGACTTTGTCTAACATTTCCCATTCTTCATCGGTTGTAATGTCTTGGAATGTTCCTTCTTCAGGATTTTCTGGGTCAGGAATAAATTCTGCAGCTGAAATTTCTTCTGTGCCTGCAAATTCAAAAATGACATAGCTTTTTCCGTTGTGTTCGTGAGTTAAAATAATCTCACAAATGGTTTCTTTGCCATCTTCGTCAATCAATGTAAGTTTATTGTTATCCATGTTTTTGTTCTCCTTTATAATCGAGATAGTTTTGTAAAATAAGAACTGCAGCCAGTTCGTCTTTTTTCTGTTTTTGTTTTTGTCGACTTTCCTTACCGGAAATCAACGTTGAAAGGGCCAATCGTGTCGATAACCGTTCGTCCCATAAAACGACATTCAGAGACAAGGTTTCATCGAGGCGCTTTTTAAAATCTTGACTAATTTGCCCTCGTTGGCCAATATCATTATTCATATGTTTGGGTAAGCCAATGATGACATCGGTTATGTTTTCTTTTTGAATCCATTCGACTAGAAGATGAAATGCTTCATCGTAATCATCTTCTTTAAAGCGTAGTGTGGTAATGCCTGTAGCAATCACACCCGTTTCACTGATGGCCAACCCCATGGTTTTTGAACCTAAATCAATTCCTAAATATTTTTTCATAAATTTTTCTTAATGGTTTCAATCATTTGATTGATCAAGGCGACATTTTGGGTTCCACCTTGTGCCATTTGTGGGTTTCCACCCCCTGAACCTTTCGTTAAAGCAGCCGCTTCTTTAATAATTAAATGAGCATTATTTAAACGGCTCTTACAAATAAATGTTGCTTTTTCTTCGGTTTGATTGATGAGTAAAACAACATCTGCTTTTATTTTATCATAAATGGTATCGATGAGTTGTTTTAAAATCCGTGGTTGTAAGTCGTTTGTTAAAATGATAGGTTTTTTATCATTTGGATTTGTAATAAAATCGTCAATATGGGAAAAGATGTCTTTTTGATATTGTTCTTGTCGTTTTTTCTCAACTTCTTTAACTTGGTCTTTTAAAGCATCTAAATAGCGTCGATGAGAGACAATATCTTGATAGCTGCCTTTGATTTTTGGTTTTAATGGGAGCGTTGCTTTTGGGTCAAGACGAACAATCTTTTCCTGGATGGTTTCAATTTCTTGTTCATAATTAGCTAATTTTTCTTGCATTTGCTCGTTTAAGTCATCGCCAGCAATACCTTCCATACGGTAAATTCCAGAGCCGATGGATTCGTATTGGTAGATGGCAAAATCGCCAATTTCTTTTGTGTTAGAAACATGTGTTCCCCCACAGAGCTCTTTACTCCAACCCATATCAACAACCCGCACAATATCACTATATTTTTCACCAAAAAGGGCGATTGCGCCGAGTGCTTTCGCTTCTTCAAGCGGTAATTGACGGATTGTGACTGAAAGGGGATTTGCCACAATATGTTGTTTAACCTTTTCCTCTATAGCGACAATCACCGAATCATCAATCGTTTCAAAATGATTAAAGTCAAAACGCCAATACGTTGGCGATACATAAGAGCCTTGTTGAAAAACATGATTTCCAAGTGTTTCTCTTAATGCTTGATGATACAAATGAACCGCACTATGGTTTTTAATTGTTTGGTTTCTTAATTTTTGGTCAACAATCGCTAAGACTAATTCACCTTCGGTAAAATCGCCTTCTATTTGATGGAGGTGTTGTCCGTGCGGAAGTTTAACAACATCTGTAACAACAAGTCCATTGATCGTCCCACTATCATGAATTTGACCACCCGATGTTGCATAAAAAGGCGTTTGGTCTAAAACGATGCCTTCAGGGAAGATTTTAATAACTGTCGCTTCGGTTTGAAGAGTTTCATAGCCAACAAATGTCGATGGCGTTAAGAAGTTTAAATGGGCTTCTTTTTGAGCATGCATGGAAGATGTTTCACTCCGAGCTTGTCTTGAACGTTCTTTTTGTTTTTTCAGTTCATCTAAAAATCCTTGTGTATCGACAATGATGCCTTGTTCTTCAGCATATTCCATCGTCAGTTCAATGGGAAACCCGTATGTGTCATAAAGTTTAAAAGCGGTTGTTCCTGAAATGCGTTCAGGTTCTTGCTCGAGTGCTTCAAAGAAATGTTTCTCGCCTTCATTGATCGTTTCCATAAATTTTTCTTCTTCTTGTAAAATAATTTTTTTCACAATCGTTTTCGTTTCCAGCAAACTATCATAAAAGATTTTCATAACATCGACAACGTCATCCACTAATAAATGTAAAAATGGTTTTGTTAAGCCGATGTCACGTCCATATTTAACAGCACGACGTAATAAGCGCCTTAAAACATAACCCCGCCCTTCATTTGAGAGCATGGCGCCATCAGAGATTGTAAAAACCAAAGCTTTGACATGATCTGCAATGACTTTATATGCCATTTGACCTTCATAAGGGACGCCACTTAATTTTTCTAGATGGGTGATTATTGGTAAAAAGAGGTCGGTTTCAAAATTTGTTTCCGTTTCTTGAATCACACAAGCAAACCGTTCTAAACCAGCACCTGTATCGATATTTTTAAATGGAAGTTCTTTGTAATCTTCTCTGGCAACGCCCGGCTCAGCATTGTATTGTGAGAAAACAATATTCCAAATTTCAACATAACGATCGTTGTTAATATCTTCGCGAATGAGTTCAACTCCTCGAGGATCATATGTCGGACCACGATCATAAAAGATTTCGGTGTTTGGTCCACAAGGACCAGGACCGATTTCCCAAAAGTTTCCCTCAAAAGCAATGAGATGAGCAGGATCAATTCCTAAAGAAAGCCAGATATCTCGTGCTTCTAAATCACTGGGGTGGTAAGTAATATATAATTTTTCTTGAGGAAATCCAAACCATTTTGTATCTGTTAATAGTTCAAGAGCCCAAGCAATCGCTTCTTTTTTAAAATATTCACCAATCGAAAAATTACCCATCATTTCAAAAAAGGTGTGATGTCTTGCGGTGCGACCCACTTCATCAATATCATTGGTGCGTAAACATTTTTGTAAGTTGGCAAGTCTTGGATTATCGGGTTTGATTGTGCCATCAAAATATTTTTTCAAAGGGGCAATTCCGGCATTAATCCATAGTAACGTTGGATCGTTATGAGGAATTAACGATGCGGATTTAATTAGTTCATGATTTTTACTGGCAAAAAAATCTAACCACATTTGCCGAATTTGTTGTGATGTCATATATTCACACTCCTTTTTTATAAATAAAAACGCCCAAAGAACTTAATCTAAGGACGAAAGATTCGCGGTACCACCTTAGTTCTAACATTTTTATGTTAGCCCTCTTATGTCGTTACGGCCGACTGACCTATGCTCCCAAATGGCTTCATCAGATTTCTTCTTCGTTTTCACCAACCACGAAGTCTCTTAAAAAGAAATGTCTGATTACTCGTTTTGTTCATCGCAATCTTATCTTAACATTAAAACAAGCGATTGTAAAGAGATTTATGCCTTTTTTAATGGTTCATAAAGCATTTCATAATGCCAAATATCTTCTTCAATATAAGGCCCTTTAATTGTTTTAAAACCTAACTTCTCATAATACGGTTTTAAATAGGCTTGACCAGAAATCCGGATGGGTAGTCCTGGTAAATCTCGCATCACTTCATGCATTAATGCAGTTGCAAACCCGTAATTTCGATAAGCTTCTAATGTCGCAATCCGACTCACTGTATGCTCTAAATAACGAAGACCTGGCGGCAAAACTCGACAATAAGCAACAATGACATCATTGTCTTTAATAAAGTAATGCATGCTTGCTTGATCTTTATGATCAGTATCAACATAAATAATGTCTTGGCCAATAATAAAGACGGTCGCTCGTAAATCTAAAATCTCATATAGTTCTTGATTTGTTAATTCAAGAAAGGTTTTCTTGTGTATTGTTTTTGAAAACATATTTAAATACTATGGGAGCTCCGATTGCTGCCCATGCTCCAATCATTAAATATCTAAGGAAATCAAAAAATAAAGTGTCTGGGAAAATCAACTTTAAACCTTCTTTAAGTCCAAAGGCTATCGCAATTCCAATTAAGACTTTAAGAATTTGTTTTAAAAGAGTGTTTTTTACTTCATATTGTAAATATCTCTTTTCTAAGAAATAGCCACCTGCAAAACCCATAAAACCACCTGCACCTATATATAAATCGTGTTGGGGAATAAAAAGCATTAACACAATTAATACTGGAATTAAAGCCAACGTATATAAATCTTCACGATCACCCATTAAATGTGCATAACGGAAAACGAAATACGCAATTCCTAAGCTTAACACCAAGCCAACTAATACATCTGTAACAAAGTGTTGAGCAAGATAAACACGTGATAAAGGAACCATAATGAGAATAAAAATACTAAAATATTTTAATAGTTTATATCCCGTTTTTCGATATCGTTCATAAGCGGTAAAACCAATGACTCCACTGGCTTGGGCATGTCCCGAAGGGAAAGAATAGCCTTGTGTTTCAGCAAATACAGATTCAATGCCATCGTATGTATAAGGCCGTGCTCTTTGAAAAGCTTGCTTTAAGCCTGTATTTACAAAGACACTTAATAAAAAGGTAAGAGTAAATTTATGGGCAAACTTCTTATCATATGTCCAATATAAAATCGCTGCTAAAGCGATAAAGAAATATTGATCACCTAAATACGTAATCACATAAAAAAACCAGTCTAAAATTGGATGTCTAATTGTTTGAAACCATTCAATAATCTTAAGATCCATTGTTTTCCTCCGCTTCTTTTAGCATTTTTTCATCTTCTTTAGTTAGTTTAACATGAGTGAAGGTATCAACGCTTTGAAATTGACTTTTCGGATTGAGTAAATTGAGTTCTTTTAGTTTATCAATCATAAAGTTTCCTACCATCTCGCCGTAAGTAACTTTACGATGAATGTCTGCTGGATCAAAATCTAAAACATCGATTGGAACTGTTCTAAAAATATAGTGAGGCCGAAAATTAACTAAAAGAATCGTTTCTTCTTGAAATTTTTTCGGGTTAAAGAAACCATCAATTGGGACTGCTAAAATGGTTTGACAACCGGCATCAATCAGTGGTTGAACAGGTGTATTATCGATGGTACCACCATCGACATAAAAAGCATCGTCTATTTCCGTTGAACCGAATAAAATCGGAATCGAGGCACTCGCTAAAATCGCTTTGAGTGGATCTTTAAATTCGTTTAAGAAAAAGACTTCTTTTTCCATTCGGTGCAAGAGAACTTGATCGATTAAACTCCCTTTTTTTAGTTTAGCTGCCGTTGCGAATCCTTTAATTTTACTAGAACGTATTTCGGATAGAGGAATTTCCCCTTTGAGTTTTTGATAAATTTCTTGGAGACTGAACAAACCTTGACGATCGATTTTAAAACGGTCAATTCCTTGTCCGTAAATCTCTTTATTTTCAATTTTTTCCCAAATGTCGATCATCCTATCATGTGAGAAATTGGCCATAACCATTAACGCATTAATTGCGCCAATCGATGTTCCGGACACATGGGTAATTTGATTGAGGAGGCCGTGTTTGCGAAAAGCTTTTAAAACACCAATTTGATAACTTCCACGAGCACCGCCACCACCTAAGGCAAGGCCAATCTTTTCAGACATTTTCTCACCTATTTCGTTTCATAATTTTTTCTAAACGACGTTGGTCATCTTTTTCTTTTAAGTCTTGGCGTTTATCGTATGCTTTCTTACCTTTAGCCAAACCAATTTCTAGTTTCGCTAAACCTGATTTAATATATAACTGTAAAGGAATGACAGAATATCCTTGAACTTGTTGTTTACTTGATAATTTTATGATTTCTCTTTTATGGAGTAATAGTTTACGAGTTCGTCTTTCGTCATGGTTAAAACGATTCGAATGATCATACTTTGAAATATGCATGTTAATGACAAAAGCCTCACCATTTTTAAAGGTGACGTAACTGTCGTTAAGATTTACTTTTCCAAGCCTGATCGATTTGATTTCACTACCAAAAAGTTGAAGCCCTGCTTCAAACGTTTCTTCGATGAAATAATCGTGACGTGCCTTTTTGTTTTGCGTAATGGTTTTCATCTTTTTCCTTTCGAACGTTTTTTCTTCGCTTTTTTCTCGACAATACCAAAATCCATTTTCTTCTCGTGTAAATCAACATGGAGTAATACAACACGAATTTGATCGCCTAAGCGATAGCGTTTGCCTTTACGTCCAATATACGTCAATTGTTCTTCGTTGTAAAGATAATAATCATTTAAAAGTCTTAAAGGAACGAAACCTTCAATTCCGTTTTGTAGCTTTATGAACATCCCTGTTGGCATCATTTGAACAATGGTCGCCTTAAATTCAGCATTGATTTTATTCGCCATAAATTCAACACTTTTTAGTTTTTCAACATCACGTTCCATTTGAATCGCTTTGCGCTCTTGTTCGGATGTGTGTTGAGCAACCTCAGGTAAAATTTGTTCGTATTGCTTGATTGCTTTTTGAGTGTCTTTCGCTTCATTAAAAACAAATAAATGTAATAAACGATGAAGCATCAAATCTGGATAACGGCGTATAGGTGCCGTAAAATGCGTATAGTAAGTTGCGCCAAGACCATAGTGGATATCACTATAATGGGTGTATTTAGCTTTTTGCATGGCCCGCAAAATAAGCATATGAAC
The DNA here is from genome assembly GCA_023230825.1 of Acholeplasmataceae bacterium. Taxonomy (GTDB): domain Bacteria; phylum Bacillota_I; class Bacilli_A; order Acholeplasmatales; family Acholeplasmataceae; genus Mariniplasma. The sequence goes on from JALNWO010000013.1 coordinate 20,810, forward strand.
AATTGATTCATAGGGTGTTCCCGTCGTATTTTTAGTCAGTTGTTGCAAGGGTTCTGGTCTTCCCAAATGTTTTAAATTGACGTGGAGTCCCAATTTTTTAATATTGAGTAATGCTTGTTTTAGTTTTTGTTGGTCTGGTTTTTCATGAATCCGATATAAAGACGGTAAATCTAAATGAACCATATGTTCTGCAACCGTTTCGTTTGCGATAAGCATAAATGATTCAATTAATTCTTCTGCTTCATCGGTTGCGCGTTCATACACGTCTAATACTTGACCTTGTGCACCAACGACAAAACCAAGCTCACTACTTGAAAACTCAATTTCGCCACGTTTTTTACGAATCCTTTTGAGTTTTTGTGAAAGTTCATTCATTTGCGTGAGCATCATTTCTAAGGCCGGATTTTCTAAAGTTTTTCCTTCTAATAAAAACTGATTAACCGCATGGTATGTTAAACGATGTTTAGACGTTATAACGGTTTTTTTAAGTTCATAATCTATCACTTTGCCTTCCTCATCTAAAACCATTAAACAAGAAAGAGCAAGTTTTTCTTCATTGGGATTTAAAGAACACCAATCATTTGAGATTAAATGGGGCAACATAGGAATGACACGGTCTGCTAAATAAACACTTGTAGAGCGGTCATATGCTTCCTTGTCAATTAAAGCATTTGCTTGAACAAAGTAACTCACATCAGCAATATGAACATGAAGGTGATACTTGCCATCAACTACAGTTAAACTGATTGCGTCATCTAAATCTTTTGCATCAGCCCCATCAATTGTTACAATTAAATCATTATTTAAAACAAGTCGTTCTTTCTTTTCTTGATTCATGTCGATCTGAATCGTTTTTAATTCATCTAATAAAGCATCAGAAAAAGTATCATGCCATTCATATGCATGGACAATCTTCAATGTTTCAATATCGGGGTCATTCGTGTGACCAATAATTTTTTCAACTATCCCATAAATCCCGTGTTGATCAATGTCATGGACCTTTAATAAAACAACATGTCCTTCTACTAAACCTGGATAATCATCAATAATAAGTTGTTTTTCTAAAAAAGTCTCAGCCTCAAAATAAAGTCCTTTTTGATGTTTTTTAACAGTCGCAATCACAACTGTTAAAGCACGTCTAATAATGTAGACGACTTTCGCTTCTAAACCATCTTTGACAAAAACGATATCATCGTGCATCGCATCCATTAAATACGGATAATCAATATAAATATCACCTGTTTGTTGGCGTAAAAAACCAAAGGTTCGTTTCCGGTCCAAGCGACCAACTAAAATCTCTGGTTTTAAAAAGTAATACGGTTCTTCATAATAAAGATAGGGATCATTCGTGACATCTAAAGTTCCTGTTAAATCTTGATGGAGTTTTCTTGTTTGTTGATCATAAAACATTAAATAAATTGTGTTCATATTGTCTTTTTCTTTCTTTTTTCGTTTAAAAAAAGCGCATCGCAAGAGAATGCGCTTTCGTTTTCTTTACTTTAAGTTTTTTAAGTTATAAAAAACACGTGCACCTTGATATTCGGCTGTTTCACCCAATTGGTCTTCAATTCTTAACAATTGGTTGTATTTAGCAATCCGGTCTGTTCTTGAAGCACTACCGGTTTTAATTTGTCCAGCATTGGTTGCAACTGCGATATCGGCAATTGTTGTGTCTTCTGTTTCACCCGAACGGTGAGAAATAACCGCAGTATATCCAGCACGTTTCGCCATTTCAATCGCGTCAAACGTTTCTGTTAGCGTACCAATTTGGTTCACTTTAATTAAAATTGAATTGGCAATGCCTTTTTCAATTCCTTCACGAAGTTTTTCAGTGTTAGTCACAAATAAATCATCACCAACCAATTGAACATCTTTACCAATTTTTTCTGTTAAATAATGCCAGCCATCCCAATCATTTTGATCAAGACCATCTTCAATGGAGACAATCGGATATTTTTTAACAAGTTCTTCATAAAAATGAGTCAATTCTTGAGCGGTAAAAGACTTATTTCCTTCACCTTGTAAAACATAGGTATTGGTTTCTTTATTGTAAAATTCACTTGAGGCAACATCCATGGCAAGATAAATATCTTTACCTGGTTGGTAACCTGCTTTTTTAATCGCTTCCATAATCACTTGAAGTGCTTCTTCGTTTGATCCAAGATCAGGAGCAAATCCACCTTCATCACCTACAGAAGTATTATAACCTTTCGCACTTAAAACAGCTTTTAAATGATGGAACACTTCTGCGCCCATGCGGATGGCTTCTTTAAATGATTTCGCTCCCATTGGTAAAATCATAAACTCTTGAAAGTCAACGTTATTATCGGCGTGTTCACCGCCGTTAATAATATTCATCATTGGAACTGGTAATACTTTTGTATTAAAGCCACCTAGATATTCATACAGTTCAACGCCTAAAAAGTCAGCAGCGGCTTTTGCAACAGCCATGGAAACACCTAAAATAGCGTTCGCACCTAATTTGCCTTTGTTTTTCGTTCCATCAAGTTCAATCATTTTTAAATCGATTGAGTTTTGTTCTGTTACATGAAAACCAATAATTTCTGGAGCAATCACATCGTTAACGTTACGGACTGCTTTTTCAACACCTTTTCCTAAATAGCGATTTTTATCTTTATCGCGAAGCTCGACAGCTTCATGTTCGCCAGTCGATGCACCAGATGGAACAATCGCCCGACCAAAAGCACCTGAGTCTGTATAAACTTCAACCTCAACCGTTGGATTACCGCGAGAATCAAGGACTTCACGTGCATATATATCAGTAATAAATGGCATGTTTTTCACTCCTTTAATAGCTTTTGCCTGTTTTTTTCACCATTTCTATTATACACAATTTAGACAATTAATAAAAGCGAAAACGTTTCCTAAAAAAGAAAAAAAGTCCAAGAAAGACAAAAGGAACCAATTTAAGGGGGAAATGGTTAAATTAACCCTTTAGTCATTTCTTGGACAATAATGATTTGACTTATAATTCTAAATATTTCATCCGTGGTTTTAAGACCATAAAGATAAAGGTAATGATACTTCCTTTGACTAGGTTAAACGGAATATACGCTGTTAAAATAAAGATCGTATATGTTTTTACGGTGTAAAAGGAGTCGTTAATAAAACTAAAAGCCCAAAAGTGAACATTACCACTTTCTGATAATGCAAGTGGTGGTAATGATAAATAAAGTGGAGTAGTAAAGAAAAAGTTAATAATTGTTAAAAAGATAGCAAGGGAGACGGCGACCAAACCAATATAAACAGCTGTTTCCTTCACATGGTTTTTCGTGCCATTGACACTAACTTCATAAATCAAGGGTTTAGAATCATCTTTTAACAACTTCTTCGCGACATTATATGCAAACATAATCGATAACGATGCGATTGTAGCGAGCGCCTCGCCGACGAGTTCGGCAGGTTCAACACTTAAAAATAAGCGGCGTGCAATCGCACGAACTAAAATCACTAAAAATGTTTCTTTATTCCCTAAAACAAGGAGTGCCACTAAAATTGCAACTTCACTGAAATCTAACTTTAAAAAGCTAAATGGGGGAAACCAAGGAATTTCAATCAGTGCTAAAACGATGGACACAGCAGCTAAAGAAACCACATACAACATTTTCTTTAAACGTAGATAATTGGACATATTGCCCTCCTTAAAAATAAAATCGCCCGAGAAAACTCCGGCGACAAAAGTGCGTCAAAAATGACATCTTCTTCCATCCAGACTTTACTGTCGGTACTTGAATTTCACAAGTTCAACCCGAAGGTTCGCGGACTTTACCGCCGGTCCCGAATTTCACGGTGCCCCGAAGTATGTTTTACATTCTTATTTTAACATAAACATTTTTTA
>JALNWO010000014.1 GCA_023230825.1 Acholeplasmataceae bacterium
GATGATACGCTCTTTGCTAAAATCTCTGGCATCGTTAAATATGAACGCTTAGGCAAAAATAGAAAGCAAGTCTCAGTTTACGAAGGATAACCTGGTTATCCTTTTTTTTCGCACCAGGAGGTATGTTAAATGTTTATTGATGAAGTAACCGTTGAAGTATTTGGCGGACGTGGAGGCAATGGAATGGCCTCTTTTCGTCGTGAAAAGTATGTCGCGTTTGGGGGCCCATCCGGTGGTAATGGTGGTCGCGGAGGTTCCGTGATTTTTATTGGCGATGAAGGACTCCATACTTTAGTCGACTTAAAGTATTTAAGACATATTCGGGCCGCCAATGGCGAGCACGGTAAATCTAAAGGGATGCATGGCAAAAATGCGATTGATCGTTATATTCGTGTTCCTTTAGGGACGATTGTTTATGGGGAGAATAAAGAGTACTTCATTGGTGAAATCACAAAGCACAATCAGGAACTTGTTGTAGCTGATGGCGGTAAAGGTGGCAGAGGCAACATGGCGTTTCAAACCCAAAGAAATACGGCACCTAACTTTAGCGAAAAAGGCGATCCAGGAGAAACACGTAAACTATGGATTGAACTAAAGGTTTTAGCTGATGTGGGATTGGTTGGTTATCCAAGTGTAGGTAAATCAACGATTATTTCTGTCCTTTCCAATGCGAAACCAAAAATTGCTGACTATCCTTTTACAACGTTAAGTCCCAATTTAGGAATGGTTTATGTTGAACAAGATGCGTTTGTCATGGCTGACTTACCAGGACTCATTGAAAATGCTCATCAAGGTCATGGGCTAGGGATTAAGTTTTTAAAACACATTGAGCGTTGCCGGGTTTTCTTACATGTATTAGATGTGACACGTGATGATCCAATGGCAGACTATCACGCGATTAATGAAGAGCTTCGTTTGTATGAACCAAAACTACTCGAACGTCCTCAGTTAGTTGTCTTTAACAAAATTGATCAATTAGCAGATGAGGAAGTTTTACAACAATGGGTGAAACAAATTGAACATCCCACGATTGCGATTTCAGCGATTACACAAAAAAACACGCAACAGTTAATTTATGATACATATACCCTTTTAAAATCAGCTCCTGAAATTATCGAAGAAGAAAAACCATCCTTCCGTTTGTATCAATTAGAAAGTGATGAACCAGACTTTATCATTACACGAGCAGATGATCAAGCATTTGAATTAACAGGTGCGAAAATTAAACTGTTGTTTGAACGGACTGATTTCAATAAAGAAGAAGCTGTGAAACGTTTCAGTAGACAATTGCGTGGTTTAGGTGTCGATGATGCCCTTAGAGAAAAAGGTGCCAAAAATGGTGACACCGTCCGCATTTATGAATTTGAATTTGAATTTATGGAATGACAAATGTCATTCCTTTTTTTTAATAAGAAAAAAGTAGGAATTTCCTACTTTAATCGTAACGATCTTAACTTGAAAAAATATGTTTTCTTCAGTCCTCTAAGTTCACGTTTGAAAACTTTTTGTTGGCCTTTTTGTTCGCTCATTTCATATTTTTCAGTATGTTTATGCATGTTTTTAATTTCGTATGAACGATTGACCTGCAAGGTGCGAACGGTATCATCAAAGGCTTTTTGTTGTTTTTCGATGTTTTGTCTAATCCGGTCAGTTTGTGTTTGATATTGGCGCTGTTTTGTTTGATTGCTTTCAAGTAGTTTCTGGCGGTCTTGATCAAACTTTTGTAATAACACTTGGTTTTTACTTTCAGTTGATTGGACAAAGTTTTGGTAGTTATTGTTTTCTTGTTCTAGGGCTTCGCTTAGTTTCTCAAGTTGTTTTTTATGTTGTCCTTCAATTAAATTTAATTGTCTTTGATAATCGTCCTGATATTGAACAGCAATTTGTTTTTGGTTATCGTTAATGGATTTTAACTCTAAACTCGTAAAGGTGATATGCGCTTCAAGTTTATTTTCAAGGCTTTTAATTTTATTAACGAGAAGTTGTTCCGCCTTTTTCATTTTTGTTTGTAAAGCACGTAAGCGGAATTTATATTTTTGGTATTGCAATTTCAAATCATGATCTTTATCACGTAAATAACGGTTTATGGCAAGTTCTTGGTGGTGACGAGCTACTTTTCTTTGTTTCTTAATTCCACGTAAAAGACGATGGTTTGCTCGACTAAAGTCATTGTAGATGACTTGTTGTTTGTGGTCGTTGATTTGGTAGAAGCGTAACATTTGTTTTAAGAAACTTTGTTGGTGAACCACCAATTTGTTTTCAAAAAGACGTTGGTTTTTCACAAGTTTTTTCTCTTCGTTATAAAGTACTGAATCAGTGATATACGTTGTTTTAGTTAACTCTTTCAAAAAGCGTTCATGAAATTCTATACAAGTTATAATATCATTTTCTAACGCTTTATAAAGTAGTTGATTGCGTTTTTGATAAAGATGATATTCTTGAGCTTCTTTATGTTGCTTCCGGTCTAAAAGTGCTTCTTGCTTTTTAATGGAAATTTGATATTGTTCCATTTTTTTATCAAATGGTAATAAATTTTGTAGTTTGCGGTTGATGAGTTTACTTAAGCGTTGACTTTTTATCTTTAAATCTTTGATTTCTTTTTCAAGGGTTGTGATTTGTTGTTGGTGTTGTTTTACAAGTCGTTGATCTTGCGCTGTTTTCGTTCGGTTTTGTTGAGAAAGGGCAATTTGTTGTTTTGTTTTCTCAATTTGTTGAATATGACTTTCAATTGTTTGTTGGAATGAGAGAAGTTGTTGTTCATCTAACCTAATATCTTGAGTCATCGAAGCTTTTTGTTTTTCTACTTTTTCAATTTCTTGGGTATAGAAATTCAAAATGTTTTCATGTTTCAACATATATTTATAACTGGTTTTCTCATCAATTTTCTTTTCATAAAACTGATGATCAGACGCTTTATATGTTTGAATCATTTCAATCATGATTACCTTGAGAGTCGTTTCAAAATCAAGTAGGTGTTCTAACACAAACTGAAAATCCTCAGGGTGAGCTGGGAGGCGATATAAGTCTTTAATAATGGTTTTAAGTTGGATTTGTTTGTTATAAAACGCGTAGATAAAGCCAAAAAGTTGTTCTGACGTATGATGTCTTAAAGCAAGTTCGTTTAAATACACCTGCATTTGTTTTTTGTTTTTTGCTCGTGATGTTTTTAAATGATGTAAAGCTTTCTTTTCGAGTAAGTTAAGCTCTAAAAGTTGTGAGGTATGTTGTTGATCAATTTTAATTTTTTCTACTTTATACCGCTCATCGATTTGATACAATGCTTTTTTATGAATGATTTCTTCAGAAAGGATTTGGTGTTGCTCATCATTTTGATGTTTTTGTTTTTCGAAAATTGATTGAGCAATGGCACTTCTAATTTGCGCTTCATTTGCTGAAAAATCACGACGACTTTTAATTTTTTCTAATTCTAATTGACTTGTTAGCTGTGTCACTTGAACTTCTGAGTGGTAGGTTAAGTTCGCTTTTTGTTCGAGCCAATTTTGTTCTTCAAGATTTAAATCGTATTCGTTTTGAATTTTAGCATTTTCGTAACGACTAAAATAAGCGGCCATGTGTTGGTCGTTGTTTAATAAGTTAAGTTCACGTTCTTGGATGAGTGATTGGATCCCCAGTTGTGTTTCTAGTGGAAGAAGATTGAGTTTTAAAGTTGTTTCCAACATTTTAAGTTGATAATCGTGAATATCTTCAAGCAGTTCTAAATGTTTTTTAGAAATATGAAGATTGTGGTTATAGTTTAAATCTGTTTTAGCAATTTCTTGTTTAAATTTATATTCCGCAAGGCGTCGTTCAAGCCGCCAATCATTCATTTCTTTTAAATGATGGATGTCATGGATGTGAGCGATGCGGTGGTTTTCTTTTTGTTTTCGGTTAATATCTTTTTGTGTCCGAATAATTTGTTTATTTAACTCATCATCTAAACCACGGAAAATACGTGCTAACTCTCTTTGGGTTAAGTCTTTCGCGCGTTCAGTTTCGGCTTCTTGGATTAACATCCGGTAATGTCTTGTTTTTTCAAGTTTTTCATTGGTAATGGATTCCCTAAAAGCAGATAGTTTGGAGTTTAAAATAGTAATGTCATCATTGGCTTGGTGAATGAGACGATCCTTTTTTTCTTGATAGGCATTTTGTTCTTGAACAAACCGCTCGTCAAGTTGAGTCAGTAAATGTTGATGTTGTTTAAGAACCATTTGTTTGGTTTCTTCGTAGTTTTTATTTAAAACAGCTAGTTTTTCTAAAACAGGTGCGGTTTTATTTTCATAATCAGTTGTTAATTTCTTTTTTGCAGTTTGAAATTCTTTGTTTAATTGATTAACAGCAGCATTAAATTCGGTCGTTGACCGATGGTATGTGTTACGAATATTTAAATAAATCTTATCGTTTTCTTCTTTTGTTGTTTGACTGTTTTGTTGTACTGTGTTTTGTTTTTCAGTGAAATTGGTTTGTAAAGCTTCTTTTTCTTTTTTTGCCTTTTCAAACGTTCTTGTTTTCGCAGTTTCTAAGTGTCCTAAAACGGCTTTAATTTCTTTTTCGACATCTTCAGATTGTTTTTGATAGTTTTTACGGGCTAAATTAGCCTGTTTTTCGTGAGTAGCAATCTCGCGTTTTAACTCGACTTCATATTTATCAAGTTGACTTTGATATTCTTCATCGACGTTTTGTTGTTGCTGTTCATAAATTTGATACAGTTGCCGTTGATCTTTTCCTAATGTTTGGAGGCGTTCATTTTTTTCTTTATTGAGACGTTCCATTTCTGTTTTAAAAGTTTCGTTATGGGTTGTTAAATCATGGGTGAATTGTTGTAATACATCGGCCAGTTTTTTATGAATTTGAGCATTTACATTTAAATAAATTCGTTGTTTCGTTAACTGCTCACTTGTTTTTTCATCGATGATCGGTTGGATGTTATCGAAAAGAACGACCAGTTTTTCTAGGGTCGCGTCATATTTTTTATCGGACTTCAATTGTTCAGTAAAAACGTTGCGCAAAGCTTCCATTTTTGTTAAATTTACAATATCAATCACATCCTAGATTAATTATAACATAATCAGTGGTTAAGATAGAAAAAACCTTCAAAAAATGTTATAATATGAAACAAAGATTAAAAAGCAAGGTGAAGCCATATGTATGCCTATGTTAAGGGTCGAGTAACCCTCATTAAACCGAATTATATTGTCATTGAACAAGGAGAAATCGGTTATTTAATTTTAACACCAAATTCCTATCATTATCATCTTCATGATGAGGTGACTTGTTATACCCATCACTATGTCAAAGAAGACATCAATGCTCTTTATGGTTTTCCCAGTTTAGAAAGCAAAGAACTTTTCGTCAGATTGATCGGTGTCTCAGGGATTGGTCCTAAGAGTGCTCTCAGCTTATTAGCATCTGACCAGATTAATGAAATCATTACAGCCATCGAATTAGCTGATGTTAAATTTTTAACAAAATTCCCTGGTATTGGCCCCAAAAGTGCCCAACAAATTATTTTGGATTTAAAAGGTAAACTAGTTACGGACGACTTAGAATTACTACCAACCGATGAGGCGGATGTTGCTCAAGCGTTATCTGCTTTAGGGTACTCAAAAGTAGAAATCCGTAAAGTAATGAAAAAGATTAATGTCGACCAAACGGTTGAACAAATGGTTAAAGAAGCGCTTTTACTCTTAAGAAAGTAGACAATTATCAATGGATAAAGAACGAATCATAACTGCGATGACCCGTAAAGAAGATGATGATCAAACGTTACGGCCATCGACATTAGACCAATATGTTGGTCAAAATGATATTAAAGAAATGCTCGACATATACATTAAAGCGGCTCGAAAGCGTGAAGAAGCTCTCGACCATATTTTACTATATGGTCCTCCAGGACTTGGAAAAACAACGCTTGCACAAATTGCAGCCAATGAACTGGGTGTTGATATTAAAATCACAAGTGGTCCTGCAATTGAAAGAAGTGGTGATTTGGCAGCAATTTTATCATCATTACAACCAGGTGATGTTCTTTTTATTGATGAAATCCACCGCCTACCGCGCTTTGTTGAAGAAGTACTCTATGCTGCCATGGAAGATTACGTTTTAGATATCATTATTGGTAAAGACCACGACTCTAGAAGCATTCGAATCGATTTGCCGCCTTTTACCCTAATTGGCGCAACAACACGTTTTGGTGACTTATCAGCGCCTTTAAGAGAACGTTTTGGTGTTGTCTTTCGTTTGAACTATTATGATGTGGATGATTTAGAGAAAATAGTGAAACGAACAGCTTCTGTTTATCAAACAGATATTGTCCCAAAGGCGATTATTGCTTTAGCTCAAAGAAGCCGAGGCACGCCACGGATTGCAAACCGGCTCTTTCGCCGCGTCCGTGATTTTGCGGAAATTATTGGCGATGGTATTATTACAGAAAAGATTACCCAACATGCATTAGGCAAACTAGGTATCGATGAGAATGGTTTAGATGATACCGATTACCGTTACTTAAAAGCAATTGTTGAAAAATTTGGTGGGGGCCCAGTTGGTATCGAATCGATCTCAGCGTCGATTTCTGAAGAAATGACGACAGTCGAAGATGTTTATGAGCCTTATTTGTTAATGGAAGGTTATATTAAACGAACAGCTCGTGGTCGTGTTGCAACAGAAAAAACGTATACCGCTTTAGGTATTAAATACTATAAAGGATTTTTTAGTGATGAAAGTTGACCAATTCGCCTTTAATTTACCTGAGAATCAAATTGCTCAACATCCTCATGAAAAGCGGGATCACTCAAAATTAATGGTTTTAGACCGCAAAGAGCAAACAATTACCCACCATCAATTTTATGATATCGTTGATCTTCTTGATCCCAACAGTGTCTTGGTCATTAACGACACAAAAGTACTACCAGCTCGTTTAGTTGGTGTGAAAGCTGAAACAAAAGCATCGATTGAAGTGCTATTATTAAAAACAGTTGGCCCCGATTTATGGGAAGCGATGGTTAAACCTGCTAAGCGGGTAAGTCTTGGAACGAAAATCCATTTTACTGATGCTTTATCAATGGAATGTAAAGAAGTGTTGGATAGCGGCTTACGTGTCTTTAAACTCAGTTATAAAGGTCTTTTAATTGAAGTTTTAGAGCATTTAGGAACGATGCCGTTGCCGCCATATATTAAAGAGAAACTCGTTGATCAAGACCGATATCAAACAGTGTACGCAGAACATATAGGTAGTGCAGCTGCACCAACAGCTGGGCTTCACTTTACGAAACCGCTTTTAGAAAAAATCAAAGCCAAAGGGATTCAAATTGTGCCCATTACTTTAAGTGTCGGTTTAGGTACCTTTAAGCCGGTATCAGTAACGCATGTTGAAGAACACCAAATGCACGCTGAAACCTACACCATTTCTCCTTTGAGTGCTCGGTTTTTAAACGAAGCAGTAAAAAATAAACGACCGATTGTTTGTGTTGGAACAACATCACTTCGTGCGCTTGAAGCCAACTATAATAACCAATTTGAAAGTGGCACTTTTTCAACCAATATCTTTATTTACCCTGGCTATTCATTTAAAGTTTGCCAGCAACTCATTACGAATTTTCATTTACCAAAATCAACACTCATTATGCTAGTTTCTGCCTTTGCGGGGACAACCTTTACCAAAAAAGCCTATGAAACAGCTGTTGAAAAAGATTATCGTTTCTTTTCCTTTGGCGATGCGATGTTCATTAAATAATTGAAAAAAACGATAAAAAAAAGTATAATCTGTATAAGAGGTGAGGCATATGTTTTCTAATTTTTTTAACTTTCCCATTATTGCCGTAATCGCAGTCATATTTATCGGTAGTGCCGTCTTTATTGTTAATTACACAAAAAACACACGAATTTCGAAAGAAACAAAAGAACCTACATACGACCTATCGGTTTTAGATAATTTGTATCATGCATTAGGGACGGCAACAAACATTGCCTCCGTTGAACGGGTTCAACAACGAATCCAAGTTGAAGTTAAAAATGTTTGGTCCTTAGATCACGACAACTTAAAGAAACTTAATTTTCCGACATTTATTACTGGAAAAAAAGTCACTTTGCTTGTGAAAGACCAAACCCAACAAGTGGTTGACTACTTAAATGATAAAAGAAAAGAGGATGTCTAATGGAACAAAAATTTCTAATTATTGCGGAATATGGAATCCATGCCCGACCCGCAACAAGACTCGTGAACTTAGCGATGAGTTTTGATGCGGAAATCTTTTTAGATGCGATGGGCAAATCGGTTAACCTAAAGTCTATTATGGGCTTAATGTCATTAGGAATATATAAAGGTGAAGAAGTCGTCATTCGCGCCGAAGGTCACGACAGTGAAAAAGCGATTAAAGCCTTGAGTGAGTTTATGATGACCGAGAAACTCGGTCGCTTAGCATCGTAAAGTGATTTTTATCACTTTACCTTTTCTTTATACTTATGCGACAAAAGCGAATTAAATACGTCACCCCTGCGTTATTAAAAGAAAAAGGTGTCGTTTTAAACGTTGAGCCATTAGCCTTACCTAAAGACCGCCCCATCTATTTAGAAATAGGTGCCGGAAAAGGTCAGTTTATTACCGCTCTTGCAAAAGCCCATCCTGACGATTTTTTTATTGCTCTAGAAGTCAATCCTTATGTCCTTTACCGGATTGTTGAAAAGAAAGAGGCGATGGAGCTTCATAATCTTTTAATTGTATTAGGTGATGCGAAAGTGTTGGATCAATATATAAACGATCAAAAGATTGCCGGGCTTTATTTAAATTTTAGCGATCCATGGCCTAAGAGTAAACATCATAAAAGGCGTTTAACTTTTCCTCTCTTTTTATCTCTTTATCAAAAAATCTTATTATCAGATGCATTTATTCAACTAAGAACCGATCATTTAAACTTTTTTTTAGATTCACTCGAGTACTTAGAACCGATGTGTCATTTTGAACAGATTACTTATGATTTAGATATATCTCCTTATATGACAGAATATGAAATAAAAAAACGGGCGTTAGGGCCCATATACCAAATGAAAGGCAGGATCAAGACGAATGATTCCTAAACTGTATGAAAGACTCTTTAATTTAGAAGCGGCACCGGGCTATGAACAACCGGTGAGAAAAATGATGCGTGAAGAAATGGAAAAATACCCCCAGTATGACATCAAAACCGACCATTTAGGTTCTCTTTTCGCCGTTAAAAAAGCGAAAGACCCACAAGCACCAACAGTGATGGTTGCAGGCCATATGGACGAAATTGGCTTTATGGTTGTTGAAATTACAAAAAAAGGGATGTTAAAAGTTCAAAATTTAGGGGGAATTAACGGTGAGGTTTTCATTTCTCAAGTGATGAATGTTCACACAGCAGAAGGTATCGTTCACGGCGTCTTTGGGGCGATTCCTCCGCACATGAAACAAACCCAACAAACACAAATTAAAGATCTCCTTTTAGATATAGGCGCAACCTCTAAAGAAGAGGTTGAAGCTTTTGGCGTTGCCTTAGGTGATATGGTGATGTATAATAACCCTTTGGTTTATACGAAAAATAAGAAGCGAATTATTTCTAAGGCGATTGACAACCGTTTTGGTTGCGGGTTGGCCCTAGAAGCAATTGAACACTTTGCCGAGATTGAATTACCGTTTCACCTCGTTGTTGGAGCAACTGTCCAAGAAGAAGTTGGCTTAAGAGGAGCTGAAACTGCGGTTAATTTATTTGAGCCCGATGTCTTTATCGCTTTAGATGCATCACCTGTTGATGATTTTTATGCCCCTGAGCCCCTTGCTTCACTTCGTGAAGGTTTTCTTTTACGGATGTATGATCCGCGAAATGTGATGAATCATGGTTTATTAAAATATTTTGTTAAAGTCGCAAAAGCACACGGCATTAAGCATCAATACTTTACATCTCAAGGGGGAACTGATGCAGCCAAATCATTAGACATGCAAGAAGGTATTTTAGCAACAACCATTGGTCTACCTACACGTTATATTCATTCAACAGCTGCAATGATGGATGAAGAAGACTTAACGAGTGCCAGAAAAATGTTGTTTGCAGTTTTAAAAGATTTAACGCCTGGAAAAATTCAGAAGTTACAAAAGGATGAAGAAGTATGAAAAAAGTAAAATTTTATAACGGTGTCGAAATGCCCCAACTCGGATTTGGGACATACCTCGCTACTGAAGAAGTAGGTTATGAAGCAGTTAAACATGCTTTAGAAATTGGCTATCGTCATTTAGATACAGCGCAAATGTATGGTAACGAAAAAATGATTGGTGACGCCATTAAGGCATCTGGAATTGATCGTGAAGAGATTTTTATTACGAGTAAACAATTTAACCACAGCACCTTAGAAGAGATGCACAAAGGCTTTGAGCAATCACTCATTGACTTACAAACCGATTATATCGATTTATTTCTCATTCATTGGCCGAGTCATCGCAACGAAACAAACGCCCATACATGGATTTTTTTTGAATCACTTTATGAACAAGGTAAAGTGCGAGCGATTGGGGTCAGTAATTTTAAAATCCATCATTTAGATGCGCTTTTAGAAACAGCTGTTATTCCGCCAATGATTAACCAAGTTGAACTACATCCAGGGTTATCTCAAGTACCCTTACAAAAATACTTAGAAGCAAAAAGCATTCAGCTGCAATCTTATGGTCCATTTATGCGCGGTGGTATTTTTGAAGGTCGTTACCAAGAAACATTGGCTGAAGTTGCGAAAAAACATCAAGCTTCAATTCCTCAGGTGGTTGTCGCATGGGGCCTTGCTCGAGGTATTGTCATGAATCCCAAATCTGTAACGAAAGAAAGGATCTTAGAAAACTTTCAAGCTCAATTTATCCAACTTGATTTTGAAGACATGGAAAAGATCAATGGCTTAAACCGCGGTAAACGTGTTTACACCGATCCAGATAACTCTGCTTGGGGTTATTAATATCGCATCAAACAATGAACAAATCCGTTCATTGTTTTTTTTATCCTTTTAACTTGCTAAAAGGAGGATGGTTGGCGTATAATATAAGTAACTTATGGGACCATTCATGGCCTAAAAAGGAGAAAAAAAATGAAAAGAAATGATCTACAAGACTTAAGTCTCGCATCTATTTTTGCTGGCATCATTTTGATTATGTCTCTCGTACCGCAACTCGGTTTCATCCGTTTTATGCCGGGCGTCAGCATTGTCTTAGTCCATGTACCAGTGTTGATAGGTGTTTTTTTGTTACCACGAAAATACGGTGCCTTATTGGGTTTATTTTTCGGGATAGGTTCGTTGTTAGCTGCCATTATTTATGGTGCACAGCCGATTGATTTAGCGTTTATAAACCCACTTATCTCTGTCGTTCCACGAATTTTATTTGCCGTGGGGGCGTATTATATCTATCGTGGGTTATCACTTATTGAAAAACGGTTTAAACTTGGTAAAACGCTTATCTTTGGTTTGGTTACGCTCGTATCCGTTGTGGCAATCTTCTTTGGGACACAAGCGCTAACTAAAACATTTGCCTTTGCTAAGTATACAGATAAAAGTAATCAGTACGTTGAATTTCAAGGAAAACTCGATGATTCAAATTTAACACCCCAACAAATCAGTGATATCAACGACCAACTTTTAGCAATTGAAGCAGAACTGCCCGTTATTTTCGCAGAAAGTGAAGTGAAAGAAGCGAAAGCCTTGCCGTATACATCCGCTGCTGCATTGTTAGTCATTGTTGTATTTATTACTTTATACTATCACTTTATTGTTAATAACAGACAACGACAAGTCCTTTATCCATCAGCCTTTATTTTAGCAACCGTTCTTCATACCATTTTAGTTTTAACCGCTTTAGTTGTTATTAAACCAGGGTTATTTTCAGATGCTTTAGGCTTCCAACAAGCAATTAACATTATTTATACCATCGCTGGTGCCAATGGTCTCATTGAAGCTCTTGTTGCTGTCTTTATTGGGACACCGATTATTATTGCTTTAGAAGAAGTCAAAAAACGCCTTAGAACGGAGACTGACCATGATCCTCTTGTTTGATGTTGGTAACACGAATATTTTTATTGGCCTTGCCGATGGTGAAAAAATTATTACAACATACCGAATTAATACTGAACCTGATAAAACAGCCGATGAATATTATGTCCAATTAAAACCGATGATTGCCTTTGATAAAGTGAAAGGTGTCGCAATTTCATCCGTTGTCCCAAGAGTAACAGAAGCGCTTAAAGACATCGCATCACGCATGTTAAAACTAACACCACTCATTGTTGGGCCTGGCGTAAAAACAGGAATTCATATTAAAACCGATCATCCACGAGAAGTGGGTGCTGACTTAATTTGTGATGCGGCAGGAATTGAAAACAAAGATTCCATTACAATGGTCATCGACTTAGGTACTGCAATTAAGTACATTTATGTGAAAGACCATACCATTCGTGGAGTCATTATAGCCCCAGGGATTGATATTTCTATTAAGGCTTTAACTGGTCACACAGCCCTGTTGCCTGATATAGATATTGAAGTTCCTAAAAACGTTTTAGGAACGAATACGATTCATTGTATGCAATCTGGCGTTACCTACGGTGTTGCTAGCCAAATCGATGGGTTAGTTGAACGTGTGAAAAAAGAAACAAAGGAAACGTTTCAAGTTATTTTAACAGGTGGACTCGCACCGATGATTGCACCACTTTGTGAGACGCCGCTTCGTGTCGATACGGAACTTGTCTTAAAAGGATTATTAAAAATCTATCATAAAAACTAATATTTCGAAAATAACTCGTGTCAAACGGGTTATTTTTTGATAGAATAGAGATAACACGTATCCAAGGAGGAATCATTATGGAAGCGACCATTCAAAAATGGCGAAATTATGACCAACTTGATCCAACCTTAAAAGAAGAATTGGCCCAAATGAATGAAAAAGAACTAGAAGACGCCTTTTATAAAGAGCTGAGTTTTGGGACAGGGGGCTTGCGTGGTTTAATGGGGGTTGGGACCAATCGTGTCAACAAGTACACCATTCGTAAGGTGACCTTAGGGTTGGCTCGTTACTTAAAAAATAAAGGGTTAACTGGTGGGGTGGCGATTAGTTACGACAACCGGAAAGACTCACGTCTTTTTGCCTTTGAGGCAGCTCAAGTGTTAGCTGCTGAAGCCATTGATAGTTTTGTTTTTGAAGTGATGCGTCCGACACCTTGTTTAAGTTTTGCCGTTCGTCATTATCAAACATCGGCAGGCATTATGATTACAGCATCACATAACCCTAAAGAATATAACGGATATAAAGTATATGATGCAACAGGCGCTCAACTTAATTTAGATGCATCTGAAGAAGTGATTCAGGAAGTAGAAAAGGTGACTGATATCTTTCATATTCCAACAGTTCACGATCATCACATTCATACCATTGATGCCACTTTTGATGCGCTTTATTTAGACGCTATTAAACCTGTAAAAATTAACGATGATGAAAAAATCATTCAAGTTATTTATTCACCTCTCCATGGCACGGGAGGCACCATCATTCCACAATTTTTACAAAGTGAAGGTTACACTGTTCATCCAGTCGCTTCACAAATGGTCGAAGACCCAAACTTTACTGCGACTAAATCTTCAAATCCTGAAGAGCCTTTAGCTTATGAGGAGGCTTTAAAACTAGCCCGCAAAACCGATGCTGACATCATCTTAATTACCGATCCAGATGCGGACCGCTTAGGCGTTGTTTGTTTACACGATGGGGATTATCATTTTCTCAATGGAAACCAAACGGCTGCATTAGAACTTTATTACATTTTATCAGAACGAAAAAGACATGGAACACTCCTCTCACATGGTCATATTTATACAACCAATGTCACGACTCGCTTGATCGATGTGATGGCTGATGACTTTGAAATTGGGGTTGTAACAACGTTAACAGGTTTTAAATTCATCGGTGAAAAAGCAGAATATTTCCAAAATCGACGACCTTACCTTTTTGGTTGTGAAGAATCATACGGCAGTTTAATTTTAGATGTTGTTCGCGATAAAGATGCAGTTCAAGCCGTTTATTTGCTGGCAGAAATCACCAATCATTTAAAACACAAACAAATGACCTTAATTGATTATTTAGAAACGATTTATCAACGATATGGCTATTATTATGAAGTCACCCAATCACTCACCTTAACCGGTGTTGAAGGGGTTAAACGGATCGATGCGATTATGAATCATTTTCGAGCAAACCCATTAAGGGTGAGTGGGAGAGCTTTAATTGGCTATGACGACTTATTAAAAGGGATTCAAGTTGCCGATGGAATTCAATCAAAAAGTGAATTCCCAGAAGCGAATGTCCTAAAATATTATTATGATGACCAAACGTGGATTGCTTTACGTCCAAGCGGAACTGAACCAAAACTAAAAATTTATTATGGAACTAGGAAAACAAGTTTGGATGAAGCAAAAGCCGATTTAGATCGTTTGGACAAAGAGATTAATCAACAAATAGAGACAATATAAGGAGAATTTACATGTTAGAAAAAAGAAGAAATCAGTATTTTAATGAAGTAGAAAAACAATCGGTGTCCCTCTTTTTCTCAGGAGTGGCTCCACAAAAGAGTAACGACCAAAGTTATCCTTTTTCTGTGAACCGTAATTTTTACTATTTAACAGGTATCAACCAACAAAATGTGACTTTGGTTATGATTAAAGGAGAAAAAACAACCGAAAGCTTTTTATATCTTGAAGCCGTTGATCCCGTTAAAGCTTTATGGGATGGTGCCAGCCTTACTTTTGAGCAAGCCCATGAAATTTCGCAAATTCCTTTGAAAAACATCCGTAATATTGACAACTTAAATCAAGATATTAACAATTTGTTAAATTCAGGAAGAAGAGCAATCTACGGACCGATCAATTATGCCTATTTAGACTTAGATCGACAAATGCTTAATGTGCCTCCAACAAAAGCTTTTACTTATGCCAATTATTTACGCGAGATGTATCCTTTTGTAAAAATGGAAACGAACCATATTATTATCGCTGAATTAAGAACTGCAAAAGATGAAACAGAAATTGAGTTGATGAAAAAAGCCATCGCAATTACGCACGAAGGATTAAACCGTATTTTAGCAAAACTAAAACCCGGTTTATACGAATATGAAATTGAAGCTGAGTATAACTATGTCTTAAATAAACATCGGGTAACGCCCTCGTTTGATACCATTGCAGCATCTGGTCAAAACGCAACGATTTTACATTACGTTGACAATGATACAAAAATGGAAGAAAACGACTTAATTCTTTTTGATTTAGGTGTTGATTATGGGTATTATTGCTCTGATGTTTCAAGAACCTATCCTGTTTCAGGTGTTTTTACTGAAAGACAGAAGGCAGTTTATGAAGTTGTTTTAGAAACCAATAAAAAAGCGATTGCCTTTATTAAGCCCGGTATGACCATGCAAGAATTCAACGATTACGGCCGTTCTTTATTAATTGAAGGTGCGAAAAAATTAGGTTTAATTGAAAACGATGATGAAATTACGAAATATTATTACCATTCTTTAGGCCATTCTTTAGGTCTTGATGTTCATGATGTTGGTAATTACGCAAAAGCCATTCCTGAAGGGGCCGTGATTACGGTTGAACCTGGTCTTTACATTCAAGAAGAAGGAATCGGGATTCGGATTGAAGACGATATTCTCGTTACTAAAGATGGGCCTGTTAACTTAACAGCAATGATTCCTAAAGAAGTGAAAGACATTGAAGCAATTATGAAAAAAAATAAAAGCTAAAGAGTAAAATCAAAACAAATCCCTTACTATGAGATAGGAGGGATTTTTTTATGAGAAAAATAATTTTTTGTTTATTGTTTTTTAGTGTCTTTTGGTTGTTTAGTAATCCGGCTCATGCAAAAACAAACTACCAAACGTTTGAAAGCTTAGAATTGGAATCAGGAGAATTACTGGCTGATTTTTCAAGTGCGAATTTAAAGAAGTATTATCAAAAGGTAGACAGTAGGAAGTTTATGGGATGGCGTACCTATACGGTTCATAAAAACATGAAAGTTTCTTATGTAACAGAAACCTTGTTTTCTTATTACAACGATGGGTACACTCCCATTAAATACTCTTACAAACTAGATTCAAAGACATCGACAAAACTCAAATTGACGGCGACCGGATCGATTGGTATTAAAACCCAAAACACGAAACAAAACTTTAAAAACAATTTAGACGGTGCTTTAAAACTCACAGCTGAATACCAAACAACAGGTGACACCAGTGAGACGTATTCCGTCTCTTTAGAAGTTGATCCTGGAACTCAAGTCGATCTTTATATTTATGGTGAAGGGGTGATTACCAATGGTGTGGCCGCCAATTACTTGTTTTGGATAAGAACTCATCGTGGAGGTTTTGAGGCGTTTGCCGTAACGACGCAGTATCAGAGACTCGAGAAGAAAAAAATATGAGACAAGTCGTTCTTTATCTTTTTATGATTGCTGCGTTGGCTTTTATGGCACTCATGATTAATAAAAGAGAAACAGAGCCAAGTCCAAAGTTGTTAACCGTTAAAACAGATTACCGTTTTATCGATGATAGTGAACAGCCACTTTACTTTGAGTTTTATACATCAACGAAAAACCATCCCCTTTTACTGCTTGATAGTTATGAGCAATTAATCATCCATAACGAAACAGAGACGACACAATTAACGTTGGTTTTAAAAGAAATCATTTATTTACATGAAGAAAGTTATTTAAATGATTTGTATTATAAGTTTAGTTATTTATGTGAGGCGCCATTATTAGAAATGGATTTTTATCTTGAAGAAGCCTTTTTAACGATTGTTTTAGTCAACAACGATCAATATACTTTTTATTTGGGTTCTATCGGCTTAATTACTCCAAACGAATCAACCAATCATTTAGATTGGCAAGCTTTATCAGGAGAAAAAAAGCCAGGTTCTTTCTTATCCCGTTTAGCACAAATTAAAGTTGAATTTAATGGACTTAATCAGTCTATCCACAGTATTTATGTAGATGGTGTAACACCGAGTGAGTTTTATATCGAGAATCAAACTCTTATCGTTTTAATTGACGAACAAAATGCCCTACTAAATGCTTGTCCCGTCGTCATCTGGTTTCAAGATGGCAGCCACCAACTGTTGCCTTATTTCATTTATATTAAAGATTTTGAAATTTTAAAAAATTCAGGACCACTAATTTATCATTATGCCCTTAATACAGCTTAACGAAGCGAAGAAGCATTATTGTGCAACTGCTTTCACATTAACAATCAAACCTCATGATTTTATTTTAATTAGTGGTAAAAACGGAACGGGAAAAACAACGCTTTTAGAACTTATTTTAGGTTTTAAAAAACCAGATACAGGTATCATTAAAAAGAAAACTTTAAAAATTAATTATTTGCCTGAAGTTGCAGCACTGCCAAACGAGGCAGTTGTGAGTCATTATTTGCTTACTTTAGCAAAAGTGAAACGTGATCCTTTTGACGATGGCTTTTTACATCTGTTTCAAATACCCCTATTTAAAAAGATTTGTGAGTTATCAAAAGGAAATAGACAAAAACTCGCAATTTTAACGACCTTAATAGGTAAGCCTGATCTTGTTGTGTTAGATGAACCTCTATCGGGATTAGATGATAAAAGCATAACCGAGTTATTAGATGTCCTTAAAAAGAAAAAAGAGGCTGGTTTTAGTTTTGTCGTTTCAACACATCAACCAGAACGTTTACAAACCCTCGCAACGCAGCTGGTCATTTTATGATCCGTTTACTAGGGCAATGTTATTTAAACCAAAAGATGCATCTTGTTTTATTTATCAATCAACTTTTAGCCATTGGGATCATCATCCTTATTTTAACGATTGATGTGAACACAACTGAGATGATTTTATATCCAAAAACATATCAAACTTACTTTGAACAAATGTTTTTGCAAGTGTTTACCGTTTTTAATGCGATGTTTGTTTTATTTTTAACGATGGATCATGATCAAAAGTTCTTAAATCCTTACATCAGTTATTTTGGCCGCTTTAAAGTTATGATTGGAAAATATGTCTTTTATTCAATCATCCTTAGTATGTATGCCTTATTTATCACGATGATATGGATAATTGGTTTAATGACATTAACAACAATCCGTTTTGTTCTAAACTGGCAAACATATCTTTATTTTTGGCTTGATCTATGGTTTTTAATGACGCTTATTTTAACAATTGTTCGTGAACGTTTTAAAGCAGTTGCAGTTATCATCGTTTTTGTCTATTTGCTTTTTAACCTTTTTTATCAGGCAAATGAATCGTTCTTTCTTTATTTAATACCAATCGTTCAAAGTGAATTTATTACAGAACCCTTTTTTGTTACTTATAAATTGACGTACTTAAGCTTTCTTTTTACGGTGTATTTGCATAAAACCTTACACGAAACACGCTAAACACGTCATTAAGACGAAAAAGAAATGGTAAATCTTGACATTAGACAAAGAAACAAGTATAATCATTACGGTTAGTGAAAAGAAGAGATTCCTCTCGCCTGATGAGCCCCAAGGGACATAGGCAAAAAAGTCACCACAAAAAGTTTATGATTAAATTTTTTATGGATATTTTGAGTGGGTCTCTTAGAGGCCCATTTTCTTTTCAACCCAACTTATTTCTAGTGGAGGTGAAAGTATTAAACCCAACATGAACAAAAGATCTAGGGAGTTAGTCAATGACGATATTCCAAACGTAAAACTCCGTTTTATTGATGATGAAGGTGAAAATCACGGTATTATTACTCGCAACGAAGCGTTAAAGATGGCTGAAGAAAAAAATCTTGACCTTGTTGTTGTTTCCCCTGATTCAAGTCCAATGGTTGCTAAACTAATGGATTATTCAAAATATCGTTATGATCAACAACGTCGTTTGCGGGAAACAAAGAAAAACCAACGCGTCGTTGAAATAAAAGAACTTAGATTAAGTCCAACAATCGACAAACATGATTTTGACACCAAGTTAAAACATGCCCTCAAGTTTTTAAGCAAAGGTGACAAAGTGAAAGTATCGATTCGCTTTTTTGGACGGATGATAACCCATCAAGACGTTGGCCGTCAAGTTATTGTCCGCTTTATCGAAGCAATCGGCGAAAATGGGATTGTTGAATCACATCCAAAAATGGATGGACGCAACATGATCGCAATGATTGCCCCAAACAACACGTAGAAAGGATTGACAAACATGCCAAAACATAAAACACATAGTGGCTTAAAGAAAAGAATTAAAGTAACAGGAACAGGTAAATTAATGCGCGGACGGGCATATAAAGGGCATTTAGCTGCTTCCAAAACAACCAAACAAAACAGACAATTACGAGGCGAAACGAGTGTACATCCAACCGATGAAAAACGAATTAAATCACTCATTTCGAATATGCGTTAACAGGAGGAGTAGACCATGCCAAGAGTAAAAAATTCACCCGTCACAAGACGTCGACGCAAAAAGGTATTAAAATTATCTAAAGGCTATTTTGGTTCGAAAAGAACGTTATATCGTACGGCTCATGAACAAGTGATGCGTTCACTCGCTTATTCATACCGTGACCGGAAACAAAGAAAAAGAGATTTCCGCAAACTTTGGATTACAAGAATCAATGCTGCAGCGAAATTAAACGGAATGAAATATTCACGCTTCATCCACGGTTTAACCTTAGCAAATGTTCAAGTAAACCGGAAAATGTTAGCTGATATCGCTGTGAATCAACCTGAAGATTTTAAAGTATACTGCCAGTTGGCTGAAAGAGCTTTAAATGGTGAGACGATTGAACAAGCTGTTGTAAAACCAAAAGCTGAACCAAAGAAAGCGAAAGCTGAAGCGCCAAAGGAAGAACCTAAACAAGTTGAAACACCAAAAGCTGAGCCTAAAAAAGTTGAAGCAGTTAAAGGAACTGTGAACTATAGCCAAATGCTTGTTGCTGAGTTAAAAGAACTTGCAAAAGCGAAAAACATCGAAGGTTATAGCACAATGAGAAAAGCAGAATTAGTTGAAGCCTTAGAAAAAACAGATGCTTAATCGTTAAAAGAGTGGTAAAGACCGCTCTTTTTTTGTATAATAAGGTCGAGGACAATTATGAAATTTAGAATGATTACCGCCTTAACTGTCGCGGCTATAATTTTATTTTTATTACCGTTCGCATTGGTTTTTTTTGATGTTGAAGGCCAAGGCGTTTTTAGTGTTGTTGCGGTCGTCCTTTTTGTTTATATTGGTGTCTTTATTTTCGCAGGGATTCCTAAATTTCTTGTTTTTGGCATTTATGGGTTAGTAATATCAGGCGTTTTACTATTAATTCCTGTTGATTATCAGTTGCCCATTATTATTATTGGAACCTTTTTATTTATTATGAACCCCCTTTCCTTTTTTGAACGGATGTTAGAAACGAAAATGAAAGATGAAAATGTCTTACCAATTAACATTAGTTTAGGCGGTTCATACTGGCCTTTTTATGAGTACCGTAAAGAGATGAAAAACTTTTATCATTTACCCCAACAAAAAAAGTTATTTACTAAAAAATGGTATTTACAAGCTCGACAAATAACAATGATTTTACTTTATTTCACAGGTGTTTTTGTCTTTATCCACGAGATCAATTATATTTCTAATACATTAGATAATTTTAGCTGGTACAACTTTTTCACCTTGTATATTGTCATAATTATTTTCTTGCTTGCTTACTTTATTAATAAAAAAGGGTTCACTTCAACTTTTCGAACCTTTGGTATTTCTTTATTCCCCCCTATCATTTATCTGTTACTCACCTCTGATGTTCAAGATGCATTACGTTATAGTTTATCTGGAGGTATTTTTGTTTTTGCCTTAGTTATTATGGGAGTTGAACTTTATAACTTGTATCAGCGCGTTGCGTATGATGCGTATCATTATTACGATGTTGAACAACAGTTAGAAGTCTATGCAAATGCTTTATTTGAACCACTCGTCTATAACGAGACAATGACGTTATATGGTGAATATCAATTAAAAATTAACCGCGAGACTTTTTTAGAACATTTACACGATATATTAGTATACGCAAATTTTTTCCGTTTTGTCATTACTGCCTACTGTTTTTCAAAAACACAAACCATCATTATCGCAGAGTTTCACCATCGAGGAAAAAAGCGCGCCCATAAATTTAAAACTTTTTTAGAAACAAAGTATCACAGTTCAACTTTTTTAGATTTACAAAAAGATCCAGAAAAAACACTATACGAAAAACATTTCTTTCATCAGACCGAATACATTATCGCTCGTGCCCAACGTCTAGCTGACCTTTTAAAAGAACTTCATATTGATACAACAATTATTTTATCTTTAATGGTTTACTTTAAAAATAGAGAAGACTTTATGCGGATGCAAAAAGAAGTCCCGATGTTAGAATTACCTGATTTACAATACGAGGATTATATTACCGCCCGAATTGATATGAAAACGATTAATAACCACTATATCATTGAAGAAGCGATTCGTGATATGTTACTTACATTAATGACCTATCGCGGCAAATATATTCGCGTTTCTGTCTTTTATTAAAAAACCGCCAAAGCACTGGCGGTTTTCTTAATGATATCGATAAAAAAAATACCCCAAATGGGTACAAATATATTATATCACATGATAAATAAAGATACAAGCAAAAGATTGCTTAAAACGGCAGTGAAGCCATTAAGTCGACACAAAAGGCTTGACTATTTCCTTAAACAATGGTAGATTATAAGCAAACCTAGGAAGCAGCCGTGGAACCCAAATCTTTTGAATGGGTATTATACGATACAGGTGTGAAAGCCGAACTTTCGGAATCCCAAAGTATTGCTAAGTTAATGCCCCCTTGAACGTAACACGTTCTCACACCTTCCTAGGGTTTTTTTATGCCTTCATTCATGATATAATAAAACTAACTTTAAGAAAGGGTTTTTTTTATGAGAAAAGAATACGAATTACTCAAAACAATTTCCTTGTTGCCCGGTGTACCAGGGCAAGAAAAAGCGGTTCGTGACTACTTAAAAGCAGAGCTTAAAGAGGTAACGGATCGAGTTGTGACAGATAATTTAGGATCGCTGATTGCTATTAAAGGTGAGAATGGTCCCAAAGTCATGGTTGCGGGTCATATGGATGAAATCGGTCTTTTAGTCACCCAAATTACTAAGGACGGATTTGTTAAATTCCAAACTCTTGGCGGTTGGTTTTCACAAGTGATGCTCGCTCAAGTTTGGGATATTCACACTCCAAAAGGGATCGTTACTGCAATAACTGGCGTTAAACCACCCCATATTATTCCGATGGACAAACGAAAAGAAGCGATTCCAATTGATCAAATGTATTTAGATATCGGTGTTTCATCTCAAGAGGAGGCACTTGAAATTGGTGTTTTACCAGGACAAATGGTGACTCCAAGAGCTGAATTTGCTGTTTTAGGTAACGAAAAGTACTTAATGTCTAAAGCATGGGATAACCGGATCGGTAGTGCTGCCGTTTTAGAGATTATGCGTGAACTTAAACAAACTCCAAACCAAGTCTTTGGAACATTTACTGTTCAAGAAGAAGTGGGTTTAAGAGGTGCGAAAACATCGAGTTATATCGCTCATCCTGAAGTAGCGATTGCAGTTGATGTTGGTTTAGCAAACGACGTTCCTGGTGGAGATAAAGCTGAACAAGAATTAGGCAAAGGACCCCAAATCTTACTTTATGATGGAGGTTTAATTCCTAATCCTTATTTTAGACGCTTTGTAATTGATGTTGCCAAAGCAGAAAAAATTCCTTACCAAGAAGCTTTTATCGTTGGTGGAAGAACCGATGCTGGAAACATGCATTTAGCTCATCAAGGTGCTTTAGGTCTTTCTATTTGTATTCCAACACGTTATATGCATTCACATACATCTATTATTCATTATGATGATTACCTCAATACGATTAAATTAATTGTGGCTGTCATTAAACGTTTAGATCGGCAAACTGTTGATCAATTATTACAAGAATAAAAAAAGGTGATTGATTGTGCGTATTATTGGTGGGACTTACCGAAGCTTAAAGCTTAAGCGAGTGCCTTCAGATAAAACAAGAGAAACCGCTGATTTTGTTCGTGAAGCTGTTTTTAACTTGCTGCAAAACCATGTTCATGGTGTTGTCCTTGATTTATTTGCCGGTTCAGGCGCATACGGTTTAGAAGCTTTATCAAGAGGTGCGAGTTATTTATATGCCATCGATTTTGATAAAGATGCAGTCCAAACGATTTTCACCAATGTGAAAACATTAGGTGTCATGGATAAAGTGACCATATTACAACGTGATTATCAACAGTTTATTAAAACAACGATATCAACACGGTTTAACCTCGTTTTTTTAGATCCACCATATACGTTTGCATCGTTTGCGGAGCTACTAGAAAAAGTCAATGACTTAGTTGCTGATCACGGTATGGTTGTTTGTGAAACCGAAAAAAAGAAACCCATGCCCGATCGAATTGGGGATCTTATTTTGTATAAATCGCGAACATATGGGCGAAAACAAATTACCATTTATGAGAAACAAAAAGTCTAACCTCGTGTTAGACTTTTTTATGCTTAAGATAACGCTTTAAGAATAATGAAGCGAAGGATAATTTCTTCGTTTTTATTGCTTGTATTTATTGTCTTTTTAAAGTAGAATAGAAACGTAGATAGGAGATGAACAAGATGATGGATATTCAAATTTGGTTATTTATAGTCTTATTAATCGGTGTA